>CAZYLV010000004.1:0-89532 GCA_964648865.1 uncultured Gammaproteobacteria bacterium | reverse complement strand
TTGCATGCCTTAGACACGCCGCCAGCGTTCATCCTGAGCCAGGATCAAACTCTCAGTAAAACCGGCAAGCCGGTTTGGAGAGCTGATAGCTCTATTGGAGATTTCTTCTGTTGAGTGGTCGAGCTGAGCTCGACCGGACAGACGTTGCAACCATGAAAAGCACGATGCGTTCCATGGCGTATGGGCATTGGCTTGGATTGTTCAAGGCCACACAAAAAGCCCACTAGGGCTCTTGTTTTGTGGCCGTAGTGTACGGAAGGCCCGGAAAGCTGTCAAGGGCCTGGTCGGGACCCCCGAATTTGGCTTATCCACAGGGAAAACAAGCCGTTTCCGGGACCGCCCCGGGCGTTGACCGGAGAGGTCCCCGCTCCTTACAATGTGGGAACCTTCGCGAGAGGAGAGACGATGGAAAAGGACGATGCGCTGGCCCGGCGCGGCTTCTTGGGCGGGATCGCCGCCGCAGTCGGCGCCGCCATCCTGGGGCCGCTCGTGCCCGGGTGCATCAGCGGCTTCCGGCCGTTCGGCGACGAGCTCGTGGCCGACGCCGCGGGCCAGACGGTCTGGCAGCTCACCGAGCGGCGCTTCGGCGACATCCAGTGGGTGCGCAGCCGCGGCGGACGGCTCATCGTGCAGCTGGGCGCCGGCGGCGTGCGCGGCGATCACGAGTTCGAGGTCAACGGCGTCGTGCTCACCGGGCTCGACGATCCGCTGAACCCGCAGGCCGCGGAGTCCGTGACGCTGCGGCGCGGCGACCGCGTGCAGTGGTTCGTCCGCTGACGTCCGCGGAACGCGCGAGCCGACCCCTCAGGGTCGGCCTTTTCTTATTTCGGTTTCCTTCGCTCCCCAGCGGAGCTCGCTCGCTCAGGACGCAGCGCCTCGGTCATGCGCTGCGCTCTGCGCCAGGCGTCGATCTTCTTGTGGTCGCCGGAGAGCAGCACCGGCGGCACGTTCCATTTCCTGTACTTCTCGGGACGCGTGTATTGCGGGAAGCTGCCATGGATCTCCTCAAGCGATTCACCCTTGCCGAGCACTCCCGGCACCTGCCGGGCGATGGCGTCGGTCATGACGAGCGCCGGGAGCTCTCCGCCGGTCAGCACGTACGGGCCGATGGAGAACTCCTCGTCCACCAGATGTTCGGCGACCCGCTCATCGACGCCCTCATAGCGGCCGCAGACGAAGACGACGTGGTCGTACGTGGCGAGCCGCCGGGCATCGGCCTGGGTGAAGACCTTGCCGCGGGCCGAGGTCAGGATGACGCGGGCCTTCTTGGGCTTCTTGCCGAGGGACTTCTTGAGCGCCCGGTCGATGGGCTCGACCATGAGCACCATGCCCGGCCCCCCGCCGAAGGGCCTGTCGTCGACGTGACGATGCTTGTCCATGGCGAAGTCGCGCAGCTGCACGGCGGAAAGCGCCAGCAGCTTTTTGGCCGCGGCGCGCTTCAGGATGCTCTCGCCGGCATAGGCCTCGACGATCTCCGGGAAGAGGGTGATGACGGTGAAGCGTTTCATGGCTCCACAATAAAAGATGTCCCTCTTTCCTGGAAGAGGGACATGGTTACCGGAGCCGATTCGGGAATGGCGAGAACCAGGGCAGGGAGGCTTGCACCGCGTTCAGGGCGCGATGCGTCTCAAGCACTTCCCGCCAAAGCGGTCGCGCGCCGAGCTCCACCGGGTAGACCTGGGGCACGAAGATCGAGTACCCGATCCAGCGCTCCTTGCTGAACTCGAATGCCGGGTTCTTCTCGACCTGACGGAACCACGGGGTTCCAGGCAATGCCGAGAGCGGGAACACGAGCGAGGCGTCCACGAAGGCTCTCGTCACCAGCCTGACGTGAAAGTCGCGGAGGCGCAGGAGGTCGTCGTACGTCTTCTTCGGGTCCCGAAGGTTCGGTACGCCGTAGATGCCGCTCGTGAACGTGTACATGCCGCTGTCCTTGAGACGGCGGAGATAGTGCACGTTCTCGACTGCGCGGACCGTCGGAAGACGGTCCGCGAGCTGGCGCGGGTTCACCGGGACGTAGATGGACCTGCACCCCGAGGCGATGACCGCATCGGTCAACTCGTCATCGAACAGTTCCAGGTTCATCCCGCCGTTGTCCTGCCAGCTCAAGCCGGCGTGGGCGATCATGCGCAGGAGCCGGACGAAGAAGTCCTTCTCCTTGAGCAGATCGTCGTCTTGGAGCACCAGCTCCTCGTAGCCGGCATCTCGCAGCAGGCGCAACTGCCGCGCGATCTTGTCCCCGGAGAGCGCGCGCAGGCCGCCACGCATCTTAGGGGAGAAGCAGTACGGGCAGCTGCGATGGCATCCGACCGAGAACATCATGTCGGTGGTCACCTTCGGGGTATCGCCGAACGTGTGGGTGGGCACGCTCGGTAACGGCACGTGCGCGAGGAGAGCGGGATCGAGGGGTGCGAGCGTCTCCACGTCCGTCCAATTCGGCCGCGGGTTATTGACGAGCTTCCCGTCCGCATCGAGGAAGGAGACGCCGGGCAGGGACCGCGCCTCACCGGGGTCGCCGATCTTTTCGACGAGCTCGCAGAGCACCAACTCTCCCTCGCCGCGGACAGCGTAGTCGATGGCGCCAGCGGCATCTCGCAGCAGCTCGTACGGCATGGCCGTAGCGTGCTGGCCTCCAGCTACGATCGGGAGCTCCGGGAAGCGGGAGCGGATGGCACGGGCCGTCGCCACGAAGCTCTGGTGCATGCAGGAGGCCAGCGAGGCGATGCCGACGAGGTCCGGCTGGAACGTTTCGATTTCCTCGGCGATCTGCCCGTCGGTGAGGCCGATGCGCAGCAGGCCGTCGTGGCCGAACCATTCCTCGACGAGCGATTCCGTCGACCGGCGTTCCAGGATGCCCAGACGTCCGCTGATGAGGTCGGACGTGCTCTCCGGAACGGACTGACCGTTCAGTCCTTGCACGCATTCCAGCCCCTGCAACGGCGCACAGACGAGGCGGACCTCGTGGCCGCGGGCCTGCAAGGTGGAGCCGATGGACCAGATGCCGAGCGGCTGGGATGTCCGGATGGGATCCCAGAGCGGATGCTTGTAGAGCGGGGGATCCACCAGGAGCACGCGCATTGTGAATGTCCTTTCTGTCCCAGGGTGGGACGGTCATAGTCATATCGAAATGAGCGCCATTTCTGAACAGAGTCATTGACAACGCGCATTTTTTCTGCTAAAAATAGACAAAATAGTCGTGTAAAATTTCACACAACAAATATGCCACGCCGGGCCCACCACAAACAAACCGACGGAATCCGCGATTTTCTTCAGGAAATAGGACTGTCTGAGAAGGCGGCCGCCGTCTATCTCGCCTGTTTGAGGTTGGGGCAGGCGCTCGCAAAGGACATCGCGAGGCAGGCCGGACTGAATCGGACCACCGCCTACAATCTTCTGCTGGAGCTCCGGAAAATGGGGGTCGTGTCCTCCTATCAGAAGCGGGGGGTCACCCACTTCACTGCCGTCTCCCCCGACCGCCTTCGTGACCTGCTGAACAAGCGCATTGAGCGGCAGGAACAGCTGAAGTCCTTGCTCGGCGAGCTCATGCCGGAACTGAAGGCGCTGTATGGTTCACATCTCAAGGGAGCCAGCGTGCAGATGTACGACGGCATCGAAAGTCTGTCGAACATCTACTATTGGTTGTACGGCGACGCGCGCTACCCGGACGAGGGGCTGGAGATTGCCAACTGGGGAGGAAAGTTTGAGCTATTTCCAACGTCGTTGCGCAGTGATCTGTTGAAATTGATCAAGGATCGAAAAATATTCGTGCGGTCGCTGCTCGTGGATGATGAAAATACGCATGCGTGGAAGGTCAAGGATGGCGGGAAAAGCCAGAACAAGCAGATCCGCCTCTTGAAGGACATGGGGTGGGACTTTTTCGCGAACATCGAGTTGTGCCGGAACAAGATCGCCATCGTGACGTACCGAGATGACGTTAATTTTCACGCCGTACTGATCGAAAGCCGTGAGTTGGCAGCGGTCTTCAAGTTGCTGTTCGAAGCGCTTTGGAAACAGACGGAGGCATAGCAAAGAGCCCCTTTCGGGGCCCTTTTACGTTTCAGATCTTCAGGTCGTCGAGCGCGCTGAAGTCCGGACGGTTCTCCTCGGAGCGGGGGCTGTCGCCGCCGCGTTCCTCACGCTGGGCCATGCGGGCCTGCCGGGACTCTTCCGGCTCGTAGATCTTGAGGTTGACGCGGGCGTTGCTCTTGGCGCCGACGATGCGCAGCAGCGTGCGCAGGGAGCGGGCAGTCTGGCCGTCGCGGCCGATGACGTAGCCCATGTCTTCCGGATTGACGTAGAGCGTGATGAGGACGCCGCGTTCGTCGATGGTCCGCTCGGCGCGGACGTCATCGGGATGGTTGACGATGCTTCGGACCACGTATTCCACGAACTCCTGATCCTTCTCAGCCATACGGACGGGTTAGATGTGAAACACCGTGCTTCCAGCGTACAACAGCGCCGCCGCACCGGTAAAGGCGCGGCGGCGGGTATCTCAGGCGGCGGGGGTTCCCTCGGGCTCCTCTTCCTTGGGTTCCTCGGCCTTGGCTTCGGACGGCGCCGCTTCGGGCGCGGGCTCCTCCTTTTTCGGCGGGTTGCTCTTGGTCTTGGCGACCACGTTCCGGGTCTTCCCCTCGACGAGCTTGTTGGCGAGGAGGATGTTCCAGGCGGAGTCCGTGACCGTGGCTCCGACGGAGAGCCAGTGCTTGACCCGCTCGGCGTCGATCTGGAGCGCCTTGGTGCGCGGGTCGTACGAGCCGAGGATCTCGCGGGCCTTGCCCCAGGGGTCACGACCCTTCTCGGTGACGATGACGCGGAAGGTGGGCTGCTTCTTCTTGCCCACGCGGGACAGGCGGATGTTCAGCATGCGTCCTTAAGAGGTGAATGGTTTGCGGATGCTGTAGGCGGTGAGCGCCGCCGTGGCATCCTGCCCCGCTGAGCGGGGCGATGCAGCGGGCCCACTATAGGGAAGGTCCGGGGGCTTGTCAATCCGCCCCGAAACGGGTATCCTTGCTGGCGCTCACAGGAGGGCTATGGTCCACGTCACGATCGCGGCGGCCGTCGCCGTGCTGGTCCTCGGAGTGTATGTGATGGGGAGGGTCCTCGACCGCGCCGGGGCGGCGCGCCTCCGGCGGCAGTCGGTCGAGGCCCTCAAGGCATGGGGCGTGGAGGCCCGGTCGCGGCAGGAGACATGCCGCTGTCCGGACCCCCACTGCGTGGGTTCGGTCTGCGTCCGGTTCGCGGACGGCATCGACACGCGCTGGCACTGCGCGCGTTGCGGCACGCCCTGCGACGGCTCGCACGGCGACTTCTATGGCGCGCTCAGGAAGCGCATGGGCGACTCGGAGAGCTGGTACCGCCGGCCCGAGGAGCTGGAAGCGGTCCACGAGGCTCTCCGGGCGCTCGAGGCCTGAGGAGAGAACGGGAACGGACGCCCTGCGGCGTCCTGTTTTTCTGCCCGTCAGACCGGCTGCTTGGCGCCGGAGTGCTTGAGCACGTCCTCCATCTTCACGGAGAGCAGCCGCGAGGCGCCGTCCTCGCCCATGGAGACGCCGTAGAGGACGGAGGCCTTCTCCATGGTGTAGCGGTTGTGGGTGATGACCACGAACTGGGAGCGGTGGGAGAGCTCGTCGACGATGGTCGCGAAGCGGATGGAGTTGGACTCGTCGAGCGCGGCGTCCACCTCGTCCAGCACCACGAAGGGCGGCGGGTTGGTGGAGATGATGGCGCTGATGAGGGCGATGGCCGTGAGCGCGCGCTCGCCGCCGGAGAGCATGGCCAGGTTCTTCACCTTCTTGCCGGGCGGGTTGGCGAAGATGTCGATGGTGTACTTCTGTTCGCGGAACTTCTCGGCGATGGTCTTGGGCCGCTCCTCGATGGTCTCTTCGCCCATCGCGGCGTCCTCGCCTTCGTCGGCCTGCTCCACGGTCTTCACCAGCTTGGCTTGGCCGCCGTTGAAGAGGATCTTGAAGTAGCGGTCGAAGTTGGCGTTGATGGCGTCGAAGGAGGTGGTGAAGAGCGCCTCGACCTGGGCCTCCAGCTCGACGATGGCCTTTTCCAGGTTGGCGATGGAGGCGCGCAGGTCGTCGCTCTGGGTGGAGAGGAACGTGAAACGCCCATCGGTCTCCCTGTGCTCCTTGACGACCTCGGGGTCGATGCCTCCGATGAGCTCCAGCGCGTACTTGAGTTTCTGGATGCGAGGCAGCAGATCGCCCTCAACGACGTCGGTGCGGGCGACGGCTTCCGTGCGCACCCGCTCGGCGCGCTCCTTGAGCTCGGCCGCCATCTCGGCCTCGAGCGACTCCTTGCGGGTCTCGAGCCGGGCCAGGTCCACGCGCACCTGGTTGGCGGCGGTCTCGAGCGCATGGAGCTCCTGTTGGCGCGCGGCCAGCTCGCGCTGCTTGGCGAAGACTTCGCCCTTCTTGGTGGACTCCTCGTCGCCCGCGGCCTTGAGCCTCGCCTGCGCGGAGGCGATCTTCTCGGCCACGGCGGCGACCTCCTTTTGGGCATCCGCCAACTGCGTCAACGTCTTGGCGTCGACGGCTTCGGTCTTCTCGCTATTCGGCGGGCGCTCCAGCTTGTCGAGGAGCGCGCGGGTGCGCTCGGCGAGCGCCGCGGCCTCCTTCTGGACGGCCTTGATGTCCGTGGCCGCCTGGACCTTCTCGAGCAGGGCGCCCTGGGCGTCGACGATGGCCTGCAGCTCGGCGATGATCTTGGAGAGCGGCAGGGGCACGGCGACGGAGGCCTCGGCCTTCATCCGCGCCACGGTCGTTTGGAGCTGGAGCTCCTTCTCTTTGAGCGTGCTCTTCTGCTCATAGAGCGCGGAGAGCTCCTGCTGGAGCTTGAGCGCGGCGCCGCTCACGGTCTCCTGCTTTTCCATGGCCGCGAATCCGGTGCGCAGCGTCTCGACCTCGGCGGCCTTGGCGGCCATGGCCTTTTCCTTTTCCCCGAGCCGTCCGCGGACTTCGGCGATGCTCTTCTCGATCGCTCGCCACTGGCCGCCGTAGTAGGCGTGCTGCAGGCCGTGGAGCTCTTCTTCGATCGTCCCGCGCTCTTCGAGCCGCTTCACCTGGCGGGCCAGCGAACGCAACCGCGGCTCGATCTCGGCGAGCAGCGCCGCGGTCTTGGTCAGGTTCTCTTCTGCGAGCGCGAGCTTCTGGATGGATTGCTGCTTCTTGATCTGGAGCGGCTTGACGCCCGCGGCCTCGTCGAAGAAATCGCGGCGCTCCTCGGGGGAGAGCTGGAGGAGCGAGTCGATCATGCCCTGGCCGATGACGGCGTAGTGGCGCTCGCCGAAGTTGGCCTTGGCGAGGATCAGCTGGATGTCCTGGAGCCGGACCTTGTTGCGGTTGAGCAGGTACTCGGACTCGCCGTCGCGGTACAGGCGGCGGGTGATCTCCACTTCGGGGTAGTCGAGCTCGGCGCTGCGGCCTTCGTTGGTGAGCCGCATGGTGACCTCGGCGAAGCCGGATCGGGCCCGCTTCTCGGAGCCCGCGAAGATGACGTCCTCGGACCTCTTGCCGCGCAGCAACTTCATGGACTGCTCGCCCAAGACCCAGCGGATGGCGTCTGCCACGTTGCTCTTGCCCGAGCCGTTGGGCCCGACGATGGAGGTGATGCCCTTGGTCTTCTTCTGCGGACCCAAAAAGTCCAGGCGGGTGGCCTGGGGGAAGGACTTGAACCCTTGGATGTGCAGCTGCTCGAGGTACATGGGAAGTCGGCGTCGCAGACAGTGTAACAAGGGGGTTTGGGGGCGTCGAGGCGGTTGACTGGGGTACCCAGTGACGGTATGGTCGGCATGGAGGTGCAGATGAGCAGAGGCATGGAACACCCGGGCGCGCCGCAACGGGGAGACGATTCTCCGCGTGGCATACGGACCGGTCCGCTCGAGCGCCATCCGGCGTCGAAGGAGCCGTCGAGCCTGGTGGCCGTTGTGGCGTCTCCGTTCCGCAGGTCGTCGTTCAGTACGCCGGAGGGCGACTCCCGCGTCAACCTGTACGAACTACAGGACATGGCCGGGCTCTCGGACGAGGATCTCGAGGCCCATGCCGTGACGGTCGCGCGGGTCGTGGCTGACCTGCAGGAGCAGGAGGCACGCCTCGGGGAGGAGCGCGAGCGGCGCAAGAGGGACAAGGCGCGCCAGCTGGCCGCCGAGCGGGAGAGCAAGATGGCCGAGAAGGCTCGGCTCGAGCGCGAGCTCGCCGAAATCGACGCCGCGCTCGCGGTGATGGATCGGCCGCAGACCGCCGGGAACGCCTGAGCACGCGCTCCGGCTTTTTTCTTTCACCAGCCATGTCATCCCCGTGGAGGCGGGGATCCAGACCACCGGTCGTTCTGGATTCCCACGCCCGTGGGAATAACAATCTTGGTGGCCACCGTTGACCTGCCGGACAAAGGCCGGTAGAGTGCTTCCTTCTTATGCCGATCCACGAGGAACAGCTCTACCGCCGGGTGCGGGACGTGGCTCTCTCCGCGCGCCATCCGCTTTTGGTGGCCCACCGCCGGCCGGACGGGGACACCTTGGGCGCGATGCTCGGCTTTGGGCTGTGGCTGGAGCGCCAGGGCAAGGCGCATACCCGCTTCTGCGTGGACGGCGTGCCGGCGCCCTACCGCTTCATGCCGGGGGCCGGGCAGGTGACGGCGGACCAGGAGCAGGTCAAAAGCGTCGCTCCGGACGCCGTGTTCTTTTTCGATGCCGGGGACCTCAAGATGACCGGGACCGAGGAGCTCCTCACCGCGCTGGGGAACCCGACCGTGGTCAACGTCGACCACCACGTCACCAACAGCCGCTTCGGCACGGTCAACCTGATCGTGACGGACGCCAGCTCCACGGCCGAGGTCGTCCATCGCTTCCACGAGGCGGTCGGGCAGAGCGTGGATCGGGCCACGGCCACCTGCCTGCTGACGGGCCTGTGCACGGACACCGGCAACTTCTCCAATCCGGCCACGACCGCGCCGGCGCTGCGCATGGGCGCGGCGCTGCTCGCGCGCGGCGCCAAGTTCCGCGACGTCCTCACCCACATCTACCGCAACAAGTCCGTGCCGATGCTCAAATTGTGGGGCGTGGCCCTGGCGCGCCTCACCCTGAACCGCACCTGGGGTGTGGCCACGACGGTCCTGACCCGCCGCGACCTCATGGAGGCAGGGCTCGGGGAAGACGACTCCACGGAGGGCATCTCCAACTTCCTGAACGCCGTCTTGGACGTCCCCACGATCTTGGTGCTCAAAGAGGGGAAGGACGGCACGGTGCGCGGGTCCTTCCGGACCACCGGGGAGCGCGACGTCGCCAAGCTCGCGGCCTTCTTCGGCGGCGGCGGGCACAAGAAGGCCGCCGGCTTCGCCATCCCCGGGCGGCTCGTCGAGGAACAAGGCCGCTGGCTGGTCCTGAACTAGCACTCTCAGAGCTTGACTGCTAGTTTGATGGTGCTACACTGCACCTATCCCTATGTCCCACCCGTATACCATCCAGAGCCAGGCGCCCAAGGCCAACTACCTGGTGCCGACGGTCATCGACAAGACCCCCTTCGGCGAGCGGGCCTACGATATCTATTCGCGGCTGCTCAAGGACCGCATCATCTTCCTGGGCGACGCCATCGACGACGGCGTGGCCAACACCGTCATCGCCCAGCTGCTCTTCCTGGAGAGCCAGGACAAGGAGAAGGACATCAAGCTCTACGTGAACTCCCCGGGCGGCTCGGTGACGGCAGGCCTCGCCATCTACGACACGATGCAGTACATCAAACCCGACGTCTCGACCATCTGCATCGGCATGGCCGCCTCGATGGGCGCGGTGCTGCTGGCGGCCGGCGAAAAGGGCAAGCGCTTCGTCCTGCCGAACTCGGAGATCATGATCCACCAGGTGATGGGCGGCGCCGAGGGGCAGGCCACGGACGTGAAGATCCGCGCCGAGCGCATCCTCAAGATGAAGGACCGTCTCAACGAGATCCTCGCCAAGCACACCGGGCAGACCAAGGCCAAAGTCGAGAAGGACGCCGATCGCGACTACTTCATGGATCCGGAAGACGCGGTGAAGTACGGACTGGCGGACAAGATCATCAAGTAAACCGGCAGGAAAACGCGGGTGTTCGCACCCCCTTGACACATTCCCGGTGCTGTGGTAGATTCGCTTCTCGCTCCTCCACAGGGACCAGCGCTCACGACAAGCATGGAGATGGGTAGAAGGGGACTTGGGCTCCGGCTCGACTCTCCCTTCAACGCATCTTCTTGAGCGCTGTTCCTTGCCGGAGGAGCTCCTGATATCGAAACCGCCCCTGACCGGGGCGGTTTTTGCATGTCACTGGGCCGGGGCGGCGGCCTCGGCTGGCGGCGCGGCGGGGTCCGTGGGCGCCTCGCCCTCCACGGGCGGCGGGGTCGAGAGCGTCTCGACGCCCACCAGGCAGGTGCGCGCCAAGGCGCGATAGCGGCTGGTGAAGACCTCTTCCTTCTTGGTGCCGTCGGGCATGACCACCGTGTAGGTGAAGCTGGTCTCCGCGCCGGGATGCGGAGCCTCGCACTGGCGCTCGCCGGGCGGCAGCTCCGTGGTCTCGACGATCTTGTCCGGCGGCGCGGCGATCCAACGCAGCACCTTGGGGGCGGTATAGCTGCCCGTGCGACCGTCGGACGTTCCCCAGAAGGTGAAATAGAGCTTCTGTTCCTCCGTGTCGTTGATGGCCTCGAACAGCACGATGTGTCCGGTGTCGTTGAGGAACTTGAAGTCCGGGGCCGGGTCGTAGATGGTGGCGTCGGTCCCCGGGTTGTTGTTGGCCGGGTCGTTGTAGTAGCGCACCACCAGCGAGTGGTTGCGGCGCTCGACGATGGGCAGCCCCGAGTTCATGGCCGCGCGGAAGGTGGTGGTGCCGATCTGGCAGGCGCCGCCGCCGATCTCCGGGATGATCTTGTCGCCTTTGATGACCAGCTCCGGCAGCCAGCCGCCTTCGAGGGTGAAGGGCTTGAGCGCCTCGAGCAGGGAGAAGGTCTCGCCCGGCTGGATGAGCAGGCCATTGAGCTTGCGCACCGCGTTCTGGATGTTGCGGAGGCGGTTGCGCGGGCTGCCGCGGTAGTCGGAAACGCCGGTGCCGAGCTTCTCGGTGATGCCGAGCGCGTTGGCCTCGCCGGTGGCGACCTTGGGGCGGAGCACCGTGCGCACCAGCGCGGCTTCCTTCTCGCCGGCAGCCAGCGCCAGCCGGATGTTCTCGGCCGTAGCGGCGCGGTCCACGGTGATGCCGTCCTTCGAGGGGGCGAATTCCACGACGCGGCCGTTCTCGACGCGGAAGCGGGCATCGTCGGCCGGGGTCTCGACGCGTTCCGCAAGCTGGTCGAAGAACGCCGCCATGGCCTCGAGGGAGAGGGCGAGCCGCGGGGTGCCGCTCGACGCCTCGACGGCCACCCAGGAGGCGACCATGGCCTGCGTCACTTCCCAGGCGCCGCCCTCCGGATCGCGCAGCGTCAGCGGCGCGGCCGTCGCCAGGCGTTCCGCCTCGGGCACCAGCGCCGCGACGGCGCGGTCGCCGATCGCCGGCGCGGCGTCGCGCAGCGTGAGCGTCACCGGCTCGGTGCGGCCGCGCGCCAGCTGTTCCTCGAGCGCGTTGACCGCGGCGTTGTAGTCGTAGGTGCGGCCGGCCTCGGCGGGGCGGACGGAGAAGCGCGCGCCGCCTGCGGCCTTGAGCGCGGCGTCGACGACCGGCGTCTCCTCGGCCCGGAACTGCTCGGCCATGGCGGCGATGAGCTCCTGGCGCAGCAGCGCCACCTGGAGCGGCACCGCGTGGCCCGTCTGGCGGCTGGTGATCTGGGCGACGATGCGTCGCGCCAGGGAGCCGTCGTGGCCGTAGGCGAAGGCGGCGTCGACCGTGGCCTTGGCGTCGAGCGCGGCCAACGCGCGCGTGTTGTCGGGGTCGTCGAGCGCGACGAGGAGCGGCGGGATGACCGTCTCGGAGCGGGCCGAACGCACCGCGAAGCCCTCGGAGAGCAGGGCGTCGAACCTTTCGGCAAGCTCGATCTGCGCGGCTTCCTTGGTGAGCTCACCGATCTCGATGCCGCCGGCGGTCACCCCGGGCAGGATGAGGTCTTCCCATTTGCGTTCCGTGGCCTGGACGCCGACCGCGGCCGTCCCCAGCAACAAAACGACCGCTGCGGAAACAACGGCCACCAGGACGTGCGGTTTCTTGAGCGTCGTGAGGATGTCGGCGCGCTTCCGGCCCATAGGTCATTGCTCGGCCAGCAGCTGGTTGAGCACCGTGCGGGCCAGGGCCGCGCGCTCGGCTTCGGGCAGGAGCGCCCCGAGCCGGACGGTCGCGCCGGGCGTGGCTTCGGGCAGGGCGGCGGCCGGGACGCGCAGGAGCTGCCCGTCCGGGAACCGCAACACCGCGACCGTGCCTTCCAGGCGGTCGAGGACGGCGTCAAGCTGTGGAGATCGTTGGGCCATGGTCGGCGACGTCGATGGGGATGTTGGGGCCGCGGGCGAGCTTGGGCATGCGCACCGTGAGCACCCCGTGGTCGAAGGCGGCGCGCGCGCGCTCGAAGCTCACCGAGACGGGCAGGATGACGGTCCGCGAGAAGGCGCCCCAGTGGCACTCCCGGCAGAGATAGGACCGTCCGGGATCGCCCCCCTCCATGCGTTTTCCGCGAATCGTGAGCATATCATGGGAAAGCGAGATGTCAAGGTGCTCCGGTCGCACGCCGGCGATGGGCGCTTTGACCACGATTTCGCTGGGCGTCTCGTAGACGTCGACCGCGAGTTTGGCTTCCTCCTCGGGAGTCGGCGAGGCCTCCGGCTGGGACGTCAGGAAGGCCTTCATGTAGTTGTCGTCCGCCTGGGTGGCGAGCCACGGGACTTTGCTCATAGCTGTCCGCAGTATACCGCCGCGCGCGTCCATGAAAAAGCCCGGCCGTGGGGCCGGGCTCGCGTCAGACGCCGGAGGCGGCGCGGACCGCCATGGGGACGAAGGCGAAGGCGCCGTTGATGGCCATGAGAAGCGGACGCCAGCGCGGATCGAGGTTCTTGATGCCGGTGAGCATGAGCAGGTTGACGATGAGCGCCGTCACCGGCGGTTGGGCGTACGGCCAGACCGCGGCCACGAAGACGCCGGTCACGGTCCCCAGGAAGATGGCGCGGCCGGCCGGCACCATGAACGGCTCCGGGAAGTCGAAGGCGATGATGAGGACCATGGACAGCGCAAAGAGCTGCGCCATCATGGCGACCATGGTCCCGCCGACGAGGAAGAGGAAAGGAAGGTCGATCACAGGAGGCCGAAGATAGCACAGCCCGGCGCGCTGTCAACGCCCCAGACGGAAGACCCCGCCCTCGAGGGGGCGGGGTCGGAACGCGGCGGTCAGGGCACGCTCACCCGGACCACGTTGCCGCACCAGACGGAGCCGTCGCCCTCCTTTGAGCAGATCCGGTAGTAGTAGCTCTTGCCGGAGACGGCGGAGCTGTCCGTGTAGCCGGTCGCCTGCTGGTTGGAGATGGCCGTGACGTAGCCGTCGTTGGGGTAATACGGGTCGGGATTGGTCTCCGAACGGACGACCTTGTAGTAGAGGAAGTCCGAGGCGCTGCACGGCGTCCAGGAGAGCTGCACGCCGTTCCCCGTGACGCTGGCCGTGACCTGCTGTTCGCCGGTCAGCAGGTTGTAGCCGCCGGTCTTGACCGTGGTCGCGCCGGTCTGGAGCTTGATCTGGTTGGAGTAGGTCGAGCAGCCGTTGCCGGTGTAGGCGCAGACCCGCAGGTAGACGGAGGCGTTCTCCGGCAGGCCCTTCACCGAGAAGGCGCGCGTGCCGCCGTCCACGTAGGTCGGATTGTCGCCCGGGTAGGTCGGCGAGCCGCTCGTGTTCCAGATTACCTTGAAGCCCTGCGAGACGTCGCCGCTGGTCGTCCACTTGAGCGACGCGGTCGTGCCGGAGACGATGCCCTGCAGCGCGATCGAGACGGCGCCGGTCGTCGTGGTCTCGGCCGGGACGGTCAGCTTCACCTGGTTGGAGTAGTCGGAGCAGGTCCCGTCGCGGTAGGCGCAGATCCGGAAGTAGACGGTCTTCCCCGCCGGCATGCCGCCGATGGCGGCGCTGCGCACGTCCGCGTTCTGGTAGCTGGCGCTGTCGCCCGGATACACCGGCGAGCCGGTCTTGTTGTAGACCACCTTGAAGCCGCCGGAGACGTCGACGCCCGTGACCTTCCAGGAGAGCTTGGCGGTGGTGCCGGAGAGCGCGCCGGAGAGGGTGATGCCGTCGGTGACGACCGGCGCCGGCTTCGGCGCGGGCGTCGGGGCCACGGCCACCGGCGTGGGTGCGCCGACGGTCACGCCGATCGTGCCGATGGCGTCGCCCGAGAGCGGATCCTGCACCTTGACGTCGATGGTCTGGAAGCCGTCCTTGAGCTCGACGGTCGTGGACCAGCTTCCGTCATCGTTGGCCACGGCCTCCTTGCCGTTCACGAGGACGGTGAGCCCCGGTTCCGTCTTGCCGGCCACTTCGACCGGTCCCTCGTCGGGCAGGACGGCGCCGTTGGCGATGCTGGTGATGGCCAGCTCCGGCTTGGGCACTTCCGTGACCACGCCCAGCGGTTGGCCCTCCTTGGCGTCCTCACGCAGGTTCCACTTGAAGAACGGGACCTCGGCGATCTTCTTGGGGTCGATGTCGGCGATCGTGGTGCCATCGCCGGGATCTTTCTTGGCGTCGTAGCTGAGCGTCTTGCCCTGAGCGATCTCCTTTTCGAGCTTGGTGCCGTCCTTGGCGAGGGCCACTTTGACCTTGGATTCGAGGCAGTGGACGTCGAGGGTCTTCTTCTCCGCGTCGCGGGCCACGGCGAAGGCCGTGCCGAGCGCGGTCACGTCGCCCTCGGCGGTCGCCACGGTGAAGGTGCGCTTGGCGTCCTTCATGACGCGGAAGTAGGCAGTGCCGCGGTCCTCGCGCACGCGGACGGCGTCGCGGTCGAGCCGCTCGATGGCGACGGTGGTCTTGCCGTTCAGGCGCAGGGCGCTGCCGTCGTCCAGGGTGACGACGGCACGGCCGTCGCCTGGCACGTCGAGCTCGACGCCGGGGCCGACGGGCAGCCCTTCTTCGGCGGCTTGCCAGGCGGCGGAGGCGTCGGCGCGCCAGCGGACTTCGCCGGAGGCCAACGTCAGCTCCGCTCCGAGGGCGTAGCGCGCGGCCGAGTCCGTGGCGAGGGTCCCGCCCTCAGGCGAGCCTGCCGGGCGGAACTGCGGCAGGGCGAAGACCACGGCCGCCACCGCGACGACGCCGACGAGCGGCAAGATGAGCGCGGCGACGGGGACTTTGGGTTGAGGCATAGGGGCGGAAAGGAGCTGGGCCTTGAGCCGGCTGGCGAAGAACGGGTCGGGTCCTTCCGCCTTTGGCGCGGCCTCCCGGAGCGCATGGCCAAGCCGGAGGAGCGGATCGTCGCTCCCCGGGGCCGCCGCGTCGAGCGCGGCCAGCAGCTCCTCAGGTTTCAGCTCACGATGGGCCATAAATGAGTTACGTGCTTCCTTCTTCGGGCAAGTGCTTGGCGAGCGCGCGCAGCGAGCGGTGGACGAGGACCGCCAGCGTGCCGCGCTTGATGCTCATGATCTCCATCATCTCCTCGGTGGTGCGCTCCTCGAAGAACCGGAGGTGGAGGGCCAGACGGTAGCGTTCGGGGAGCTTGGCCATCGCGGCGACGAGGCGCGCGCGGTCCAGGCCCTGCTCCGCAAGTCGGACGAGGTCCGTCTTGTCGGGCAGCGCCTCGGCGGCGTCCTCCTCGAGGAGGGCGACGTCCTTGGCCGCGCGGTAGTGGTCGAAGAGGACGTTGGTCGCGATGCGGTACATCCAGGAGCTCCACGTGCCGCGCGCCGGGTCGAACGACCCGATGGCGTTCCAGGCCTTCTCGAAGGCCTTGCTCGTGAGGTCCTCGGCCGTCTCGCGGTGCCCGACGCGCTTGTAGACGTAGCCGTAGATGCGCGGCAGCCAGCGGTCGAACAGCGCGCCGAAAGCCTCGCGCTCGGTCCGGGCGCGGACGGCGAGCGTCGTGTCCTCGTCGCGTTGGGGGAGGGCGGTGGCCATGAGGTCGGCCGCCATGCCCGTGGAAGGATGCATCCTGCACCTCACTACGGGCGCCGGCGGACGGCGATTACAGGGCTAGGGTAGCGGCTTTCGCGGTTCTCGGCTACTGTAGCGCCGCCCGAAACAGGGCAGGAGGATAGCACATGGAAAACGATCGCAAGCGTCGGGCCTTCTTCTCGGTCTGGCACAAGGAGGGTATCGTCGAGTTCGCTCGGGGGCTGGCCGAGCTCGGCTGGGAGATCGAGGCCTCGGGCGGCACCTGCAAGCACCTCAGGGCGGCCGGCCTGGAGTGCCTGGACCTCGGGGATCGCGTCGGTGAGCCGATCTTCGGCCACCGCGTGGTCACCCTCTCGCGGGAGTTCCACGCCGGACTCCTCATGCAGAACACCGAGGAGGACTGGGCGGAACTCTCGCTCATCAACGGGCAGCGTGCCGCGTGCGGCCAGCCGGCCATCGCCTTCATCGACCTGCTGTGCTGCGACTTCTACCCGCTCGCGGAGGAGATCGCCAAGCCCGGGGCCACGGCTGCCGGCGTCATCGAGAAGACCGACATCGGCGGGCCGACGATGGTCCGCGCCGCGGCCAAGGGCCGGCGGATGGTGGTCTGCGATCCGGCCGACCGCGCGCCGCTGCTGGCTTGGATCCGGCGGCTCACCAAGGCCGTCGACGGTCGCCTCGAGCTCTATGAGGAGGAAGAGGAGGAGTGGTGGCGGTTCCGCGAGGCGCTCTGCGCCAAGGCGGAGGCCGTGGTCGCGGGCTACTGCGGCGTCTCGGCCGTCTACCACGGCGCAGGGACCTACGCGGGCGGCTACGGAGCGCGCGTCTCGCCGTGCAAGTACGGGGAGAACCCGTCCCTCGCGCCGGCGGCGCTCTACGCGGAGGATGACGCGGATCCGCTCGCGCTGCACCGCTTCCGCGTGGTCGACGGGGACGCGCCGAGCTACATCAACTGGACGGACGTCCACCGGCTGCTCGACGTCGTCACGCAGATCGCGGCGTCGTGCGACATCAACCACGGCGAGGTGCCGGCGATCGCCGTCGGCGCCAAGCACGGCAACGCCTGCGGTGCTTCGCACGCTGGCGACGTCGGCGCCGCCATCCGCGGCATGCTCGACGGCGACCGCCTCGCCATCTTCGGCGGGCTCGTGATGCTCAACCGGCCGGTCGGCGTCGCCGAGGCCGAGCTGCTGCGACGCCACGGCATCGGGGACGGGCCCAAGCGGCTCCTCGACGGCGTCATCTCGCCGTCGTTCAGCGAGGAGGCCGTGGCCGTCCTCGGCCGCAAGGGCGGCAAGTGCCGGTGCATCGCCAACCCCGCGCTCGCGGAGCTCAGCCGCGGCTCGCTCGACCGGTCGCCGCGCCTGCGCCCGGTACGCGGCGGGTTCCTGATGCAGCCGGCCGACGCCTTCGTGCTCGACTGGCAGGACCCGCGGATCGTCGTGCACGGCTTCCTCTCGGACGCCGACCGCACCAACATCTCGCTGGCCCGCGCCGTGGGCGCGCGTTCGAACTCCAACACCATCACGCTCGTCCGGCAGGGGATGGTGATCGCGAACGCCGTGGGGCAGCAGGATCGGGTCGGCGCGGCGCAGCTCGCGCTCATGCGGGCCAAGCGCAACGGGCACGACACCCGTGGCGCCACGGCCTACAGCGACTCGTTCTTCCCCTTCCCGGACGGGCCGACGGTGCTGATTGAGGCGGGCATCCGCACGATCTTCGCTTCGAGCGGGTCGGTGAAGGACGCGGAGGTCGTCGCCGTCTGCAAGGCCGCCGGGGTGACGCTCGTCATGATGCCGGACAAGGACTGCCGCGGCTTCTACGGCCACTGACGGACGCGGCGGTGGGAAAAAGAAAACGGCGGGTCGCCCACGGGCGTCCGCCGATTTTTTTGTCCGTGCCGCTTCAGACGCCTGCGGCGATGTCGCTGCGGTGCGCCTCGCCGTCCCAGCTGATGCAGGAGACGGCCTCGTAGGCCCGGGCGCGCGCCTCGGCGACCGTCCCGCCCATGGCCGTCGTGCCGAGCACGCGGCCGCCGTTGGTGACGATCCGCCCGGCCTGGTCGCGCGCGGTCCCGGCGTGGAAGACGGTCACGTCGGGCAGCGTCGCGGCCTTCTCGAGGCCGTCGATCGGCGCGCCCTTGGAGCCCTTCAGCGGGTAGCTGCCGGCGCACTGCGCGACGCAGACCGCGGCGCGCGCATCCTCGGGGAATTCTCCCGCGGGGAGCGCGCCCACGGCGCAGTCGCGGAGCCACGGGTAGAGGTCGTCCGCGAGGCGCGGCAGGACGACCTGCGTCTCCGGGTCGCCGAAGCGGCAGTTGAACTCGAGCACCATCGGGCCGGCGTGCGTGAGCATGAGCCCGGCGTAGAGCAGCCCGCGGAAGGGCGTGCTGTCCGCCGCCATCTGCCGGACGGTCGGCAGGAGCACGAACTCCCGGATCCACGCGAGCTGCTCCGGGGGGACGTCCGGCGAAGGGCTGTAGCAGCCCATGCCGCCGGTCATGGGGCCCTGGTCGCCGTCGTGCCGACGCTTGTAGTCCTGCGCCGTGGGGAGCAGGACGACGCGCGTCCCGTCGACGAGCGCCATCACCGAGACCTCCCGGCCCGAGAGCCGCTCCTCGATGACGATGCGGCTGCCCTGCTCGCCGTGGATCCGGTCGACGAGCATGGACTGGGCAGCGGCCAGTGCCTCCCGTGTGCTGTCGCAGACGACGACGCCCTTGCCGTCGCACAGCCCGTCGGCCTTGACCACGAGCCGGACGCCGACCCTTCGGATGAACAGTTCGGCCGTCCTCATGTCGTCCGCGACGCCGAAGGTCGCCGTCGGCACGGCGGCCCGTACCATGAGCAGCTTGGCGAAGCTCTTGGACCCCTCGAGCCGCGCCGCGGCGGCCGTCGGGCCGAACACCGCGACGCGCTGCGCGATGAGCTGGTCCGCGAGCCCGGCGACGAGCGGCGCCTCGGGGCCAACCACCACGAGCTGCGGTTGCAGGTCGATGATGGTCTGTGCGAGCGCGTCCGTCCTTGTGATGTCCGCGGGAACGCACTCGGCGACCTCGGCCATGCCGGGGTTGCCGGGCAGGCAGAAGATGTTGCCGACGTGTTCGGATTGCCTGAGCTTCCACGCGAGGGCGTGCTCGCGTCCGCCGCTGCCCACGATGACCACCGTGTCTCCGTCCTTCTTTGCCAATACGGTATCCTCCTCATCTTCCCCATGAAGATGCGGCGGGATTGAAGCATGGTCCCCACCGAAGCGCAACGACGGCCCTGCCGCCCGCTTGACCGCCCGGCGTCCGTGTGCGCAGATTAGGTCCGAGGAGATCGTATGACCGACGAAAGGAAGACGAAACCGCCGACTCCGTCGGTGACGTTCATGCTCAAGGACGTCCTCAAGGGCGACCTCATGAGCTCGCTGAAGGGAGCGGTCGATGCGAAGGCGGTCGAGGAGCTATGGAAGGAGTCGCGTGAGCGCATGGCGCCCGGCGCGTTGTGGGTCATCAGCGCCACGACGGTCGAACAGATCCTGCCCGGCGCGCCGGCGGCGCTCAAGGCCTCCTTCCACGAGTTCCGGATCGGCGGCGGGCTGAAGGTCGTGGCCAGCGCCATCGACCCGCGCGTCATCGACTTCCTGCGTTCCGCGGCCAAGGCCGCCGCCAACACCGACATCACGGTCGTCCCGACCTTCAACGAGGCGCTGGCGATCGGCAAGAGGATCCGCGACGCCCGCGACAAGAAGTGACCGCTGTCCGCCTTCGGCGGACGTTTTCATTTCCGGCGGCCCTTCCAGCAGATGGGGCAGCCGCCCGGGCCGCGGTACTTGTGCCCGCGGCTGTCGGTCTTCCAGCCGTTGTTCGTTTTGGCCCTCGGCATCTTTTTCTTGGTGGGCATACGACACTACTGTACAGCAATAGGCGTACCCACATGTGCGGATGCGCCTATTGGTAGTGAATGGTTATTTGTAGTTTTCTCGAGAGAGGTCCACCATTTTTTCGATGAATTCCTTATGTGCAACCAAATCTTTTTTTGTCAGCCTGAGCCGGTATCTCTCCCATCGGCGTTGGTAACCCACATCATCGATGTTTTTCTTTTCAATCTCCTTTTGAATCTGGTCTGAGTAAGGGATCGAAAACTCGACATTCAGCGAGCCTTTTCTTGGTTTGAAGAGGATAAAGTTGTTTGGATTTCCGCCCTCTGCAAGTCCAATGTAAAACTTGTTGTACTTTAGCTCGAGCCCAGTTTTGTATTTTTTGTTGATTTGCGAGAGAAGAGTATCCGCCATCTTCACGGTTTCTTCTGAAGCCTTCTTCAACCAGTACTGCCGGTCTGTTGGTTCCGCTTCCTCCTCATCATCTCCGTTTAATTTTGTCTCATCGAGCACCGTAGTAAATACGAGTGCCACGTCCTCTCCGCATTTGAAGGCATTCATCTGTAAAGCAATCAATGGGATGCTTCCATGAAACAGACTGATAACATTCAGGAAGCGACTCGTGATCTCTTCTGCAATGATTACTGCGAAATGTTCGTATTTAGTGTACCGCTTACGCTCAATATCCCAGTACTCGATAGTACGAATGATGTGACTTTCGTCAGTTTTTCCTAGTTGAATCTCTACCTCGTAACGTCGATCTCCATCTTCTTCCTGAAGCAGCAGGTCAAGTCTGCCAGCATAAGGTTGCTTCCTTTCTCTATCGCGTAAGACCAAATTTCCAAGTCCCAAGATACTTGGATCTTCAGCAATTTTTTTTTGGATCCAGGTCTCCTTAATTTCGGGGTGGTTTAGCAGGCTGATTTTTTCTGGTTTGACCAATTTAGGCATACGGAGTTCTGGATTCAAATCGTAGGCATACTCATCGTATCATATTGATGCAAGGAGGGTTTTTTCAGATGTTGGAATCTTTACGACGAATCCGTCCGGTCGCCCGTTCGACTCCCCTGGCTGGAAACAAAACACCGCCACGCGAGGCGGCGGCGTTTTGGTAGCCCCTAGGGGAGTCGAACCCCTCTTAACGGCTTGAAAAGCCGCTGTCCTAACCGATAGACGAAGGGGCCGCGTGCGCAGAAGATACGCGTTTTTCCGGCCCACGTCAATGGACGAGGGTTGCCCGGACGGCCATGTCCTGCTAGGGTCGCGCCACGTCGCGTGGCGACGAAGGAGGACGGATGAAGCTGAATGCGGACGAGAACAAGATCCTGAACGCGCGGTTCGAGGTCTCGCGCTGGCTCGACGGAGTCCGGCCGACCGCGGCTGTGGTGCTGGGTTCGGGGCTTGGCGGGTATGCCGCGCGCGCCGAGCGGTCGGTCGCCTACGAGGAGATCGGCTTTCCGCGCCCGGCGGTCAGGGGGCACGACGGCCGGCTGCACCTGACCGCCGACGGCGGCACCCTGCTGTTGGCCGGCCGGGTCCACGCCTACGAGGGACATCCGCTCTCGGACGTGGTCTTCGCGGTGCGGGCGCTGGCCCGGCTCGGGGTGGACACGTTCATCGTCACCTGCGCCTCGGGCGGGGTGAACACGGAGTACAGGCCGGGCGAGCTGGTGATCATCCGCGACCATCTCAACCTGGCGCTGGCCTCACCCCTGCGCGGGATGAACGCCGACGCGTTCGGCCCGCGCTTCCCGGACATGACCGCGGCCTACGATCCCGAGCTCCGCGCGTTCGCCCAGGCGGCGGCACGCTCGTGCTTCAACAGCGAGCTGCGCGAGGGCGTCTACGCCATGATGCCCGGGCCGCAGTACGAGACGCCGGCCGAGGTGCGCATGCTTCGCGCGCTCGGCGCGGATCTGGCCGGGATGTCCACGGTGCCCGAGGTCATCGCGCTGCGCCACATGGGCAGGCGCGTGCTCGGCCTCTCGTGCGTGACCAACCACGCCGCGGGCGTCACGGACCAGCCGCTCTCGCACGCCGAGGTCGTCGAGACCGCGGCCAAGGCGGCCGAGCGCTTCGCCACGCTCCTCGACGCGACGCTCGAGCGGATCCATGCAGCGGAGCATCCGAGCCCCGGCCCCGTCTGAGACGCGCTGCAGGCAGCGCCGCACGGCAACCCCGCGCGGCTTTTTCTTTGCGTAAAAAAAGACACTCTCCGAAGAGAGTGCGTTCAGATGCGCCGGTCGACCCAGATTCCGCGTTCGCCGAGGACGAGCCCGTAGCGCTGCAGGAAGCCGAGTCCCGCGGCGTTGCCGGCCTTGGCGAAGCCGACGAGGATGGTGAAGCGCCGCTTACGCAGGCTCGAGAGCGCCGTCTCGGCGAGCCGCGTCCCCACGCCCTGGTGGCGCCACGCGGGGTGCACCCAGAGGTTCTCCCACTGCGCCTTCCCGGTGGGGATGTGGCAGGCGTAGAAGGAGAAGCCGACGATCTCGCCGTCGGCCTCGGCCACGAGCATCAGATCCTCGCGGCTGCGGCTCCAGCGCAGCAGCTGCTTCTCGCTCCAGAAGCCCGGCGCGCTCTCGGAGACCGAGAACTCCGGGTTGTCCTGCCCGAGGCGCAGGACCTGCTCGACATCGTCCGGCCGCATCTTGCGGATGACGGGTTCCGACATGCTCACTTTTCCTCCGTGAAGGCGACGCTCACGAAACCGCTGGAATCGCAGGTGATGCCGAATCCGGCATTGATGTCCGGCAGCACGCCGCCGCCGATAAGGTCGCGCACGAGCTCATCGAACTTGGTGAGCCCCGGGTAGACGTTGGCCGTGTAGGGCGTGTCGTCCCCGATCGTCCGGAGCGGCCCCAGGAACATCGGCAGTTCCTGCAGCTGGTAGAGTGCCGCCGCCTCAAGACGGTCCTTGTTGATCGTGCGGCCTCGGCTGGCGAGGTAGTCCCGCGCGATGTCCATGACGCGGTCGTAGAACGGCCCTTCCTCACTGAAGGCGCGGTAGAACAGCTCGCGCCAGTGGACGTATCCGGCCGTCAGGATTTCGTCGTAGCCGACGATGCGCACGCGGCCCTCGGCGTCCGCCGGCAGCGCGTCGTGGATCCGCTTATAGTACTGCGCCTCCTTGGCGAAGGCGAGACGGAGCGCGCGGGCGCGGCTCTTTTTGTCGACGTGGTGGAGGTTGACCGCCCACAGCCGACCGGGCACGACGACCAGGAGCTTCTCCTTGGTGTGGGCGAGTGCCCAGAGCACGATCTGTTCGAGATGTTCCTCGAACCATCCGCTGTTGCTGATGCCCATCCAGAGGTTGTGCTGTTTGGCGAGCACCTCCTCGGCCGGGATGCCGAGCGTTTTCTCGATGACCAACCGTTCCATCGCCTCGGTCCTTTCTGTTGTGAAGACCTGCCCCCTGACTTACTCGGAGTCTCGGATTCTGTCCAGGGTTTCAAACCTTCTTATGTCTACGGCGTTCAAAATGCCCCAAGATATAGAGAAAGACGTATGCTGGGATTAAGGTTACAGACCATTGTCCGTTATTTGCTGCCTGGGTCTCAAAGTCTTCAGCGTCTTTAGTAACAACAATGCCTTGGGCATCCGGATTGCCCTCAAGGTATCTAGTCATTCCATCGTCAGAGCTGATTCTCGGATCCTCTCGATACTTAACCTCAACCGCAACACGTTTTTTTGTCGGTGCATCAATGATTAGGTCCACCTCACGACCCTTCCTGTCTTTCCAATAACCAAGCCTAGGCCTGGTGGGGTACGAGTATGTGGCCAACTGGTTAATTACCACTGATTCTACGACCATCCCCAAATCCCGTGGATCATTCAACATTTCTGTTCCCCTAAGGAGAACCGCGTTTCTGATTGATGGGTCAGTTAGGTACCATTTGACACGCCCCTTCAACGCCTTCTTCCCTGTTAGGGATAGTCCGCTCAATGGCCTTATAAGGTGTGCCCCTTCAAGGTTTCTCAGAAGTGACGATACTGTCGGACGACTGATGTTAAGCTCATTGCTGATTGTTTGCTCGTTTACGACCTCGCCATTGTGGATGCAAAGGTAAACGAAGAGGCGCTCCAGTTCTTGTAGTTTCCTCACACCATAAAACGCTGCCATGTCTCTCTTTAGAACCTTGTCGACGATGTCTTCTCTGAGCAGCCGTTGTGCGAGTGAAAGGTCT
Organism: uncultured Gammaproteobacteria bacterium; assembly: GCA_964648865.1. Taxonomy (GTDB): domain Bacteria; phylum Patescibacteriota; class Patescibacteriia; order 2-12-FULL-57-11; family 2-12-FULL-57-11; genus SCUL01. Next base: position 65,464 of record CAZYLV010000004.1, on the reverse strand, counting down.
TCTTGAAGTGCCGTGTCGGGGAAGCCGCCCTGAAGTAGATAGGTATTGAACTCTCTTTTTAGCGGTTTGAGTTGGCTTAGTAGCTGTTGTCGGTCGCGCGAATTGAGAGCGCCAAGGTTTAGAGGGTTTACATCCTCAGGAATCTCTGGAGGTGTAACATTATTTTTATGCTCTTCATGTCTCAGGGCGATGTACTCGTAGAAGGACAACGGTGGTACCAGAACAGTAACCCACCGTCCGACTCCAGACTCCTTGTCCTTCGATCGAAAAACTATGCTTGCCGATCCGGTGACGATAATTTTCCAGTCGGGGTGCTGGTCGACCAGAATCTTCAGCCATTTAGTCGGCTCATCAATGTATTGGAGCTCGTCTAGGAGCACCCACTTTTCTTTGCCGGACGGAGCAATCTCTTGGTCGTAAATGTTGAGGATCTCGTCGATAGGCATCAGCTTCAGCACCGGATGTTCAAGGGTTAGATAGAGCACCTGCGACGGATGAATCCGTCTTTCGTAAATCGCCGAGTTGGCGATTTGATACAAAATCGTCGTCTTCCCAACTCGTCTGGGACCGGACAAAACAATCGCTCTCTTTAGTCCAGCGACGTCGAGTATCTTTTCCACCTCAAAGTATGGTGTTCTCTTCAGTTTTTTGAGAAAGGAGTCGGGAATTTTCCCAGTGGCCCACCAAGGATTGAATCCGCGAAGCACCTTCAGAACCTCCTCTCGATCGATTAGTGCCATAGCTTAGACATTAGCAAGTAGCAGTTTACATGCACTCATAACTAATGTCAATCACTAAGTTACATTGTCTACAAGCGTTAAAGTTTGCTCTAAACAAAGGCGAATCTCTCGCACTCACTTTTCTTTGGTGTGGGTGCGGGGACTACAAAAGCGTATTGTCTCGCCCCCGTTTCGCCCGTACAATCGCCTGCATGCGCATCCTGGGCATCGAAACCTCCTGCGACGAGACCTCGCTCGCGCTCCTCACGGCGGAGCGTGGGAAGTTCCGTGTGGAGAAGGTGCTGACCGCTTCCCAGGTGCTGATCCACAAGAAGTACGGCGGCGTGGTGCCGGAGGTCGCGGCGCGGGAACACGCCGAGACCATCTTCCCGGTGCTGAAGAAGCTCCTCGGCGACGTGCGCCGCCCCAAGGCCGACGCCATCGCCGTGACGGCCGGACCCGGGCTCATCACGTCGCTTCGTGTCGGCGTCGATGTCGGCCGTACGTTGGCCTGGCTCTGGTCTGTAGGGGCACGGCGCGCCGTGCCCCTCCTGGCCGTCAACCACATCGAGGGCCATATCGCCGCTAATTGGCTCACCAACCCGCGCATCGCTTTCCCCGCCGTGGCGCTCATCGTCTCCGGCGGACACACCGAGCTGTTGCGCGTGAAGAGGCTCGGGCAGTATGAGCTGCTCGGCGCGACGCGCGACGATGCCGCCGGCGAGGCCTTCGACAAGGTGGCGCAGCTCTTGGGGCTCGGGTATCCGGGCGGACCGGCCGTCGCGGCACTCGCGAGGAAAGGCGATCCGCGCACGGTGAAGCTGCCGCGGCCGATGATCGCTTCTAGGGATTTCGATTTCAGTTTCTCGGGGCTCAAGACCGCGGTGCGCGGCATCCTGGAAGCACGGGGGAAGAAACCCAAGCCCGCCGACCTCTGTGCGTCGTTCGAAGAAGCCGTCTGCGAGGTGCTCGTGACGAAGACCATTGCCGCAGCCAAGAGAGCACGTGCTAAGACGGTGCTCTTGGGCGGCGGCGTCGCGGCCAACACGCGGCTGCGCACGCTGCTTGCCGCGGCCGTGGCCGAGCGCCTGCCGCGGGCGCGCTATGCCGAGCCCGATCTGCCGTGGACCTCAGACAACGCCGCGATGATCGCCGCGGCCGGATACTTCGCGTTGAAGCAAAAGCGTTTCGCCGACCCGCTGACGCTGGCGCCGGATTCCGGCTGGGAACTCGGACGGGCGTGATGAATCACGCCCCTACGAACATGCGATTCGACATCTCCACGCTCGCCAAGCTCGATGCCTTCGCCCAGCAGGCGGCACACGACCTGCGCGGCGGCGAGACGCTCGCGCTCACCGGGCCGCTCGGCGCAGGAAAGACGGCCTTCGTGCAGCGGCTCGCGGCGCACCTGGGCGTGGCCGAGAAGATCACGAGTCCCACCTTCACGCTCATGCACGTGCACGCCGCGCCGCATCCGCGGATCCATCAGCTCGTGCATCTCGACGCCTATCGCCTGAAATCCGACGCCGAGTTCCTGGGACTCGGGGTCGCGGATTACTTCGTCCTCGAGAACGCCGTGGTCGTCGTGGAGTGGGCGGAGAAGGTCGCGCATCTCCTCCCGGAAAAGCGCACGCGATGGCTGGAGTTCAGCCATCGCGGCAAGATGCGATCGGTCCGTGCGGTTTAACCCTCGCTCGCCGTGCGGAAGACTTCCTCGACCGAGGTGATCTTGTCGAGCGCCTTCAAGAGCCCGTCCTGGACCATGGTGACCATGCCCTTGGAGACGGCGATCTCCTGCATCTCATACTCCGAGACCTTCTCCGAGAGGATGACCTTCTCGATGTCCTTGTCCATGATCATGATCTCGTAGATGCCGATGCGGCCCTTGTAGCCGAGCCCCATGCAGGCCGTGCAGCCGCCGCCCTTCCAGAACGCCAGCTTCGCCAGGTCGACCTTCTCGCCGGATGCCTCGGGGATGGCGCCGAGGATCTTCTTGACCCTCGCCACGGTGGCGTCGTCGAGCCGGTCTTCTTCGAGACACTCCTGGCAGATGCGGCGCACCAGCCGCTGGCCGATGACGGCGTTGAGCGCGGGCGCGAGCAGGAAGGGCTTCACGCCCATCGAGAGGAAGCGGGGGATGGCGCCGGAGGCCGAGTTGGTGTGGATGGTCGAGACCACGAGGTGGCCGGTGAGCGCCGCCTGGATGGCGATCTCGGCGGTCTCGAGGTCGCGGATCTCGCCGACCATGACCACGTCCGGGTCCTGGCGGAGGATGGAGCGCAGCCCCTTGGCGAAGGTGTAGTCCTTGCTGTGGTCGATCTGCGACTGGTTGATGCCCTCGAGCTTGTACTCGACCGGGTCCTCGAGGGTGATGATCTTCATCTCCGGCGAGTTGAGGTGCTTGAGCACCGAGTAGAGCGTGGTCGTCTTGCCGGAGCCGGTAGGGCCGGTGGTGACGATCATGCCGTTCGGCCGCTCGACCTGCTTCTTGAGCTCCTCGAAGGCCCGGCCGCGGATGCCGAGGTTCAGGAAGTCCGCGGACTTGCCGGCGCCCGAGGCGCGCAGGAGGCGCATCACCACGGACTCGCCCCAGGTGGTCGGCAGCATGGAGACGCGGACGTCGATCTTGTCCTTGGTGAGGAAGATGGTGAAGCGGCCGTCCTGCGGGCGGTCTGTGACGTTGATCTTGAGCCCGGCGAGCAGCTTGATGCGGCTGGCCACCTTGGGCCAGAGGTCGCGCCCGAGCGTGGCCACATCGTGGAGGATGCCGTCGAGGCGGAAGCGCACGGCGATGCCCCCCTCCTCGGCCTCGACGTGGACGTCCGAGGCGTTGGCGTTCAGGGCCGCGGCGATGATGATGGTGACGACGTCGGTGACCGTGGCCTTCTTGAGCTCGGCCTGGAGCGTGGTGAAGTCGCCGCCGGCGCCGGCGAAGCGTCCCAGGTCGGCCTCGGAGATCTCCACGCCCTTGACGATCTTGCGGATCCTGGGGAGCGCGTCGTAGAGCTTCACGGCCGTCTTGAAGCTGTGCGGCGAGACCATGTAGACGGCGCCGTTGGAGTTGGCGCGCTCGCGCACCTGGTGGAGCAGCTCCTGGACCTCGGGCGTCGCCGGGTCCACGGCGCCGACGCGCACCTCGTCGCCGGTCGAGAGGAAGCAGATGGCCTGGAGCGCCTCGGCCTGCTCGCGCGGCACCAGCGAGAGCGCCTCCGGGCTGATGGCGAACCCGACCAGGTCGATGTAGGGGACGCCCATCGAGGCCGCCTTGACCGCGACCTCCTGTTCCTTGGCCCGCAGCTCGATGGCCTGCATCTTCTCGCCGAGTCGCTCGGCGGTGGCCGATTCGGCGATCTTTGGGAGGTGCGGGGCGGGGGTCTGGTCGGCCATGGGGCGGGGGATCAACGGCGTGCGCCGGCCTCCCGGAACACGGTCGGGATGGCGCGCAGGACGCGGACGATCTTGGCGGTCACGGAGCGGGACTGCAGCCGCTCATAGAGCAGCGTCCAGACGGCGTAGCGCAGCGTCGTGGCGAAGGAGGCCAAGAGGATGATCCAGCCGGAGAGCAGCGCCAGGAAGACCGTGAGGAAGACCCACATGCCGGCGGCCGTGCCGATGGCCCGCATGACGAGCAGGAAGAGCACGAGCGGCACGGAGAGCAGCGTCGCGCCGATGAGGAGCGCCACGCCTGCCAGGACGTCGATGCCGAAGACCACCAGCGCCGCCTCGAGCGAGATCACCCAGTGGCGGCCGAAGGTGCGCGCCGCGTTCTTGGCGGCGTGCCAGAGCGACGAACCGGAGGCCGTGACGTCGACGGCCGTGAAGACGGCGATGATGGCGAGCATGGTGCCCACGAGCACGAATGCCACGTAGGTCAGCAGGTACAGCAGCATGGTCCCCGGCGCGCTGCGCTCGAGCGCGGCGGCGAAGGGCACGGCCGTGGCGAAGACCGTCGCCGCGATGAGCACGCGGTAGATGACGTTGATGCCGAAGAGCGGCCAGAAGGCGGCGATGCCGCGGCCGAGCGCCTTGCGCGAGTCGGTCTTCAGCTCGTCGGCGGAGATGCCGGCGATGAGCGCGCCTTGGCAGACCAGCGCCACCCAGACGAGGGCGGCCACCACCAGCATCCCGAGGACGGCGGAGAGCACGAGCCAGCCGGGGGGCGCGGAGAGCACCGTGGGGCCGACCAGCCGCAGCATCTGCGCCACGGATGCGGCGGGCGCCCCCGCCAGGCGGGCCACCTCGGCCCGGAAGATGTCGTCGCCGCTGCGCAGGATCACGTCGACGATGCCGCCGGTCGCCGCCAGCGAGGCGAAGAAGGCGAAGGGCCAGAGGCCGCGCCGTCGCCAGGCGAGCTTCCAGGCGTCGGCGAGCACGTGGCGATACAGCGTCTGTTCGTTCTTGGGCATACCTCCTGGTTATGGGTTACGCTGCGGCTTCTTTGGGCTTGAGCGCCGGGCCCGGGCCTTTGGCGGGGCGCGCCGCCGACGGGATCTCGACCGTGGGCCTGGTGAGGTGGGGATGTTCCTCGAAGAGCGCCTCGAACTCCTCCTGCTCGATGGTCTCCTTCTCGAGCAGCAGGTCGGCGATCTCGTCGAGCTTGGCGCGTTTCTTCTTGAGGATGCCCTCGGCGACCTTCATGGCCTCGGTGACGATGCGGGCGATCTCCTCGTCCACGAGCTGCGCGGTCTTGTCGGAGTAGTCGCGCACCTCGCTGATCTGCTTGCCGAGGAAGATCATCTCCTCCTGTTCGCCGAAGGTCCGCGGACCGAGCGCGTCGCTCATGCCGTAGCGGGTGACGAGCGCGCGTGCCATGCGGTTGGCGTTCTTGATATCGTTGGAGGAACCGGTCGTGAGGTCGCCGAAGACCTGCCGCTCGGCCACGTACCCGCCGAGCGCCACCGCGATGTCGTCGAGGAACTCCGCGCGGGTGCGCATCTGGCGGTCCTCGGTGGGGAGCTTGAGGGTGTAGCCGGCGGCCATGCCGCGGGAGACGATGGAGATCTTGCGCACCGGATCGGTATGGCTGAGCTCGTGGGCCACGAGCGCGTGTCCGCCCTCATGGTATGCCGTCACGAGCCGTTCGCGCTCCGTGAGGATGTGGCTCTTGCGCTCCGGACCGAGCAGGACCTTCTCGATCGACGGCAGGATCTCGCCCATGCCGACGATGCGCTTGTTCTGCCGCGCCGCCAGGATGGCGGCCTCGTTGAGCAGGTTCTGGAGGTCGGCGCCGGTGAAGCCGGGCGTGCGCTCGGCGATCTTGCGCAGGTCGACGTCATCGGCGAGCGGCTTGCCCCGGGCGTGGATCTTGAGGATGGCTTCGCGGGCCTGGATGTCCGGGGGATCGAGCGTCACCCGGCGGTCGAAGCGGCCGGGGCGCAGCAGCGCCGGGTCGAGGACGTCCGGGCGGTTGGTGGCGGCCATCACGATGACGCCCTGGTTGGGCTCGAAGCCGTCCATCTCCACCAGGATCTGGTTCAGGGTCTGCTCGCGCTCGTCGTGGGAACCGCCGAGGCCCGCGCCGCGCTGGCGGCCGACGGCGTCGATCTCGTCGATGAAGACGATGCACGGCGCGTGCTTCTTGGCCCGGGTGAAGAGGTCGCGCACGCGGGCCGCGCCGACGCCGACGAACATCTCCACGAACTCCGAGCCGGAGATGTGGAAGAAAGGCACGTTGGCCTCGCCGGCCACGGCGCGGGCGAGCAACGTCTTGCCGGTGCCGGGCGAGCCCATGAGCAGCACGCCTTTGGGGATCTTGGCGCCGAGCACGGCGAACTTCTTGGGCGACTTGAGGAACTCGACGATCTCGGTGAGCTCCTCCTTGGCTTCCTTGACGCCGGCCACGTCCTTGAAGGTGATGCGGTCCTTGGTGTCCTTGGGGATCTCGCGTGCGCCGCTCTGGCCGAAGGTCATGGCCCGCGTGTTGGCGCCCTGCACCTGCCGCATCATGAACATGATGAAGCCGGCGATGATGAGGAGCGGCAGGATGATGGGCAAGAGCGTCCCGACCCACAGCGTCACCGGGGAGATCTCCTTCACTTCAACGGCCACGCTCGAGAGCTCCTCGGCCGAGATGCCGAAGGAGGCCATCTGCGCGGCGAAGCTGTCCTGCGCCTCCTTGATGCTGCGTTCCTTGCGGCCGTCGGTGAGCTCGATGAGCACCGCGTCGCCGTCGATCTCGATCTTCCGGACCTTGCCTTCCTCGATGTGGCGGGCGACGGTCGGCAGGTCCACCTTGGCCACACCGGTGAGGTCGAGCGACATGGTCGAGAGGAGCCCGACGAAGACGGCGAGCAGGACCAGGAAGATGATGAGCTGTCGGGAGATTTTCATAGGTTTCCTCTGGAAGTATAGAGGGTTCCGGGCCGCGCGGGCAACCGCCCGAGACGCAAAACCGCCCCCGCGGATGCGGGAGCGGTTTGGGACTCAGGCCGCGGCGGCCTCGGTCTTCTCTTCGGCCTTGGGCGCTTCCTCGAGCGCCTTCAGGGAGAGGCCGAGCCGATGGCTCTCCGGCTCGATGGAGACGATCTTGAAGGTCTTCTCCTCGCCGACCTTGGCGACCTCGAGCGGATCCTTGACCGGCTTGTGCGAGAGTTCGCTGACGTGGGCCAGCCCGTGGATGTCCGGGTCCAGCTCCACGAAGAAGCCGAAGGGATTGGCCTTGATGATCTTGCCGCGCACGATCTGGCCGACGTGGTACTTGTCGCCGACGTTCTTCCAGGGGTCGTCGACGAGCTTCTTCATGGAGAGGAAGATCTTGGAGCCCTGGATGCCGATGACCTGGCACGTGACCTCCTGGCCGACCTGGAGGACGTCGCGCGGGTGGTCGATGCGCTGCCAGGCGATCTCCGAGATGTGGACCAGGCCCTCGAGCGTGTCGAACTTCACGAAGGCACCGAAGTCCGTGAGCGCGGTGACCGTGCCGGTGACGGTGTCGCCGATCTTGTACTTGGCGATGACCGCGGCCTGCTCGTCTTCCCAGACGGCCTTCTCCGAGACGATCAGCTTCTCGTTGGCCTCGTTGGCGTCGAGCACCTTCACCTTGAGGCTCTGGCCGACGAAGGACTTGAGCTTCTCGAGGATCTTGGACTTGTCGCCGCCGGTGACGCGCGGGTAGTGCTCCGGCGCCAGCTGCGAGACCGGCAGGAAGCCCATCATGTGGTTGACCCGGACCATGAGGCCGCCCTTGTTGGCCTCGACGATGGTCACCTCGAGCGCCGCACCGGCCTTGTGGGCGGTGAGGATGGCGTCCCAGGCCTTGCGGTGGCCGGCCGAGCGGAAGGACAGCTCCAGGTTGCCGTGCTCGTTCTCGAGCGCCAGCACCGTGGCCTCGACCTCATCGCCGGGCTTGAGCGCGGCGACCTCGGCGGATTCGGAGAAGATCTCGCGGCCGCGCACGACGCCGGTCTTGAAGCTGGGGATGTCGATGCGGACCTCGTTCTTGGCGAAGGAAATGACCGTGCCCGTGACCACGTCGCCGACCTTGGGGATGGCGGTCATGCCGCTCTCCTCGAGGAGGCGCTCGAATTCGGTCATCGGGGCTTTGGTCTGCGTTGCGTCTGACATGGGAAACGTCTCTTAACCTGGGGCTTTTCCGCCACCAAGTCCCCCGGAGGGGTGGATATGAGGTGCCGGGAATGTAGCCGAACGGCCCGATATTGGCAAGCCCCTACAGGCCGCGGGCGCGGACGTATATAATAGGTACGTATGTCCGACGTCTCCCGCAAGGCGCTCAAGACCGTGGTGCAGAAGAACCTGACCAGCGCCAAGCGCGGCATGGTCGATTCCCTGATGCGCAAGGCTGGCATCAATCCGGCCCACAGCGGCAGCGTCAAAGGCTACCAGGCGCAGAAGTTCCTCAAGAAGATGAAGGACGAGGGCCTCTTCAAGGCCTCGTCGCGCCACACCACGGCCGCCGGGTTCGATCGGCAGATCAAGGAGGCATCGGCCGCCAAGGGGCCGGACCCGAAGGTCGTGGCCGCCCGCAAGATGCTCACCATGCGTGAGCGGATGGTCGAGGAAGAGAAGAAGAAGGCCGAGATCACCAAGGCGCTCGCGCGCGGTCCCGCCGCCAAAAAGGAGGAGCCGTCCGCGCACCGCGCCCAGGCCCCGGCGGTCGGCGGGCGCGCCATCGGCCAGGCGGCGCGCGAGGCGTCGCGCCCAGGCGGCGGCGCCCTCGGCGGGTTCTCCGGCGCGGACCGCGTGGAACGCGGGCCGTCCGCGCCCGCCGCGGCGCCGGAACGCCCGCAGCCGGAGGCCGTCGACATGTTCGGCGAGGACTGATATGCCGCACCCCTTCCAACACACCCTGGACCTGCTGCGCTTCTCCGTCGAAAAGGCCCCGGCGTTCTTCGATGCGGCGCGGCGCGCCGCGATGCTCGCCGAAGTGGAGCGGCTCGCCGCGGACGACGCGACCCCCGTGGCCGAGATCGAACGGCACATCGTCGCCTTCGGCAAGGAGATCTGGCCGTTCCGTCGCGCCTTCGCGCGTATCCACGACGCCGAAGGTCGGGTGCGCGAGGACCGCTATCTCCAGGAGGAGCTTGCGCGTCGCGGGCTCAAGGAGAAGTACCTCAACTTCCTGGCCAAGGGCGGCCGCGTCGAAGACGTCCGCCAGGGCGGGGCGCTCTTCGAGGTCTTCTTCTCGCCGGACGAGCGCGCCGCGGTGGTCGAGGCCAAGCTCGCCGTGCACGACCGCGTCTCCCGCGAGATCCAGGAGATGTGCCTGGGCGAGAAGAGCGGGGAGTGCGACCTGCACATCGAACGCTACAAGGCCGAGCAGAAGGAGATCGAAAGCAAGATCGCCGTCCTGGCCGCCATGGCCGAGCGCTCCGAGAAGTGGGGGCCGGAGATCCGCGGCAAGATCAAGGCCTTCGAGGAGGGCTGGTCCGGGGTCGAGCATGACGTGACGCGGGAGGACGTTTTGGGCGAGATCGAGTATTACCAGGGCGTCATCGAGCTCTTCGAATAGCCATTGATTTCCGGCACCTCGGCTGGTACAGTACGGGCGTTCCGATCGCCTTTTTTTGTATGGCCTCCCTGACGATCACCTGGCACGGGCTTTCCTGCTTCCGTATCCTGGCGAAGACCGAGACGGACGAGGTGGCCATCGTCACCGATCCCTTCCCGCACGACATGGGGGTCAAGCTGCCGCGTGGACTTGCCGGGGACCTCGTGACGCTCTCCCACGAGCACCTCGCCCATAGCGCGGCCGAGCTCGTCGGCGGGGAGCCGTTCATCATCCGCGGTCCGGGCGAGTACGAGGTGAAGGAGATCTTCGTCTACGGCATCCCCTCGCGGCACGGCGCGCCCAAAGGCAAGAAGGAAGGGCCCAATACCCTCTTCCGCTTCGAGATCGGCGACCTTTCCCTGGCGCATCTGGGCGACATCGGCCATCCGTTGACCGACACCGAACTCTCGCGGCTCGAGGACATCGACGTGCTCTTCGTGCCGGTCGGCGGGCAGGGTTCGACCATCGGCGCCGCCGAGGCCGTGGAGATCGTCAACCGGCTCGAGCCGCGCGTGGTCATCCCCATGCATTTCGCGGACAAGGACATCGCCATGAAGCTCGACGCGCCGGAGAAGTTCTTCCGCGAGATCGGCGGCACGCCGGAGAAGGTCGAGAAGCTCAAGCTCGCGCGCAAGGACCTGCCGCAGGAGTCCACCGCGTTCTACCTCTTCAGCCGCAGCTGATATGCCCACCGAGCGCCGCAGCGACCAGGACCTGCGCGAGTACGTCCGGGAGCGTGCCACGGGCGAGGAGCGCGCCGTCCACGAGCAGGAGCCGCTTGGTTTTGAGGAACAGATGCCCGGCCCCGTCGGCAGCGTGCCGGAGGAGGATCCGCGCTTCCGCCCCGAGGTCGAGGCCTTCGAGCGCGCCGTCTACCGCGGGCTGCCGCGGCACGAGGGCTATGCGCTCGACGCCGCCAGCCACGACCGCCGCCGGCGCGGCGTCTTCATCGGCGCCGGCATCTTCACCGTGGCGTTGGCCATCGGTTGGCTCGTCGCGCTGCGCGCGGCCGTGCTCGCCGGTCCCGGCACCCCTGCCGGGGAGAGCGTGAGCGAGGTGCGGGCGCGCGTCGCCGAGCAGTTCGGCCGCATCAGCGCCCGGCTCGGCGCGCTCGCCCCCACGAGCACCGCCGCGACCAACGCCGCCGCGGCCGCCTCGCTGCAGGGCGCGATCGATGCCATGAGCGAACGTCTCGCCGCGACGTCCACCGTCCCGAACCCCCGCTGATCCCGTATGGCCAAGAAGAAAGCCCCGATCCCCCCCGAACCGCCCGAGGAGACGGCCGGCCGCATCGCCCCGCGGCCCATCGTCGAGGAGATGCAGACGAGCTATCTCGATTACGCGATGAGCGTGATCGTGCAGCGCGCCCTGCCGGACGTCCGCGACGGCCTCAAGCCCGTGCAGCGCCGCATCCTCTACGCGATGTGGTCCATGGGCCTGCGCGCCAACGCCAAGTTCCGTAAGTCGGCGACCGTGGTCGGCGAAGTGCTCGGCAAGTACCACCCGCACGGCGACCAGTCCGTCTACGACGCCATGGTGCGCATGGCCCAGGATTTCGCGGAGCGCTATCCGCGCATCCGCGGCCAGGGCAACTTCGGCTCCATGGACGGCGACGGCGCAGCGGCCATGCGCTACACCGAGGCCAAGCTCTCCCCGGTGGCCGAGGAGCTCTTGCTCGACATCGACAAGGACACGGTCGACCTGGCCCCCAACTACGACGGTTCGCAGAAGGAGCCTGTCGTGTTGCCTGCCAAGCTGCCCGGGCTGCTCCTGAACGGCACGGTCGGCATCGCCGTGGGCATGGCCACCAACATCCCGCCGCATAACCTGCGCGAGATCTGCGACGGCATCATGCTGCTCCTCGACACGCCCGAGGCGACCATCGCCGACCTCGCCAAGCTCATCCCCGGGCCGGATTTCCCGACGGGGGGCATCATCTACGGCACCAAGGACATCGCCGCCGCCTACGCCACCGGCCGCGGCAGCATCGTCATGCGCGCCAAGACGGAGATCGTCGACGAGGGCGGCGGCGCCAAGATCCTCATCACCGAGGTGCCCTACCAGGTGAACAAGGCCACGCTCATCGAGAAGATCGCCGACCTCGTGCGCAACAAGCAGCTCGAGGGCATCAAGGACCTGCGCGACGAGTCCAGCAAGGAGGGGGTGCGCGTGGTCATCGAGCTCAAGCGCGACGCCTACCCCAAGAAGGTCCTCAACAAGCTGTTCCTCTCCACGGACCTGCAGACCAGCTTCCACATGAACACGCTGGCGCTGGTCGACGGGCTGCAGCCGCGGGTCCTGAACCTCAAGAGCATCCTCGAGGAGTTCATCAAGCACCGCGAGCAGGTGGTGCGCCGCCGCGCGGCCTACGAGCTCTCCCGCGCCAAGGACCGCGCCCACATCCTCGAGGGGCTCAAGATCGCGCTGCTGCACATCGACAAGATCATCGACACCATCAAGAAGTCCGCGGACAAGGACGAGGCCAAGGTCAACCTGATCAAGAAGTTCAAGCTGACCGAGCCCCAGACCGTGGCCATCCTCGAGATGCGCCTCCAGGCCCTCGCCAACCTGGAGCGGCTGCGCGTCGAGACCGAGCTCAAGGAGAAGCTCTCGCTCATCAAGGAGCTCGAGGCGCTGCTGGCTTCGCAGAAGAAGATCCGCGCGCTCATCAAGCGGGAGACCGGCGAGATCAAGGAGAAGTACGGCGACGACCGCAAGACGCAGATCGTGGCCCATGGCGTGAAGGAGTTCTCCGCCGAGGACCTCATCCCCAACGAGCCGACCATCGTCATGGTCACGGCCGACGGCTACGTGAAGCGCGTGCCGCCGGACACCTTCAAGACCCAAGCCCGCGGCGGCAAGGGCGTCATCGGCGTGACCACCAAGGAAGAGGACGTCGTCGAGCACCTCTTCACGACCAATACGCACGCCGACATGCTGTTCTTCACGTCGCGCGGGCGCGTCTTCGGCCTCAAGGCCTACGACCTCCCGCAGGGCTCGCGCACGGCCAAGGGCCAGGCGCTCGTCAACTTCCTGCAGCTCGCGCCCGGCGAGAAGGTCACGGCCGTGCTCTCCGTGCCCGACCTCGGCGAGCAGAAGTTCCTGGTCATGGTCACCAGGAACGGCAACGTCAAGAAGACGGCCATCGAGGACTTCAAGAACCTGCGTTCCAACGGGCTCATCGCCATCAAGCTCAAGGACGAGGACAACCTGGAGTGGGTGCGCCCCTCGACCGGTGAGGACGAGGTCATCCTGGTCACCGCGCAGGGGCAGAGCATCCGTTTCTCCGAGAAGACCGCCCGCCCCATGGGCCGCGCCGCCGCCGGGGTGCGCGGCATCAAGCTCAAGAAGAAGGGGGACCGCGTGGTGGGCATGGACATCGTCGATCCGGGGCTCGTGAAGAAGGACCTGCTCGAGCTCTTCGTCGTCGCCGAGAACGGCATGGGCAAACGCACGGCCATCAAGGAGTTCAAGCTCCAGGGCCGCGGCGGTTCCGGCATCCGATGCATGCACGTCTCGCCCAAGACCGGCGAGGTAGTCGGCGCCTACGTCTCGTCGTCCTCCGACGACCGCGACCTCATCGTCATCTCCCAGAAGGGGCAGGTCATCCGGCTGCCGTTCGGCTCGGTCTCCAAGCTCGGCCGCGACACGCAGGGCGTGCGGCTGATGCGCTTCAAGGAGACGGGCGACATGGTGGCGACGGTGACCTTCATCTAGGAAGGAAAAAAGCGCCGCTCCCTCGGGGGCGGCGCTTCGGCATCCGGTCGACCCGGGGGTCTTGCCAAGTTCCGGCGCGGGCGCTATAGTGCCGACGAACTGAACCTCCCGCTATGGGTTTGCCTGGACATCGCCGCACCTCGAGCCACAAGCGCCGCCGCGCCTCGCATTTCGCGTTGAAGCGCATGCAGATCGGCACCTGCCCGCGCTGCAAGAAGCCGGTGCTCCCGCATATGGCCTGCCGATTCTGCGGCCACTACGCCGGGCGCCAGGTGCTGCCTGCCGCCAAGGCGGCCGCGGGCAAGGCCCTCAAGCGGGCCGAGAAGGCCAAGGCCGCGGCACCCACGCTGAGCGGGGCCGCACACGACCACGCCAGCCACGACCACGCGCACGAGGAGGACGCCAAGAAAGACGAGTGATCCTCGTCTTTCGTTCTTTCGCCCTTTCGCTCCTTAGGAGGCACGACGATATGAGCAACCGGCATCTCGCGCGGACGATCGCCATGCAGGTCCTCTACCAATGGGACTTCAACGGGCAGAAGCCCGGCAGCGTCCCCGGGACCTTGACGTACCAGCTCCGTGAGTTCGCGCCGGAGTTCGACGACCACGGCTTCATCCAGGAGCTGCTCGACGGCGTGCTCGCTCACCAACAGGACATCGACGCGACCATCGTGAAGTACGCCCCGGAGTGGCCGCTCGAGGCCATCACGCTCGTCGACAAGAACATCCTGCGCCTCGGCATCTCCGAGCTCATCTGGTCGGAGACGGTACCCTCCAAGGTGGCCATCAACGAGGCCATCGAGCTGGCCAAGACCTTCGGCGGGGAGTCGTCCGGGCGCTTCGTCAACGGCGTGCTCGGCGCCATCTACCGTGACCGTGTCGAGGCCGGCGAGCTCAAGAAGGTCGACCTCGAGCCGCCCAAGAACGACAAGAAGGAAGAGAAGCCCAAACCACCTGCCGCATGACCGATCTCGACGTCCTCCAGCAGTCCCTCGGCGCGACCTTCCGCGACGCGGAGCTGCTCCGTCAGGCCCTCGTCCACCGTTCCTACCTCAACGAGCACCCCGACTTCCCGCTCGACCACAACGAGCGGCTGGAGTTCCTGGGCGATGCGGTGCTCGAGCTCGTCGTCACCGAACACCTCTACCGGAACTATCCCAACCCCGAAGGCGAACTCACGACCTGGCGCTCCGCGCTGGTCAACGCCACGATGCTCGGGGAGGTGACCCGCGCGCTCGACGTCGAACGGCATCTGTACCTCTCCCGCGGCGAAGCCAAGGACACCGGCTCCAAGGCGCGCCTGCAGATCCTGGCCAACGCCTACGAGGCCGTCGTCGGCGCGCTGTATCTCGACCAGGGGATGGAGTCCTGCCGCGACTTCATCGGTCGGACGCTGCTCTCGCGCCTGCCCTACATCCTGGAACATCAGCTGTATGTCGATCCCAAGAGCCGCTTCCAGGAGGCGGCCCAGGAGCGTCTCGGCGTGACGCCGAGCTATCGCGTGCTCGAGGAGACCGGCCCGGACCACGCCAAGCGCTTCGTGGTAGGCGTGTTCCTCGGCGACCAGCTCGTCGCCAAAGGCGAGGGCACGAGCAAGCAGGAGGCCCAAGTGGCCGCGGCCGAGCAGGCCATCGCCGTCAAAGGATGGTAGAATAGGCGAGCTATGCCCGCCCCCCGCGCCAAGGCCGCCGCCGACGCGCTGTTCGCCACGGCCGTCGCCGCCAAGGCCTCCGACCTGCACCTCGTCGCGGACCAGCCGCCCACGCTGCGCGTCGACGGCGTGCTCGCTCCGGCCAAGGGCGCCAAGCCGCTGTCCGCCGTCGCCATCCGCCAGCTGGTGGAGGCCATGCTCACCAAAGAGCAGTTGGCGCGCTTCGAGGCCGACCTCGAGCTCGACACCGCCTACACCACGGCGGGCGCGCGCTTCCGCGTCAACGTCCACAAGGAGAAAGGGGCATACGGCCTGGCCGCGCGCCTCGTGCCGGTCAAGATCCCGAGCGTCGCCGAGCTCTCCCTGCCGCAGGCCGTGGCCGACCTGACCAAGCTCCCGCATGGGCTGATCCTCGTCACCGGACCTACCGGCTCCGGAAAATCGACGACGCTGGCCACGCTCATCAACCTCATCAACGACCGCACCGCGGCCAACATCATCACCCTCGAGGATCCCATCGAGTTCCTGTTCCCTCCCGGGAAGTCCCTCATCCGCCAGCGCCAGTTGGGCGACGACATGCGCAGCTTCGCCGAGGGGCTCAAGCACCTGCTGCGTCAGGACCCGGACGTCATCATGGTCGGCGAGATGCGCGACCTCGAGACCATCGCCACCACGCTGACCCTCGCCGAGACCGGGCACCTCGTCTTCGCGACGCTGCACACCTACAGCGCGGCCACGACCATCGAGCGCGTCATCGACGTCTTCCCGCCCTATCAGCAGGACCAGATCCGCGTGCAGCTGGCCTCGGTGCTGCGGGCCGTGGTCACCCAGCAGCTGTTGCCCAAGCGCGGCGGCGGGCGCATCGCGGCGCGCGAGGTGATGCTCAGCGTCCCGGCCATCGCCAACCTCATCCGGGAGGGCAAATCCGCCCAGATCGACACGACCATCCAGACCAACGCCAAGTACGGCATGTCCACCCTGGCGCAGGACCTCAAGCGGCTGGTGGCCCAAGGGCTCATCACGCAGGATGCCGCCGAGACGCTCGTCGTCCGGCCAAAGGAGCGCACCAACGGCTGAACCAAAAACGCCCCTGCTGAGTGGGGGCGTTTTTTGTTCACTTCTTGAGCCGGTAGTACTTGAGGTTGACGCCGGAGATGGAGGCGCCGACCTTCTCGAATTTCAGGTCGGGATCCGTGATCTTGGCGTGCGCAGCTTCGGTGAGCAGCACTTCGCCCTTCTCGGCGATGTCCTCGCCGAGCTTGGAGGCCTGGTTGAGCTCGTTGCCGAAGTAGTCCTCGCCGGGGACGAGCAGGATGTCGCCGTACCCGATGCCGATGGAGACGTAGATGTCCTTCTCGTCCGGCAACACGGTGTTGAGCGCGTCCAGCCCGCGGATGACGTCCTGGGCGGCGTGCACGGCGTCCGTCGGGTCCGCGAAGACGGCGAAGATGTTGTCGGCTTCCTGCTTCACCAGCTCGCCTTTGTTGTCCGTGATGGCGGGCATGGCCACGTTGACCATGCGGCGGATCATCGCCAGGTAGTGGATGATGCCGTGCTTGATGACGGTCCGCGAGAAGCCGGACATGTCCAGGATGAACGGGGCGCGCTCGCACTCGAAGGTCTCGCGGATCTTGCGGTCGATCTCGGGCTCGCGCTCGGGATGCTCGTTGCGCAGGTTGAGGAGCTCGCGCAGGAACTCATGCGGATGGCGGACGACCTTGCAGGCCAGGGCCTTCTCGAGCTTGGCGGTCTTCTTTGGGGGCATAGGGAAGATGTTGCGGAGCGCTGGTGCGCCCCGAGGGAATCGAACCCCCATCGCCGGTTCCGAAGACCGGAGCTCTATCCGTTGAGCTAGGGGCGCATGCGCTCCATATTGTGCGTTTTCTCGAGCTCTGGCAAGGTTGCGCGCGGAGGAGCGCATGGCAGGAGATTCGGAACCGCAGAAGAAGGACGCGTACGCACAGGCGGGGGTCGATTACGACGACGTCGATCCCGCCAAGGTGCTCTTCATGAAGGAGGCCTTGGGCACGCTGGCGCACGCCAAGAACCTGGGACGCTTCGGCTACGAGGACGTGGCCTGGAGCCGCGGGGAGAGCGTGCACCTCGTCAAGGGGCACGGCCACTACCTCGGCTTCGTCGTCGAGGGCCTGGGCACCAAGAACCTGGTCGTCGACGGACTGGGCCGCGCGTTGGCCCTGGCCGACAAGGCTGCCGTCGCGTCCGCGCTCGGGCGATCCGGCCTGCGGACCGCGGCGCACTGGCGCGCCATCGGACAGGACGTCGTCGCCATGATCGTCAACGACATGGCTACCCTGGGCGTCGCCCCGCTCGTCGTCGGCATGCACCTGGCGGCCGGCAGCGGCGGATGGTTCGCGGACGAGGAACGCTGCATCGAGTACGCCCGGGGCGTGGCCAAGGGCTGCACATTGGCCCGGGCCGCCTGGGGTTGCGGCGAGACGCCCATCCTCAAAGGCATCATCGCGCCCGACACGGTGGAGCTCTCCGGCGCCGCCTACGGCATCGCGGACAAGAAGCGCGTCATCCGCTGCGACGTCGCGGCGGGCGACGCCATCGTACTGCTGTCATCCTCGGGCATCCATGCCAACGGGCTGACGCTGGCGCGCGAGATCGCCGAGAAGACGCGCGACGGCTACCTGGCCCGGCTCGACGACGGCTCATGCTTCGGCGAGGCGCTGCTGGCGCCGACCGTGATCTACACGGACCTGGTCCAGGACCTGCTCGAGGCCGGCGTGGACATCCACTACGGGATCAACGTCACGGGCCACGGCTGGCGCAAGCTGATGCGTCTGCGGAAACCCTTCACCTACGTGGTCGACGGGATCCCCACGCCGCAGCCGGTGTTCCGCTTCATCCAGCGGCACGGCAAGGTCCCCGAGCGGGACATGTACGCGAACTACAACATGGGGGCGGGCTATGCGCTCATCCTCCCGGAGAAGGACGTCAAGCGTGTCCGCAGGCTCGCGACGAGCCACGGCATCGAGGTGGTCGGACACGGCCACGTCGACAAGCCGTTCAAGGACAAGCGGCGGCGCGTCATCATCTCGCCGTTGACGTTCGACCCCTTCGTGGGCGCGGAGCTCGCCATCCGCTGAGCGCCCGCGACAGGCAGGCAGGCGGCGACCGGGGAGAGTCGCCGCTTTTTTCGTTCCCGGAAAACCGCTACACTGGACGAAACACCATCACTTATGAAGACGCTCATCGATCCCCCGCAGCTCAGGCGACCATGGACCGCGGCGCTCGGGCTCCTCGCCCTGCGCGCCACCGTCGGCGTCACCTTCCTCGTGCACGGCCTGCCCAAACTCCAGAACACGGCGATGACCGTCGGCTTCTTCGAGAAGATCGGCATCCCCGCGCCCGCCTTCTTCGCGCCGTTCGTCGGCGTGGTCGAGACGGTCGGCGGTGCGCTCCTCGTCATCGGGCTGCTGTCCCGCGTCTGGGGCGCGGCGTTCGTCATCAACATGGCCGTGGCCATCCTGGCGGCCAAGGGGCTCTCCAGCTATATGGGCTACGAGTTCGAGCTGCTGCTCGCCGCGGCCTCCCTGCTCGTCTTCCTGCACGGCCCGGGCGCCTGGTCGCTCGACGCGATGCTCCTGAAGAGGCTGCGGAAGTAGAAGGGAATCGAAAAGGCGCCCACTGACGGGGGCGCCGGTTGGTGCCGCGGCTGGGGATCGCACCCAGGGCCCTGGGCTTAAGAGGCCCCGGCTCGACCAGCTGAGCGACCGCTGCGTTTTTCGGAATACGGCGAGAACTATAGCCGTTCCTTCTTTGAAGGTCAATAAGCGTGGGCACCTTGACATTTCGGCGCATCGCTGCTGGGCGTAGGCTAGAAGCATGCCCTTCAACCCGGACACCCACCGGCGACGCTCCATCCGCCTGCCCGGTTTCGATTACGCTTCTCCCGGCGCGTATTTCGTGACGGTCGTGGTCAAACACCGGGAATGCCTGTTTGGCGACGTCGTTGACGGGGAAATGCGATTGAATGATGCCGGGCGGATCGTGGATGAAACGTGGCGCCGTCTGTCGGATCGGTTTCCGACCATCCCCGATTCATGGGTTGTCATGCCCAATCATGTCCATGGTGTCGTCATGTGGATTCCCGATCCGGCTGGACCTGGGCGTGATGAATCACGCCCCTACGGACAACGGCGTTTCATCGGTCGTAGGGGCGACATTTATGACGCCCCGGACCTGGGCGAATTGGTACGTACGTTCAAGGCCATAACGACCCACAGAATCAGTAGGATCGGCGACACGTTTGGTTTACCGATATGGCAACGCAATTACCACGAACGCATCATCCGGTCCGAACGCCACCTCCATGCCATCCGCGCATACATCGCAAACAATCCACGCGAATGGGAAACCGACCAAGAACGTCCTTAGCGAATTCGCCTGTGGATACCAGGCTCGACAGGTCCGCCGGGGCGGGGTATGCTCTTGCCCGCAGATTCCAGGTGTCCACGAGTCGCGAAACGGCTTGATTTCGCGGGGCAGCAGGCCCCGTTTTTCTATGGCCCGCATCGTCTTCGGCTACCAGGAATTCGATCTCCCCGGCGGGGTCGCAGGGTTGACAAAACCCGCGGTTTGTGATAGGGTCTCGCGTTTGCTGCCAGAAGCGGCAACCGACCCTATGATCCAGACTTCCCGCAAAATCAGCCTGCAGCTCGTGGCTTGTCTCGTGCTGGCCGGGCTCATGACGGACGTCTCCGCGACGGCCGCCAAGGCCGAGGCGACGGCCGCCGGGGACATCCTGGTGAAGACGGCCTTCGCCGCCGAGCTTCCTCAGGCGCAGCCGGACCAGGACACCTTCGCCCCCGCGGCCGACGCGCCCGGGAAGAAGGTCTACAAGAACGTGCCGGTCACGGCCTACTCGTCCACCCCGGACCAGACCGATGACACGCCGTTCATCACCGCGTCGGGCACCCATGTCCGCGACGGCGTGCTGGCGGCCAACTTCCTGCCCATCGGCACTCGCGTGAAGATCCCCGAGATCTACGGCGACAAGATCTTCATCGTCGAGGACCGCATGAACGCCCGGTACCGGTATCGCGCCGACATCTGGATGGAGACGCGCGAGGAGGCCAAGCGCTGGGGCATCAAGTACGTGACCCTCGAGGTCTACCCCCGCTAACCAAGCACAAGAGCGACCCCCAACGGGGCCGCTCTTGATTTTCCCGGCGGGAGCGCGTATGCTCCCCGCGCTCCGCTTATGGAACTCCGCAACGTCGCCATCATCGCCCACGTCGACCACGGCAAGACGACCCTCGTGGATGCGCTCCTGAAGCAGTCCAACACCTTCCGGGACGCCGACGCCATGGGCACCACCATCATGGATTCCAACCCGCTCGAGCGCGAGCGGGGCATCACCATTTTCGCCAAGAACGCCGCCATCTCCTGGAAGGGCGTGAAGGTGAACATCGTGGATACGCCGGGCCACGCCGACTTCGGCGGCGAGGTCGAGCGCATCATGCGCATGGTCGACGGCTGCCTGCTCCTGGTCGACGCCAAGGAAGGGCCGATGCCGCAGACCAAGTTCGTGCTCAAGAAGGCCATCGAGGCAGGGCACCGCATCGTCGTGGTCATCAACAAGGTCGACAAGAAGGACGCCCGCCCGGAGTGGGTGCTCGGCAAGACCTTCGACCTTTTCGTCGACCTCGGCGCCACGGACGAGCAGGCCGACTTCCCCGTGGTCTACGCGAGCGCGGTCAACGGCGTCGCCGGGGAGACGCCGGACATGGCCGCCATGAAGGACATCACCCCCATCCTCGACCTCATCGTCTCGGCCATCCCCGCCGCAAAGGGCGACCCGGCCGCGCCGCTGCAGATGTCGGTGGTCAACGTCGCCTACGACACCTATAAGGGCAAGCTGGCCATCGGCCGCGTCGTCGGCGGGAAGCTCGCGGTGGGGCAGCCGGTGCTGCGCATCGCCCGCGACGGCAGCAAGACGCCCGCCAAAGTCACTGCCGTCCTGGCCTTCTCGGGGCTGGAGCGCGTCGAGGTGCCGGGCGCCGAGGCCGGGGAGATCGCGGCCGTCGCCGGCATCGCCGACATCGAGATCGGCGAGACCATCGCCGACGCCGCGACCCCCTTGGCGCTGCCGACCATCGACATCGAGCAGCCCACGGTGAAGATGCTCTTCGCCGTCAACACCTCACCGTTCTCCGGCAAGGAAGGGCAGTATTCGACGTCGCGGAACATCAAGGAGCGCCTCGAGAAGGAGCTCATGACCGACGTCGCGCTGCGCGTCGAGCCGGGCCCTTCAGCCGAGAGCTTCACCGTCTCCGGCCGCGGCGAGCTGCACCTGGCCATCCTCATCGAGAAGATGCGCCGCGAGGGCTATGAGCTGCAGGTCTCCCGGCCGCAGGTCATCTTCCGCGAGGAAGGCGGGCAGAAGACCGAGCCCTTCGAGCAGGTCTTCATCGAGTGTCCGGAGAACGCCGCCGGCTCGGTCATCGAGAAGATGGGCAAGCGCAAGGGGGAGATGAAGGACATGAAGGTCGACTCCGGCACGGCCGCGCTGGAGTTCGACATCCCGACGCGTGGGCTCATCGGCTACCGCTCGGAGTTCCTGACCGACACCAAGGGGCTCGGCATCATCAACACGCTCTTCCTCGGCTACCGGCCGACGGTCGGCGGGCTCGAGGGCAACCCCCACGGTTCGCTCGTCGCCTTCGAGGACGGCACGGCCACGACCTACGGCTTGGCCGCCGCCCAGGAGCGCGGGCAGCTGTTCATCGCCCCGGGCGTGCAGGTCTATCGCGGCATGGTCATCGGCCAGAACGCCAAGCCGGAGGACCTGGAAGTGAACGTCGCCAAGGAAAAGCGGCTCACCAACATGCGCTCGAAGGGCGACGGCGAGGGTATCCGGCTGGACACCCCGCGCGACATGTCGCTCGAGGACTGTTTGGAGTATCTTGGGGATGACGAGCTCCTCGAGGTCACCCCCGTTTCCCTGCGGCTGCGCAAAGCCGAGCTCGATCCCAACAAGCGCAAGCGCACCGCCCGTGAGGCCGAGTGAGGGAAGCCGGGTTGACACGACCCGGCTTTTCCGTTATCTTGGGCCGTTCTTTGGGAACCGCGTCTCTGGGGAGAGCTGCAGGCCCAGTCTGGCCCGAACCGCGCGGTCGCGCCGCGTCACCCGTGCTTTCCCATGGCCCGCACAGGTGACCGGCCGGCCGCGTTGTCGCTTCCTGCCGCCGCTCTCTTCCGGAGGGCGACGGGAGGACGTGATGGAACAGCTGGTCGGACCGGTGCTCGGTATCCTGCTCTTGACCGTGGTCATGTCCGCCGGGGTGGCCAACATCCTGGGCGGAGACGCCTGGAGCACCGCGGTGATGCGCTTCTACATGCGCATCGTGCGGTGGATCTTCGGCTGGCCCTTCATCCTGCTCGGTCGCGCCATCGCAGCGCTGGGCAAGGCCATCAAGGGCAAGTGAGGAGGCGGGGAGGCGTCTGTCGAGCCCAGCTCGACCGGCGTCCTCCCCCGATTTCTCGAGTGCGGTTCCCCACAAGGGAAACGTCCTCAAGTCATCGACGTATTCCCAGGAAGGAGAGCACAGTGACAGACATCGTCATCCTGGCCGGCGGCGCCGGCTGCGGCAAGACGACGCTCGCGGCCCTCATGGCCAAGCGGTTCGGTGCGACGGTCGTCACCTTGGACCGCTGGTACCGCGGACTGCGCCACAAGCAGGCGGCGGAGGCGCGCGGTGAGCCCTACGAGTGGATCGACCCGCGGGCCATCGACCTCGAGTGCTGCGCCGTGGCTCTCCGGACGCTCGCGGCCGGCGCGTCCGCCGAGGTGCCGGTCTACGACATGCGCACGTCGGAGCCGAGCGGCATCGAGGTCATCGCCCCGGCCCCGATGGTCGTCCTCGAGGGGGCGCTGGCGCTGCACGTGGAGGCTCCGCTCTCCGCGCGGAAGTTCTACATCCACCTCACGGACGAGGAGCGGCTCGCGCGTCGCATCCCTCGAGACATCCGCGAGGGACGACGGAAGACCGAGGCGGAGGTGCGGGCCTACGCGCCGACGAGCGACCGTCAGCACCGCGTGCACGTGCTGCCCACGCGCTTCCTGCCGGGCGTCATCGATCTCGACGGGACGATGGCGCCGGAGGACCTGCTGCGCGAGGTGGACAACCTCCTCGACGCGGATGGCCCGTAGTCCGTGCGCCTCTCGGGGAGGCGTCCGTCGAGCCCGGCTCGACGGCGACCTCCCCCGATTTCTCGAGAGCGCTTCCCACGGTGGGAAACGCCCTCAAGTCATCGGCAGTTCTGTACAACAAGGAGGAAAGCGATGCGGATGCTTCTGTGTGCGGTGAGCGCCGCGCTGATTTCGGCCTGTTCCACGGAGCGGATCGAGATCATCCACGAGATGGTCGGCTGCGAGGCGGACGCCGAATGCGACGACCGCGATGACCAGACGCTCGACTGGTGCGAGGCCGACTCCGGCTTCTGCAACCACGAACGGACCGTCGAGGCCGGCCTGTGCACGAGCGTGGCCGACTGCGACGACGGCGACGCGGAGACGGTCGACGCCTGCGAAGGCGGCGACTGCCACCACACGCGTGAGGTCGAGGCGCCCCGTGATCCGCGGGACTACCAGGACCTGCTCTCGTTCTGCGAGCAGCCGCTGTCCTGCGAGAGCGTCGTCCCGGAGGGTGGCACGTACGCGGCCATGCCCTACACGCGGTGCACGGGCGAGCGTGAGCCGTGGAACGAGGACGGTTACTTCCTGTGGGTCGAGCTGTTCGGCCCCACGGACGTCCGTACCCTGCGCATCCGGCCCGAGCTGCGGGCCGGCGACCCGGACGATCTCTTCCGGATTCGCGTGCATGTGGACGACGTCCGGCTTCCGCCGGTCCTCGTCCAGGACGTGACCGCCGAGGCGCTCGCCACGGACGGCATCGCCGTCCCTGTCGCACCGCCGACCGACGGCAGCACCTGGTACACGGAGGACGTGGTCATCTACATCACGTTCGCCGATCCCGAGGTCTACCGCAGCCGCGCGCTGCAGTGGGCGCTTCCCATCGGAAGCGTCGCGGACGCCGAGAGCGGCACGAACTTCATCGGTTGTCCGCAGGTCGGCCGGTACATCGACGTACCGGAGCACGGCCTGCTGCGTCTGGCCGAGGACCCGGGTGGCGGCACCCCGCGCTGCGAGGGTGTGGTGCGCGGGCCGGAGCCCTGGTACGCGGCCAGCCCGGATGCGCGGCCGAGCGGGCTCTTCCGCACGGTCAGCGACCCGACGCTCCGCTACGGGACGGATCTCGAAATCCCCCAGAGGATCTTCGAGTTCCGCTCCATGCGCGAGTTCATCGACTGGTTCCGGTTCCCGCCGGACCCGCGATGGCATCCGTACACCATCTGCGCCAACGCGGTGGTCGTCCCGGACGAGACCTACGCGGCCGCGCGCCTCACGGCGACGGTCGAGCAGGTCGGTGCCCGTCCCGGGACGATGGTCAGCTGGGTGGACCTCGCGACGGGCGTGCGCCGCTACGGCGTCGCCGACCGCCAGTGGACGATCCGGGACATCGGCACGGACCCGTCCGTGCGCTTCGCCTGGGGCGGACTGCTGTGCTCGTCGTACAGCGTGTTCCGTCGCGACTACAGCGGCTCGTGCGAGGTCGACTTGGGCTGGACGAGCGGATACGTCGTCGTGCCGACCGATCCGGCGACGATCGACCCGGCGGAGATCGACGAGACCTCCGGCTGGCTCTACTGGTACAACCACGACATGCCCGCCGGGCCGTAAGGCGCACGTGTGGCGGTCCGTAGGGAGGGACATCGAGCCCGGCTCGACGCCCTCCCGTCCTTTTCCCAGCCCGTCACTCCGGTGGCGGTTTGGGGGAGAGGATGCCTCTCTCGTCTCACAAGAAGTGGAGGGAAGATGCGCACGATGCGCATGCTCCTGCTGCGGTCCGTGGTCTGGACGCTTCGGCGTCTCTCGCCCCAGCCGCACGACGACTACCGCAATGCCTGGGCGGCCCAGCTCGAGGCGGAGCGGCGGCTCAACGAGGTCCTCCGTGAGGAGAAGGCGGCGGTGCGGGCCACGGACCCCTCGGGGCGCTGGCGGAACTACGCCCTGGCGATCCTGACGTTCAACATCGTCGCCTCGGCCGTCGCCCTGGCGGTGGTCTGTTGGGAGGATGGCGAGGTGACCGCGTACGAAACGCATCTCGATACGCCGCGTCCGCATGTCACCACGCTCGCGACCATCGAGATCGTGGGGTGCGTCCCGGATGGCGCCGAGACCTGTGACGGCCTCGACAACGACTGCGACGGCGTGGTCGACGAGGGCTGCAGCTGCATGGAGGGGGATACACAGCTGTGCGGCACGGACCTCGGCGAGTGCGCGCGCGGCGTCCAGACCTGCTCCGCAGGGCGATGGAGCGCCTGTATCCGTGAAGTCGGTCCGTCTGTCGAAGTCTGCGACGGCATGGACAACGACTGCGATGGTATGACCGACGAGGATCTGTTCTGCCGCTGACGGCAGCGCCCACCCGAGCGACATCGGGCCCTTTTCCGAGACCAGCTCACATGAGATGGTCTGGGAGGAGGAGAGACGTGCAGCGTTTCATGTTCCTTTCCGTGGTGCTGCTCGCGGCGTGCGGCGTGCCGTCGCGGCCCGCACGGCCATCCGAGGCGTGGCTTGAGCCGCATCTGTTCACCTCGCCCGCCTGGGAGGGGGAGCGCTCCTCGCCGGACGAGCCGGTCGAGCTCCATTGCGACCTGCTCGACCCATGGGACCGTCGGACGGTCCCGCAGTCCGAGCGACCGTGTCCGGAGATCCTCGATGCCTGGACGTGCCCCCGCGTGCACTGACGGCCACGGCGCCCACCGGAAGCGACATTCCGGCCCTTTTCCGAGACCGCCTCACGTGAGACGGTCTGGGAGGAGGAAACGATGCGTTCCCTGATTCTCGCGCTCGCGTTCAGCACGAGCGGCTGCGGTGCACGGACGGCTCCGGCCTGCCCGGAGCCGCATCTGGTCGACGTCGGCGTGCCGGACGCGGCGCTTCCCGTCGACAGCGGGACGGACGCGGGAAGGGATGCCGGCAGCGATGCCGGACCGCCCGCGCCGGGGTGTGAGGAGCCGGAACCCGGTCGCCCGCCTGTGTGCGGCTTCTTGCAGGCCTCCCCGGGTATCGGCGGCGGATGCCACTGCCGCACCTGCCTGCGGTCCGACGGTCGCGACCTTGCACCCGGCGCGCTTGTGCGTTGGGAGGGCAGCTATCAGGTCTACGTCATCGGACGTGACGGTCGGCGGCATGTCTTCCCTTCGGAGATCGAGTTGATGTCCTGGTTCGGCGAAGATACGGCCGCAGGCCCGGTGCACCACTGGCTCGAGGATGGCGTCCGCAGCCACATCTGCAATCACGTCATGGTGGTCTCCGGCGAAGTGCTCAGCGGCATCCCGCTCGCCGGCAGCAACGTCACGGTCCGCCCCGGGACCTATGTCCTCGGCCTGGAAAGCGCCCCGGACCGGCTCTACGTCGTCGATGTCGGCGGCGTGCTGCGGCCCATCGCTCCGGCCGTCGCCGACGCGGTGTTCGCGCCGAGCGCGCGCTTCCGGTCGCGGATCGTCGAGGACGCCTTCTTCGTCAACTACACGCTGGGGTCGCCGGTCGCGTCGGTCTCCGATTACGACCGCATCGCGCTCTCGCGCGTCACGCTGCTTGACGACCTCGACGCGCGGCCCTGAGTCGCATCGCCCACCGGAAGCGACATTCCGGCCCTTTCCCCAGCCCATCACCGCGGTGCGGTGGCGGCCTGGGAAGGAGGGTCCAACGTGAAGAGCTTCATCGTGCTGCTCCAGGCGTCAGCCATCATCGTCGCCTGCAGCGGCTGTGCCGCGCTCGACCAGTACGTCACGCGCCGCGCCGCGGAGTACGCGCGCATCCGCGCCGAGCGCCGCGCGGCCATCGAGGCCGCCGCGGTGCGCGAGTACGGTCCCGGTACGACCGTCACCCATCTCTCGGACTGCGAGTGGGAGGTGTGCATCGGCGGCGGCCGGACGTGCATCCACCGGTTGGCGGACGACGACAACGACGGCGAGGCCTCGGTGGCCTGCGGCGGCCGCGACTGCGACGACGGCGATCCGCGCGTCCACCCGGACTACTGCGAGGTCTCCGACGCGGTCGACAACGACTGCGACGGGCGCGTCGACGAGCAGGCGGAGTCCCGCATCTGTCGGGACACGACGTCCCTCGCCATGGAGTGAAACGCCCACCGGAGCGGTATCCGGTTCTTCTCCGGGCGCACCACCCGCTGGTGCTCCCGGAGGAGCGGCTTCCTTGGACGCGATGGATGCGTGAGCAGCGGCGCACACTCTCCCCGCGTCGCCTCGCCCATCCGTCCGGTCCAAGGAGGTGAGATGAAGAGAGACAAGGGTTCGGACCTGAACTGGCCCCTTGTGGTCATCATGCTGCTCTTGATCGGCGCGATCAGCCTCGTGCAGCGGTGCGGCGACGAGAACCGCACCCCGTACGAGCCGAGCGTCGCCGAGCCGTAGGGAGGAGGAGAGATGCGAGAGAGACAAGTGTGGGGGTTCGCCGCGGTCGTCGGCATCGCATGCGGAGCGGGGTTCGTCTGCGGACGGCTCGATGCCCCGCAGGAGTCGTCCGGCACCGTGTCGGCTTCGGTGCTGGTGGTCCTGCCGGAGGAGCCGGTCGGCTTCCCCGGCATGACGCCGGACGACGCGCGCCGGATGTTGCGGAGCGAGATCCGCGACATCCTCGCGGTCACGGACCAGCCCTGTCTGGAGGCGGCACGGCGGCTCATCCTGCTGCGCCGCGGCGTCACGGACGAGCGGCGGGAGCGGCAGCTCGTCGCGGAGAGCGAGCGGCTGGTCGCGGCCTGCATCGAGCGGAACGCGGAGGTCGCCGACGACAGCGCGGGCCTGCTGGACGGTCAGCAGGACGCGTTGCGGGACTGCCATGACACGCTCGCGGAGTGCTACGACGGGTTCGACGCTGCGCTCGGAATCATCGAGCGCGACTGCGACGATGCCGTGACGGCGTTCCCGCCGATGACGGTACCGACGTCGCCCGACGTCATCTGAGGCGCGGCGACCGGGGGTCCCTGAGGACCCTCTTTTTTTGTTGACAGCCGGGGCGGTTTCCTCGGAAGATGCAGGGCAGGAGGTGAACGTGCGAGAAAACCGGTTCCGCGAGGCGTTGGCGGGCTACGTCCACGGCCTCGCCATCGCCCATCTGCGATTGCTCTCCGCATGGAGCGTCACGGCCGCACGCTGGCACGCGGCGCTCACCGGAGAGCGCGGACCCGCGCCGGAGCCGCGGGAGTCCTACCGTGAGAGCGAGACGCCGCTGCGGACCTACGCCGCGTCGCTCGCCTACGAGAACGACCTGCTGCGCTGCGCGACACGGCTCGGGGTCTGGGCCATGGCCGAGCGGATCGCCATGGAGGTCTGCGAGAGGGTCGCTTCCGCTGCGGCCACGGCGCTCCAGCTCGTGCGAGGTCTGGCCATCGCCGTCGGCATCGTGGCGCTCTCCCTGGCGGGCGCGTTGGCCATCGCCGGCGGCCTGCACGCCGCCCTCCACGGCCTGGAGGCGCTCGCACGGCGACCCGTCGTCCCGGACCGTCCGGACGCGGGCGTGCCGCGTCCGATCCGCATCGTGCCGATGGAGGTCTGCGTGGAGGAGGTCCAGGAGTACGTCCTCGAATGGCGCAGCTGGGAGGCTTCCCCGCGGCTGGTCGGCCCGGTCGAGCTGCATCCCTATTGGACCGTCCGGGTCGCGGACCGGCCGCTCCGGCAGGTGACCGAGCGTTGCCTGATGCTGCGCGACTGCGGCGACGAGATCTTCCCGCGTCCCGCGCAGGAGCTCGTCATCACGCTCGACTGACGTCGCCCCCCGGCGCGTCTTTTTCTTTTCCGGGACGCGTGGTAGATTTCCCGCGATATGCGCTACTCCCAGCTGTTCGCCAAGACCCGGAAGACCGCCCCCCACGACGCCGACTCCGCCAACGCGCGCCTCTTGGTGCAGGGCGGCTTCGTCAACCAGCTCGCCGCCGGCATCTTCACCTATCTGCCGCTCGGCTTGCGCGTGCTCGATAAGGTCAAGCGCATCGTCCGCGAGGAAATGGACGCGCTCGGGGCGCAGGAGGTGCTGATGCCCGCGCTGACCCCCAAGGAGCCGTGGACTACGACCGGCCGTTGGGACGAGATCGACGTGCTCTTCAAGCTCGAGGGCCACGGAGGCAAGGAATACGCGCTCGGCTCGACGCACGAGGAGATCGTCACGCCGCTGGTGCAGCAGTTCGTGCGCTCGTACAAGGACCTGCCGGTGGCCGTCTACCAGATCCAGGACAAGTTCCGCAACGAGCCGCGGGCCAAGTCGGGCCTGCTCCGCGGTCGCGAGTTCTCGATGAAGGACCTCTACAGCTTCCACCTCACGCAAGAGGACTTCGAGCGGTTCTACGAGCGGGCCAAGGACGCCTACCTCGCCGTCTACCGGCGCTGCGGGCTGGAGGCGCTCGTCGTCGAGGCATCAGGCGGCGTCTTCTCCAAGTACAGCCACGAGTTTCAGGTCCTCACGGACTCGGGTGAGGACCTCATCTTCCATTGCGGGAAGTGCGGCTTCGCCCAGAACAAGGAGATCGCCGAGGTGAAAGAGGGCGACGCCTGCCCCAGCTGCAAAGAAGGGACGATCAAGGTCGACAAGGCCATCGAAGTCGGCAACATCTTCCCGTTGAAGTCCCGGTTCACGGACGCGTTCGGCTTCACGGTCGACGACGCCGACGGCAAGAAACGCGAGGTGCTGATGGGCTGCTACGGCATCGGGCCGTCGCGCGTCATGGGGACGATCGTCGAGGTGCATCACGACGACAAGGGCATCGTCTGGCCGCGCAGCGTGGCGCCGTTCGACGTGCACCTGGTGTCCATCGGCGGCAAGAAGCCGGAAGAGGTCGCCGCATCCGCGGAGACGCTCGTCGCCGACGTGGAGGCGGCAGGTCTCGAGGTGCTCTGGGACGACCGCGAGGACGCCGCGCCGGGCGAGAAGTTCGCCGACGCCGACCTCATCGGCATCCCGCTCCGGCTCGTGGTCTCCGAGAAGACGCTCGCCAAGGATGCCGTGGAGTGGAAAGAACGGGGTGCCGAGAAGGCCGATCTCCTCCCGCGCGCAGACCTGCTCGCCGCCGTCCGCGCCTGGACGGGCATGAAGAAGTGATCGACAAGAAAACCGCCCGGTCGACCGGGCGGTTTTCTTATTCGCCTTTGAGCGCCTTCTTGAGGTTGCTGCCGGCCTTGAACTTGGGCACCACCACGTCGGCGATCTGGATCTTCTCGGCGGGGTTCCTGGGATTGACCCCGGTGCGGCCCTTGCGGGTCCGCGCCTGGAAGGCGCCGAAGCCGGCGATGTTCACCTCGCCCCCGGACTTGAGCGTCCCGGTGACGACCTCCGTGAAGGCCTCGATCATGCGCTCCGTCTGGGCCTTGGGGAGCTGGAGTTTTTCCGCAAGCGCTGCGGCGAGCTCGGCTTTGTTCATATCAGCTGACAGTGACGTACTCTTGGAGCCGTTCGACGTGGGAGGCCCGACCGCTCTCCGGATCCACGCTGACGTGCAGGGCGTTGGCCACCGCGTGCCCCGTCTCGGGGAGCTCCGCGCCCTTGAGCGGCGTCCCGGCGCGGAAGGCCGCGAGCGGCGCGGCGGCGTCGATGCCGATGACGCCGTCGGCGTAGCCGGTCATGCCGACGTCCGTCTGGTAGGCCGTGCCCTCGGGAAGGATGCGCGTGTCGGCGGTGGGCACGTGGGTGTGCGTGCCCCAGACGGCGGCGGCACGCCCCGCGGCGTGCAGGCCGAAGCCGACGCGCTCCGAGGTGACCTCGCCGTGCAGGTCCACGAGCACCACCTTCGCCTCCGGGTACCGCGCCAGGATGCGGTCGAAGGACGTGAAGGGGTTCTCCACCTCGTCGCCCTGCTTCATGAACACCTGGCAAAGCAAGTTTACCACAAGGGTCGGGACCCCGCCGACGTCGAGGAGGATCGCGCCTTGGCCGGGCCGGGTGTCCGGGTAGTTGGCCGGCCGCAACAGCCGCTCGCGCCAGTGCGGGGAGGCGAGCATGAGCTCGCCATGGGCCTCGAAGACGTGGTTGCCGCCGGTCAGCACGTCGACGCCGGCGTCGAAGAGCTCCTGCGCCGTGCCCTCGGTGACCCCCTTGCCGTGCGCCAGGTTCTCGCCGTTGGCGACGATCAGGTCCGGACGGACGCGCTCCTTCCAGGCGGGGAGCGTGGCGGCGAGCGCCTTGCGGCCGATGCGGCCCATGACGTCGCCGAAGACGAGGATCTCCATGCTCACCGGGCGACCTCCATCACGCGCGTCTCGCGGATGACGGTGACGCGGATCTCGCCGGGGTACTTGAGCTCGCTCTCGATGCGGCTGGCGATGTCCTTGGCCAACCGGTAGGCGGCGAAGTCGTCCACGGCCTTGGGCGAGACGAAGACGCGCAGGTCGCGGCCGGCCTGGATGGCGTAGGCCTTCTCGACCCCGGGGAAGGACGTGGCCACGTTCTCGAGCTCCTCGAGCCGGCGGACGTACTCGGCGAGCGTGTCCTTGCGCGCGCCGGGCCGGGCGCCGGAGATGGCGTCGGCGGCCTTCACGATGATCGCCTCGAGCGTCCTCGGTTTGTCCTCGTGGTGGCCGATGGACTGGTAGCAGAGCTCCTCCGGGAAGCCGAACTTCTTCATGATGTTGTAGCCGATCTCCGGGTGCGAGCCCTGGATGTCATGGTCCACGGCCTTGCCGATGTCGTGGAACAGGCCGCCCTTCTTGCAGACGGTGATGTCGGCGCCGAGCTCCTCGGCCATGAGGGTGGCGAGCTGGGCGACCTCCATGGAGTGCTGGAGCGCGTTCTGGCCGTAGCTCGTGCGGAACTTGAGCCGCCCGAGGATCTGTATCAGCTTGGGGTCGACGCCGGTGATGCCGAGCTCGTAGAGCGCGTCCTCACCGGCTTTCTTCATGTCCTGGTTGAGCTCCTTCTTGGCCTCCTCGACGGCTTCCTCGATCCGGCCGGGGTGGATGCGGCCGTCGGCGAGCAGCTTGTCGAGCGCGCGCTTGGCGATCTGCCGGCGGACGGGCGAGAAACCCGAGATGGTGATGATGCCGGGCGTGTCGTCGACGATGA
The DNA here is from genome assembly GCA_964648865.1 of uncultured Gammaproteobacteria bacterium. GTDB lineage: Bacteria > Patescibacteriota > Patescibacteriia > 2-12-FULL-57-11 > 2-12-FULL-57-11 > SCUL01. The sequence continues at coordinate 33,207 of CAZYLV010000004.1, read as the reverse complement.
GCTCGCAGCCGGTGAGGTTCTCGATGGCCTTGATGTTGCGTCCCTCCTTGCCGATGACGCGGCCCTTCATGTCGTCGGAGGGCAGCTGTACGGCGGTCGTCGTGGTGTCGACGGCGTGCGAGGACGCCAGCCGCTGGATGGTCGTGGCCAGGACGTTCTTGGCCTTGACCTCGAGGTCCTCGGCGGTGACCTGCTCCATCTTGCGGATGCGCGAGACGATCTCCTCCTTCTGCGCCTCCTCGACGAGGGCCATGAGCCGCTCGGCGGCCTCGTCGCGCGTCAGACCGGCGATGGCCTGGAGCTTCTCGATCTGCTCGTCCTTGAGTGCCGCCGTGGCGGCCCGGTCGGCTTCGACGGCCGCGGCTTTCTCCGCGAGCTTGGTGACCTTGTCCTGGAATTCCAGGAGCTTCTGGTCGAAGAGCGCCTCGCGCTTCTCGACGCGCTTCTTCTCTTCGTTGAGCTCGTTGCGCAGGGCCGCGGCCTCGCGCTTGGCGTCTTCGACGAGCTTGAGCCCCTTGTCGCTGGCGTCCAGCGCGGCCTTTTGGGCCTGGGCTTTGGCGTCGCTGAGGATCTGCTGGGCCTTGGCCTCGGCGGAGCCGATCTTGCCGGCCGCCAGCTTCTGGCGGAGCGCAAAACCGACCGCGCCTCCCGCGGCGGCGCCGAGGAGGGCAGTGAGGATGAGGAAAACGGGGGACATAGGTGTCAGGCGGCCTTCCGGCGCCGGCACCTCTCACCGTGGAAACGTGTCGGGAGTCAACGCAAAGGCCGGCCGAGCGCGGTCGGCCGTCCGGACGGAGCGAGAGACGATGCGAGTGCGTTCCTCATGGCAGTTTCCCTATCGGCGACAGGTACGACCGGTGCGTGGAGTGCCGCAGGTACGATTCAAGACTCTTCGGCGACTCTAGCACGGGGGTTGACCGGGAGCAAGAATTGTGCTAGATTGACCGGTCTTTCCGGATGGTCCGGAGGACGAGGGAAACGAGAGGAGGAACGGAATGGGACGGAGGGGAAAGCGCCGCGACCGGCGGCAGGAAGCCCGGCAGGGGCAAGCGCAGGCCTGGGGGCCCGCCTCCTCCAGCGACGCTCCCACTGAGGAGCCGCAGGAGAGGGGCGTGCCGCTCCGGCATACCATCGTCATCCCGCGCACGGGCGTGGCGGGCTGGGTGGCGGCGGCGGCGTTGACCCGCCATCCGTACTGGAAGGGTTCGGTCGAGCCTGGAGCGCGGATCGTCCGCGCCGCCATGGGGCCGCACTGGATGCGCGACCTCGAGCCCCCGCCCGATGCGGAGGAGCCGGGGGAGCCGCTCAGCCGGCGTTTCGAGCGGGAGGGATACCTGCTGCTCGGGGTGGGCGACGGCGCTGGGGTCTTCGAGGGCCGCGGCCCGGAGCAGGTCCTCGAGCGGGTCTGCATGCACATGGCCGCCGGGTTCTCCGAGCCGGGCGACTGGGTGCGCGGCGACCCCAAGGCCTGCGAGCCGTGGTACCCCGGGGTGGCTCCCACCCCGGAGATGGTCGTCCGCGTGCTGTGGCTGCTCGCCGACCGCGGCAAGACGTCCAGGGCCGAGGCCGAGGAGGGCAGCCGCGTGCTGGCCGGGCTGCTCTTCGACCGCATGGTCTCCGGGGGCCTCAACAAGCCGGAGACGGCCAATATCCCGGCGCTCAGCGCCTGGATGCGGCTGCAGCGCCGGCCGTGGACCTTCGGCAAGACGGCGATGCGCGCGGCGCTCGCCACCCGTGCCTGGCTCCGCCAGGCCGAGGCCGACTGGTCGGCGAGCGGTCGGCTCGTCACGGTGGGCCTGCCGGACGCTTCCGGCACGCTCGGTCCGCTGGCCTTGGCCGTCTGCCGGAGCCCGAGCCCGCTGGCCGCAGCCTGGATCCGCGAGCACGTCCAGGGCGCGGACGTGGCGGTCCGCGTCGAGGACGGCGGGTTCTTCGCCCAGGTGATCGGCAACAAGGGCGCGGTCCGCGAGCGGCTGATCGTGGCCGCCGGTCGCCTGCGCCTGGCCTTCCACGGCCAGCGTCTGAGCGAGCAGCGCGCGGCCCAGGCCTCGGCGCCCGGGTTCGTCGACTGGAGCCCGATCTACCTCGACCAGCACGGCGCCTGCGTGGCCAACCGTCACGAGGGCGATCCGTACCTCGGGGACCTGCCCTTCGGGGCTGCCGAGCTCGAGACGCGGTTCATCCAGGCCCTGGAATTCGCCTGATTGCCGAAAACCCAAGCGATTCCGCAGCCGTCCAGCTCTCGCTGGGCGGCGTTTTCTTTGTGTTGAGCCAAATTGGCTGTACAGGCACTCTTGACAAAACCTGGAGGATATGGTATAAAAGCCCGTCATTGAATGGGCAAATCGTGCCCGGCGATGACGCGCCGGACATTGACAACACAGGCTTAGAACGCGCTTTCCCGAGGCCTGGCTGGCCGTCGAACCGTTCGGATCGGATTTTCGGTCCTGAGGGTTAGGCGGCCGGCCCCATGGTGGGGACGGTCAAAAATGTCCCGCCAAGGCGGGACGCCCGCCCCAATCCCGGGGCCCACGAGGAGAGTGCGATGGCGAACAAGAACCCGATTACGGCCTTCAACAAGAAGTTCGGCGGCACCCGCAAGGCGCAGCCGGCGCCGAAGGTCGAGAGCCGGATGATCCAGGGGATGCCGATCGACGAGGTCGACGGCGTCATCCTCCCGCAGAACCCCCCGTTCGAGAAGGTCCTCGCGCTCTTCCTCTTCCTGACCTTCGGGCTCAGGAAGTCGTGGAGCGAGGTCAACGCCTCGTTCTGGGGCGGCGACCGGGTCTACAAGAACCCGCGGGGCATCCTCTCGGGCGGCAACCGGCCGACCGAGGCCCTCGAGCGCCGCTGGCGCCAGGGGCTCACCTATCCGATCGATCTCGGTCGGAACAAGTACCAGACCCGCGGGACGGCGAGCGCATGCGAGTGCGTGGCGTTGGACCTCGGGTTGATCCAGAAGTGGGGCCTCGACGGACTCTTCGTGGCCACCCACGAGTGGATCACCGGCACCGAACGCGGCCGCAAGCGCGCCTTCGCCGGCACGGTCTGGTACCGCGGCCGCGAGGTCAACGCTCACGACGTGGTCGAGCGGACCGTGACCGACGTGCGGGAGCGCATCGCGCTCCACTACGTGCTCCTCGCGGGGCGCAACAACGGGACCGGGCTGCTCAAGCACGCGAACAACTCCGTGGTGTACCTGATGCGCGAGCTGTGCAAGCCCGCCACCTGGACGCCGGAGGAGCGCGAGGCCATGAAGCCGGTCGACTGGACCATGGACATGGTCGTCGACTGGACGCTCGCGGTCATCGAGGCGGACTTCAAGGTCCGGGTCGGCCTGGCCGAGGGCACGCTGGACCTCCCGACGACGGAGTCGCTGGAGGCCAACAAGGTCTACGGCGCGCTCTTCCGCGAGGAGACGCAGGCCGGCACCGACTTCCGGCACTTCACCCTCGCCAGCCACCTGCGCAACCTGGTGGCGCTCGGCAAGAGCGAGCAGGAGGTCTGGGACGAGGGGGACAACGTCCTCGTCAACATCGTGGCCCAGTCGTCCATCCAGAACGACAAGGCCGACGACCTCCTCGACGGGGTGGTCGTCACCAGGTTCGGCGGTGGGTTCGGGGTGGTGATCAGCCACGTCGATCCGGCCGTCGCGCGCAACACGCGGTTCCCGCGGGCGGCGTTCCGACGCTACCCCGTGCGGATCATCGTGGTGGTCAACGACAAGGGCAACGTCTCGGTGCTCACGGACCGGACCGTTCCCATCGAGCGGATCGCGCGCGAGCTCCTCAAGCGGGAGCCGCGCCTGTGGTTCCACGATCCCAAGTTCGGCTGCATCCTCAACGGCGGCCACTCCTACGGTGACACCCCGCCCACGAAGATCCCCCTCGGGGAGATCGTCGCGGAGCTCGAGGCGGTGGCGCTGGAGGTCTCGCGGAAGTAGCGCACCGCGCCTCCGGGCGCGATTCCGCCTCGGCGGGACACACGGCGGAGAAGGTACGGCGCGTCCCTCACGGGATGCCCTCCTTCTCCGCCGGTTTCTTTTATCTATAGTAGAATGTCCGGGTATGGAGCCGCGCCCGGTGCACACCATCGCCATCTTCCCCAAGGTCCAGCCGGACACCGTCGCCGCGGTGCTCCTGCTCCAGGACTACGGGGAGAAGCGCTTCCCCGGCATCGCCAAGGCCGAGGTCGTCTTTTGGACGGCGCTGCCGGACGGCACGACCGCGGCGGAGCTCGAGGCCAAGGGCACGCTGCCCATCGACTTGGGCGGCGGCATGTTCGACCATCACTCGGCGGCCGGCCGCGCCACCAAGGACAGCGCGGCGACGCTCGTGGCGAAGACGCTCGGCGTCGACAAGGACCCGGCGCTCCAAAAGCTCCTGGCCTACGCCAAGCGCGACGACCTGGAAGGGAAGGGGACGCTCTCCGCCGACCCGCTCGATCGGGCCTTCGGGCTGTCCGGGCTCATGTCCACCTACAACCGCGTCCACCGCGACGACCCCGGCTCGCTGCTCGAGATGGTGCTCCGGCTCTTCCGCGCCCACGTCCGCGAGCAACGTCAGCGGCTTGAGGAGAACCCCAAGGAGTGGAAGGAACTCAAGGCCACGGGGAAAGGGCGGGAGTTCTCCGTCAAAGGGAAGCGCGGCGCCTGGAAGGTGGCCGTGCTCGAGAGCGACAACATCGCCCTGCCCGGGTTCCTGCGCGCCTACTTCCACGTGGACCTGGTCGTGCAGCGGCTGGGCACGGGCCACATCAACCTCATCAGCAACCAGAAGCGCAACGTGGACCTGCGGCCGATCATGACGCGCATCCGCGACGCCGAGGCCGTGCGGCGCAACCTCGACGTGCCGGCGGAGGCGCTCGGCGCACCGGGGCGGGTGGAGGCGCTGCCGATGTGGTTCTACGACGTCATGGCCAACACGCTGCAGAACGGCGGCATCAACCCGCAGCATATCGAGCCGACGGCCCTCTCGCTCGAGGAGATCGTCGCGGCGGTCGAGCAGGGCCTCGCCGAGTCCTAGACCCACGTCGAGCGTCCTACTCGATGACGAACCAGACCCAGATGCCGGCCGCCACGAAGAGCCCGAAGACGATCCAGGCGATGCTTATGTCCATAAGAAGGAGGTCCAGGTGTCCGCGGTGAGGCGCTCCAGGGAGAGCGCTTTTTCGATGCCGATGTCGCCGCTGCGCGTGCGGCGGAGCGCCGTGAGATAGCCGCCGGTCCCGAGCCGCTCGCCGACGTCGCGGGCCACGGCGCGGACGTAGGTGCCGGTCGAGCAGGTGATGGTGAAGTCGACCTCCGGCCAGGCGATGCGCGTGACGTCGATGGCGGCGATCGTGATGGGGACGGGCTTGGCGTCGACGGCTTTCCCGGCGCGGGCCAGCTCGTACATCTTCTTGCCGCCGACCTTCTTGGCGGCGTAGGCCGGCGGCGCCTGCGGGCGGGTGCCGACCTCGGCGGCGAAGGCGGCTTGTATCCGCGTCCGTAGGTCCTGCTGCTGCGCCATCCCGCCGGTGCTCGCTGCGCTGCGCGCCGTCGGGAGCCCTGGCTTCGCATCACCCACGGACGCGGCTGGGGGGTGAGTGATCGTCCCCGTGACGTCATCCGTGTCGCTCGTGCCATCGAAACGCGCCCTCGCCAGGTATTCCTTGTCCTGTTTCTGGAATGCGGCCAGCCGCTTGGTGGCCGCGCGGCCGATGCCGACGATGAGCAGTCCCGTGGCGAAGGGGTCGAGGGTCCCGGCGTGGCCGATGGTCTTGACCCCGGTGATGTGCCGGAGCTTGGCCACGACGTCGTGGCTGGTCCAGCCCGCGGGCTTGTCGATGGCGAGGAACCCCGAGGGGGCGTCCGGCATAGGCGGAGCATGATAGCACCGGTTGACGTGGGTGTCCCGCGCGGGTAGAGTGCGCCACGCATGAACATCACCGAGCTGGCCCGGAAACTGCGCGTCCCGCCGGACGACCTGCGCGGCATCCTCCCCGATGCCGGTTTCGACATCGGCCGACGCGCCATCAAGGTGGACGACCGCACGGCCAAGAAGATCATCGAGTCCTGGCCGCGCATCGTGCAGATGCTCGAGAAGAAGCGCGTCGCCGCCAAGGAGGCGGCCGTGGCCGAGCTGCAGAAGCTTGCCGCCGAGCGCGGGCCGGTGGCACTGCCGCAGGTCATCACGGTGCGCGACTTCGCCGCCAAGCTGGGGCTCCCGGTGACCCGCGTCATCCAGGAATTCATGAAGAACGGCATCCTGGCCTCGCTCAACGAGCGCGTCGACTACGATACGGCCGCGGTGGTGGCCTCGGACCTCGGCTTCGAGGTGCGCGCGGCCGAGGCCGAGGAGGGGGAAGCCGAGCCGGTCGCCACCGGCGACGTCATCAAGCAGGCCGTCGGCGCCGAGGCCGCCGCGTCGCTCGTCGTGCGCCCGCCGGTCATCGTCGTCATGGGCCACGTCGACCACGGCAAGACCAAGCTGCTGGACACCATCCGTTCGGCCGACGTCGCGGCCGGGGAGGCGGGCGGCATCACTCAGCACATCGGCGCCTACCAGACGCAGAAGGACGGGCGCACCATCACCTTCATCGACACGCCGGGTCACGAGGCCTTCACGGCCATGCGCTCCCGCGGCGCCAAGATCGCCGACATCGCCATCCTGGTGGTCGCGGCCGACGACGGCGTGCAGCCGCAGACCAAGGAGGCGGTCAAGATCATCCAGGCCGCCAAGCTGCCGTTCGTCGTGGCCATCAACAAGGTCGACAAGCCCGAGGCCGATCCGGAGCGGGTCAAGCGCGAGCTCGCCGAGCTCAACATCATCCCCGAGGACTGGGGAGGTCCCGTGCCGATGCAGCCCATCTCGGCCAAGACGGGGCTCAACATCGACAAGCTCCTGGAGCTCATCCTGCTCGTGGCCGACCTCAAGCGCGACGAGACCCGCGCCAACCCCGACCGCCGCGCCCAGGGCACGGTCATCGAGAGCCACGTCTCGCCGGGCGAGGGCGTCGTGGCCACGCTGCTCGTCCAGAACGGCACGCTCCGCCGCAACGACGAGCTGGCCGTGGGCGCGGAGCTCTACGGCCGCGTGCGCGCCATGAAGGATTTCCGCGGCGAGAACCTCGACGAGGCCCCGCCGGGCATGCCGGTGCGCATCCTCGGCTTCAAGGTCGCCCCGCAGGTCGGCGACGTGGTCGAGGTGCCGGAGGAGGGCAAGAAGCTCGCGCGCGTCCGGCAGGTCCGCGCCACCGGCGAGAAGATCGCCACGGTGGAGAAGCCGGCGCCGGAGACGACCGAGGAGATGAAGCTCGTGCCGCTCATCGTCAAGGCCGACGTGCTCGGCTCGCTCGAGGCCATCCTGGTGTCCTTCGAGAAGTTCAGCCATCCTGAGGTGGGGCTCAACGTCGTCTCCAAGGGGCTCGGCAACGTCACCGAGGCCGACGTGCTGCGCGCCGAGGCCTCGCAGGCGCAGATCGTGGGCTTCAACGTGGCCGTGCCGCCGCAGGTCGCCGAGCTGGCCCGCGAGAAGGGCGTCGCCCTCAAGACGTACAGGATCATCTACGACCTCTTCAACGACCTCACCGCCCAGCTCGAGGGCATGCTCACCCCGGAGGTCGTGCGTACCGACTTCGGCCGCATGCAGGTGCTGGCCATCTTCCGCACCGAGCGCGACGAGCAGATCGTCGGCGGCCGCGTGGAGGACGGGCGCATCGTTAAGGGGTTGTCCTTCGAGGCCCGCCGCGCCGGTGAGGACGTCGCCAAAGGCGAGGTCCGGACCGTCCAGAGCGGCAAACAGGAGGTGCCCGAGCTGCGCATGGGTTCCGAGGGCGGCCTCAAGGTCAAGACCTCGGCACCGCTCGCGGAAGGTGATACGCTGCTCTTCCATAAAGAGGAAAAGAAGACCCGCAAGATCGTCTTCGATAAGCCCGCCAAATGATATGCCCGCAGTGACCCTGACAGACGCCACGTTCGACGCCGAAGTGCTCAAGGCCGCGGAGCCCGTGCTGGTGGATTTCTGGGCGGCCTGGTGCGGTCCGTGCCGCATCCAGGGGCCGATCGTGGAGAAACTCTCGGAAGAGTTCGCCGGCAAGGTCAAGATCGGCAAGCTCGACGTCGACGCGAACCCGGCGAACGCGCAGAAGTACGGCGTCATGTCCATCCCGACCATCATCCTGTACCGCGGCGGCCAGGTGGTCGAGCAGATGGTCGGGCTCCAGACAGAACAGGCGCTCCGCGAGAAGCTCGCGTCGCTTTCCTAACTTCCCAGCAGCTCATTCGGGCGGGGCCTCGCCCCGTCCGTTTCCGTCTATGGAACGCGTCATCATCATCGGTTCCGGTCCGGCCGGATACACGGCCGCCGTCTACGCCGCCCGCGCCGACTTGGCGCCGCTCGTCTTCTCCGGCCTCGAGCCCGGCGGCCAGCTGACCACCACCACGGACGTCGAGAACTACCCCGGTTTCCCCAAAGGCATCTTGGGACCGGAGCTCGTCGTCGCCATGCGCGAGCAGGCCGAGCGTTTCGGCGCCCGCATCAAGGATGAGGCCGTCACGGCGGTCGACCTCTCGGTGCGTCCCTTCAGCGTGACCGCGGCGTCCGGGACGTACGAGGCACAGACGCTCATCATCGCTACCGGCGCCTCGGCCAAGCGCCTCGGGCTCGAGAGCGAAAAGAAGCTGTACGGCAAGGGCGTCTCCGCCTGTGCCACCTGCGACGGGTTCTTCTTCAAGGGCAAGGAGGTCATCGTCGTCGGCGGGGGCGACTCGGCCATGGAGGAGGCCACCTTCCTGACGCGTTTCGCCAACAAGGTCACGGTCGTGGTGCGGCGCGACGCGCTGCGGGCTTCCAGGATCATGCAGGAGCGCGCCAAGGCCAACCCCAAGATCGCCTTCCTCTGGAACGCCGTGGTCGAGGAGATCCTCGGCGTCGACGTCGGGCGCGTCACCGGCGTGCGGCTCAAGGACACCGTGACGGGGGAGACCTCCGAGATGAAGGTCGACGGCGTCTTCGCGGCCATCGGGCATGAGCCCAACACCGCCTTCCTCGGCGGCCAGCTGGAGACGGACGCCAAGGGCTACATCGTGGTGAGGCCCGGCTCGAGCGCCACCTCGGTGCCCGGCGTCTTCGCCGGCGGCGACGTCGCCGATGCCCGCTACCGCCAGGCAGTGACCGCCGCGGGCACCGGCTGCATGGCGGCCATCGACGCCTCGACGTTCCTGGAGGCGGCGCATTGACCTTTTCCCCGCTTGCGGCTACGGTCGCCGCGGAGGGCACATGAACCGGGTTTCGGAGAAGTACCTGGAGACGGACGGATCCTTCGGCGAGCGCATCCCCGCGATCGTCGAGGAGGTCTCGGCGCGCATCGGCTTTTCGCCGGAGCGCGAGATCGCCCGCGGCGTCCTCTACGAGGCGTCCAAAGCGGGCACGGCGATCGTCGTCGGCGCGTATCGGGATGCACCGGCGATCCTCAAGCTCCAGGGCATCAAGCTGGAGATCGAGGAGGCCGACCTGATGCGGCAGTTCACCCTGCTCAACGACCTGGCCCGCCAGGAGGGCGGGGGTACGGAGAAGATCCGCGTCCCAGAGGTCAGGCTGCACGAGCGCTTCCAGGCGGCGCGCGGTTACGGCCTCATGGTCATGGAGCGGGTCAGCGGGCTGCGGATCTACTCGTTGCCCAGCACGTCGCCTCGGGAGCGCCGGCGCTACGCCGAGTTCTATGCGGAGTTCCGCCGCGCCGTCAGGCAACCCTTCTTCCTGAGCAAGGGGGGCATGACCGCCCCGCGCTTCATGGAGCGACGGCTCGAGGGCTGGCTCACGATGCACCAGTCGGCGCGGGCGGACCGGCGTCTCGACCCCGAGCGGCTGGCGCGTCTCGTCACGGGGTATCGCGCGGCCATCGCCCGCTTCGGACAAGGTCTGCCGATGGTCTTCACCCACGGCCACCTCGGCCCCAGGGACGTCTGCGTCGTGGGCATCGACCGCTACGTGCTGTTCAGCAACGCCTATTGGAGCTGGCGACCGCAGTGGTATGACTGGGCGTTCAACGTCTGGGTCGACCTGATGGCCGCGGGCACGGAACGCGCACCCTCGCCCAAGGCGTTCCTGCAGATCGCGCAGGAATGGCGTGAGGCGGCCGCCGCGGTCCCGCAGATCGCCGCCGATCAGGCCTTCGACGCGCGGTATCGGCTGATGCTCTTGGAGCGCTGCGTGGGGTCCCTGCTCGTGGACGTCCCGCTTGCGGACCGGGCGCCCGCCGCCGAGGTCCATCGCATCGGCCATCGGGAAGCGTTCTGGGAGCTGGCCAGGCATCTGCTGCAGGAGTTGGGGGAGCGGGTCCGCTTTTGACAAGCGGCTCTTTTTATGCTATAGTATGTCCATCGATGCAGGAGGCCGCCCCGCTTCGCGGGGCAAAACAAAAACAACCTGAAGGGAGGTGACGTATGGAAAACAAAAACCAAACGGCGCTTGATTCGCTGTGGTTCGGCAAGGACCGGAACACCTTCGAATCGCTGCTCTTCGCCCTCTTCCTCTTCGTCTTCTCGTTCGCCTTGGCGACGACGCCGGCGGACACGTTCGCGGACGGGGCGAAGACGATCCTCGGTACGGCGGACGGCATCGGCCGCGGCTATGAGCGGATGATCGCCCGTCTCGACCGCAACGTCTCGGTGCTGCCGGAGATCGCCCAGGGCATCTCCCGGGAGATCGGCGGCCGCGTCTCGGTCGTCCAGGAGGAGAACCGTCGCGCCGTGCACGCCATGGTCATGGCCTTCGGGCGTGACAGCACGCGCTGGCAGGGCCTGCGTCAGTAAGCCGCGGAGTCGCTTGCGGGTCCTCGCCGCGCGCCCGTACTCCGAGCCCGCGGCGAGTCCCCGGCGAGGGACTCAGGTTCCTCGACGGGTCCGTCCCCAAACCGCCTCGCACCGTCGAGGCGGGGGACACGCCGGTCGGAGGGAGGAGCCTCCCGCACCTTCACAACACAAACAGCAAAAAGGCAAAAAGTCCCGCGGAGGGATTTTTTGTTATACTGATGCCGACTATGCCGCGCGTCCTCCATCCGTCTTCGCACGTCCCCTGGCATCGGCACCGCTTCTCCGACGGCGCGCGTGCCTTCACGCTCCTGCTCGCCCTCGGCGTGTCCATGGTCTGGTTCGTGGCGCTGAGCGAGCAGGCGCGCCTGACCCGTGCCGAGATGCGCGACATGACGGCCCGCCTCGGACGCTTCGAGGCGCGCGCCGCAGCCTTCGAACGGGAGCTGCTGGGACCGCGCTAGGGCGTTGCCAGAGCGGGGTGCGGCCGCTACACTCGTCCGGTATGCGATACGACCATGCCGGCATCGAGAGGCACTGGCAGGACCGCTGGCTCGCGGCGGGCGTCTTCCGCGCGCCGGAGCGTCCCGCGCCCGGGCGCAAGGCCTATGTCCTGGACATGTTCCCGTACCCCTCGGCGCAGGGGCTGCACGTCGGCCACCCCGAGGGCTACACCGCCACGGACATCCTCGTGCGCAAGCGCCGCATGGAAGGGCAGCATGTGCTCCACCCGATGGGTTGGGACGCCTTCGGCCTGCCGACCGAGAACTACGCCATCAAGGTCCGGAAGAATCCCAAGGAGATCGCCGCAGCCAACATCGCCAATTTCCGCCGGCAGATCCGCTCGCTCGGTTTCGCCTACGATTGGGACCGCGAGGTGGATACGTCGGACCCTTCCTACTATACGTGGACGCAGTGGCTGTTCCTCAAGCTCCACGAGCGTGGCTTGGCATATAAGGCCACGGCACCGGTCAACTGGTGTCCCAAGGATCAGACGGTGCTGGCCAACGAGCAGGTCGTCGACGGTTGCTGCGAGCGGTGCGGCACGCCGGTGGAACAGAAGGAGCTCTCGCAGTGGTTCTTCCGCATCACGCAGTATGCCGAGCGGCTGCTTGCCGGGCTCGACGGCATCGATTGGCCGGACCGCATCACGGCCATGCAGCGCAACTGGCTCGGCAAGAGCGAGGGCGCGGAGGTCGTCTTCCGTGGGGTGAGCGAGGCGGGCGAGGAGTTCGCCGTGCCGGTGTTCACCACGCGGCCGGACACGCTCTTCGGCGTCGTCGCCGTGGTGCTGGCCCCCGAACACCCGCTCGTCCCCGCGCTCGTGCCTGCGGAGCGCCGTGCCGCGGTCGAGGCCTTCGTGGCGGAAACCACGGCCAAGGCCGACCGCGAGCGTACCGAGGCCGCGGAGAAGCGCGGCGTGGCGCTCGGGGTCTCCGTCCGGCATCCGCTGACGGATGCGACCATCCCGCTCTGGGTCGCCGACTACGTGCTGCCGCAATACGGGACCGGCGCGGTCATGGTCGTTCCGGCGCACGACGAGCGCGACTGGAGCTTCGCCCAGACCTACGGCTTCGATCCGTTGTTCGTCATCGCACCGCCTGCGGGCATCCCGCACGGCGAGGGCGCCTACACCGGCGCGGGGATCATGGTCCGCTCGGGGGAGTATGACGGCATCACCAACGCCCAGGCCGCTGCGGCCATCACCGACGCGCTCATCGCCGCCGGCGCCGGGCAGCGCGCGGTGCACTGGCATCTGCGCGACTGGTTGGTCTCCCGCCAACGCTACTGGGGCGCGCCCATCCCCATCATCCTGTGCGACGACTGCGGTGAGGTCCCTGTCCCGGAAAAGGACCTCCCGGTCACGCTCCCGGACGACGTCGACTTCCGCCCTACCGGCGAGTCGCCGCTGGCGCGCTCCAAGAGCTTCCATGACGTCTCCTGTCCGCGCTGCGGCAACCCGGCACGCCGCGAGTCCGACACCATGGACACGTTCGTCGACTCCTCATGGTATTTCTTGCGCTACTGCTCGCCGACCGACGCCGGGCGGGCCTTCGATCCGGAGGCCGTGGCCGCCTGGTGCCCGGTGGACCTTTACGTGGGTGGGGCCGAACACGCCGTGCTCCACCTGCTGTACGCCCGGTTCATCACGGCCGTGCTCCATGACGCGGGGCTCGTGCCCTTCGAGGAGCCCTTCGCGCGGCTGATGAACCAGGGGCTCATCCTCGGCGAGGACGGACAGAAGATGTCCAAGTCCCGCGGCAACGTCGTCAACCCGGACGAGGTCATCGCCGCATACGGCGCGGACACGCTGCGCATCTACGAGATGTTCATGGGGCCGTTCGAGGACGCCAAGCCCTGGAGCACCTCGGGCATCGTCGGCGTGCGCCGCTTCCTGGAGAAGGTCCACGGGCTCTCCGAGCTGGTCGCGGTCGAGCAGGATGCGGTCCTGCATCGCCTGGCCCACAAGACGCTGGCCAAGGTCGGCGCCGACATCGAGGGCTTCCGCTTCAACACCGCCGTCTCGGCCCTGATGATCCTGGCCAACGCCTTCGCCAAGGCCGGGCGCGTGCCGCAGGAGGATTGGGAGCTGTTCCTGAAGATGCTCTCGCCCTTCGCGCCGCATCTTGCCGACGAGCTGTGGAGCCGCTTGGGCTACGGGACGTTCCTCATCCAGGAGCCCTGGCCGACCACGGATGCGTCTCTGCTCGTCGAGGACGAGGTGACCGTCGTCGTGCAGGTCAACGGCAAGCACCGCGATTCGCTCGTCGTGCCCGCGGACATCGACGAGGAGACGCTGAAGGCGCGGGCCATCGCCTCGGAGAAGGTCCGGCCCTGGATCCATGGACGGCCGATCCGGAAGGTGGTCGTCGTGCCCAAGCGTCTGGTGAGCATCGTCGTCGCGGAGGCCGCCTAGCGCGGCCTTTGTCGTATGCGCGCTGCCTCGCTCATCGTCGCCCTGCTGCTCATCGGTGCCGGGTGCGCGACTCCTCCGTCCTCCTCTTCGCAAGAGAGGGATACCCGAGTCCCGCTCCCTCTTGAAAAGATGGAGACGGAGGGAGTGCCCGAGCTTCGCGTCCCCGTGCTCATGTACCACCGCGTCGGCGCGCTGCCCGCGCGCGATCCATACGGCCTTTTCGTCTCGACCTCGACCTTCCGCAGCCAGATGCAGGCGCTCCGGGATGACGGCTGGACGGTCGTCACGCTGCCCGCCCTCGCCAAGGCGATCGAGGGGGCGCGTGTCCTGCCGGAGCGCAGCGTGGTCATCTCCTTCGACGACGGCAACCGCGACACCTACACCGCAGCCTTCCCGATCCTTCGGGAGTTCGGTTATCCGGCCACCGTCTTCGTGATGACCGGACCGTCCGGCAACCGCGCAGCGTCCTACCTGCCGCCGGAGTTGCTCGTCGAGATGCGCGATGCCGGCTGGACGCTGGCTCCGCACACCCGTTGGCATGAGATCCTGACGCGGGTCCGGCCGGAGCTGGCGCGCGAGGAGATCGTCTCGTCCGTGGATTTCCTGGGACGCGAGGTGGCCGTGCGCGAACCGTATTTCGCCTACCCCAACGGCGAGGAGAACGATGCCGTCCGGGCCATGCTCGAGGATGCCGGCATCCGCTATGCCTTCACCATCCGCGAGGGTGCGGTCACCACCTCGAGCGATCCGCTGGCCCTGCCGCGGGTGCGCATGGGCGAGGACCACGGCACGGAGACGTTCCTCAAGCGGTTGCGCGCCTTTGTCGGGCGTGAGTAGATAGGCGGGTATGTGCGGCATCGTCGGCTCCATCGGCACGCGCCCGGCGGCCCCCGTGCTCCTCGAAGGGCTGCGGCGGCTGGAGTATCGCGGCTACGACTCCGCGGGCATCGCGCTCGTCGGTGACGGCGCGCTCTCCGTGACCAAGGCCGTCGGCAAGGTGGCCGAGCTCGCGGCGCGCGTGCCGACCGGCGCCGCGGAGACGCTCGGCGTCGCCCACACGCGCTGGGCCACCCACGGCGCTCCCAACGAGGTGAACGCCCATCCGCACCGTGACTGCCACGGACGCATCGCCGTGGTGCACAACGGCATCGTCGAGAACTTCACGCACCTCAAGCGCCGCCTCGAGGAGGAGGGGCATCGCTTCGTCTCGGAGACGGACACGGAAGTGGTGGCGCACCTCGTGGAGAAGCACTACCGCGAGAACCTGGGCGAGGCCGTGCGGCTCGCCATCCGCGAGTTGCGCGGCAGCTACGCGCTCGCCGTGGTCGCCGCCGACCAGCCCAACCTGATCGTCGCCGCGCGGCGGGGCAGCCCGCTCGTGGTGGGGGTGGGCGACGACGGCCATCTCGTGGCCTCGGACGTCGGCGCCATCCTGCCGTTCACCAAGGACATCGTCTATCTCAACGACGGGGAGATGGTGCGCGTCTCCCGCGAGGACTACCAGGTGATGACGCTCGACAACATCTGGTTGGACCGGCCGGCGGAGCGCGTCGCCCAGGACGTCGAGCGCTACGACAAGGGGACGTGGCCGCACTTCATGCTCAAGGAGATCCACGAGCAGCCGGAGGTCGTGCGTCGCGCCGCCGCCGGCCGCGTGCTCTTCGACGACGGCATGGCGCGCTTCGGCGGGCTCAACCTGACCCTTTCCGAGCTGCGCGCCAAGCGTCGGGTGGTGCTCATCGGCTGCGGCAGCGCGCACTACGCCGGCATGATCGGCAAGTACCTCTTCGAGGAGTTCTCCGGCATCCCCACCGACGCGGTCGTCGCCAGCGAGTTCCGCTACAAGAGGATCCACGTCGAGGACGACGCGCTCATCATCGCCGTCAGCCAGTCCGGCGAGACGGCCGACACGCTCGCCGCGGTGCGCGAGCTCAAGCGCAAAGGGCTCAAGGTCTACGGCATCAACAACGCCGCAGGTTCCTCCTTGGTGCGCGAGACCGACGGCGGCATCCACATCGACGCCGGACCTGAGATCGGCGTGGCCTCGACCAAGGCCTTCCTCGGGCAGGTCACGGTGCTGACCCTCTTGGCGCTCCTGCTCGGGCGGATGCGCGGCATCTCCATCGCCGAAGGCCGCGAGATCCTCACCGGACTCGGGCGGATCCCCGCGGCCATCGAGGGCATCCTGGCGCGGCGCGCGGAGCTCGAGCCGGCCGTGACCATGCTCGCCGCGGCGCCGTCGGCCTTTTACCTCGGCCGCAAGATGGGGTTCCCCGCGGCGCTGGAAGGCGCCCTCAAGCTCAAGGAGATCGCCTACGTCCACGCCGAGGCCTATCCTGCAGGCGAGATGAAGCACGGACCCATCGCCCTCATCACGTCGACATTCCCCTCCATCGTCCTCGCGCCCAAGGACAGCGTCTACGAAAAGACGCTCGGCAACCTGCAGGAGGTGCGGGCGCGCCAAGGCAAGGTCATCGCCATCGGCACGGAAGGGGACATCGAGGTCCCCAAACTCTCCGATGTCTTCTTTCCCATTCCGGCGGTCCACGAGATGCTGCTCCCGCTCCTCATGGTCGTGCCGCTGCAGCTCTTGGCCTACGGCGCCGCGGTCGCCAAAGGGCTCGATGTCGATAAACCTAGGAACTTGGCGAAATCGGTTACCGTCGAATGACCCTTGACAAAACGGACTTTTCCTGCTATATTGGGCCGTTGTTGAAAGTGGCGTTTTGCCGTTGTCATCCCCGTGGAAACGGGGATCCAGAACGAAAGGACGCCGCTTTTGACAGGTCAGCCGAATCCGGGGCGGTTCCCGGAGGAGGTGAGCCACAGCGGTGAAGGAGGGTGAGCCACATGGCAAGCCTGCACGAGATCACGGTGGGCCAGGACATCGAGTTCAAGCGCGTCCTGGCCAGGGCGGGGTTCGACGGCGACGTCGTGCTCCAGATCATCAAGACCCCTGACCTCGCGGTCGCGATGCGCGAGGCCATCCTCGCCAAGCTCGAGGAGGCGGCGAAGCCCCTCAGCTTCGTCCTCTCGGTCGAGGCGCAACTCGCGCGCTTCAAGGCGGCGAACGAGGCGCAGGGCTGGGGCTTCGGCGAGGAGGTCTTCGCCAAGCTCGCGGCCTCGGCACCCGAGTGGCCCGAGGGCAAGCTCTGCGTCCGGTCGCTCCGGATCCGCTTCGGCGAGGGAGACACGGGGGTCGCGCAGACCTTCGAGGCCCACGCCAGCGAGATCCGGCGCGTCTTCGGCGCCGAGAAGTACTGGCGCTGGGAGCATCTGCGCTCCGCTCCGAGTCCGTACTCGGGCGACACGAAGGAGCTCAAGAGGCGCTTCGGCGACAAGCCAATCGAGCGCCTGCGCCTCCTCTCCGGCAACGAGACGCACAAGCCGGTCGTCGAGTGGGTCGCGATCGACCTCGACACGCACCGGCAGCGCCGGAGCATCGAGGCGGTGCGCGACCCCAAGAAGTCGCTCGCCGACGAGATGCTCGTCGTCACCTGGATGTTCCCGGAGCTCATCCGGGCAATCGACTACGACGAGATCCCCGGTCTCTTCGCCGCCGGCTACGAGCTCAACGTCCCCGAGAGGGACGAGGTCGAGTGGCAGAGCGTGCCCTACGTCTACTTCTACTGCGACAGCGGGCAGGTGGGGTTGAACGCCGACTGGCACGGCTACGGCCGCTCGTGCGACTCGGTGCCTTCCCTCCGGGAGTAACGGAACTCGGGTCTTGGACCCTTGGGGCTTGGGAATCTTGGTCTTCGGACCTTGGTTCCCAAGCCCCTCATTTTTTTCTACACTTGGTTTTGGAAAGTAGGCTCGTGAACCGTCGTTCACGCCTGCCTGCCGGTAGGCGGGGATGGCGGTCGCCGAAATCCCTTGTCTCCGCAGAAGGCGCCAGAATCCGCCGACCGACGGTCGTCGGAGCGTGCGTCGCGGTTGGCGTTGGCGCTGCATCCTCGGAAGGTCGTCATCCGGACCTGGAAGCAAGGAATCGACTTCCTCGGATACGTCCTTCTCCCGCACGCGACCGTGCTACGGACGAAAACGGCGCGACGGATGTTGCGTCGAGTGACCTCGGGGAACATCAGTTCGTATCTGGGTCTGTGCGCCCACGCCGACGGCCATCGGCTCACACGGGTGATCCTGAATAAGACTGAGTCTGCAACCTCTTGACAATCGAGCGAACTCCTGACGCGGCATACTGAAGAGGTATGCCGCTGCCGTTTTTGGAGGAAATCGCCCCGTCGCCGTCGCGGCGGTTCCGGTTGTGCACCGTGGCGTTCCTGCTGGGTTTGGCCTGCGCCGGTCAGCCGCTCCTGCTCGCATCGATGTGTGCGACGGTCCTGGCGCTGGCCGCACGCGCGTCCGGTGCGCGACGCGTGCTGGCCATCGCGCTGGCGCTTCTTGTGCTTGGCGCCGCGCGTCCGCACGTCCGACCGCTCCCGCTCCCCATGCCCGTCGAGGCGTTCTCCCGCGCCCGGGCGCGGACGGCGCATCTCGTCCGTCGGGCCATGCCCGGGCCGGAAGGCCAGCTCATCCTCGGCATCACGGTGGGCGAGAAGGCGGGCATGGCGCGCGAGACCGTCCGCCGTTTCCGCGCCACCGGCACGTCGCATCTCGTCGCCGTCTCCGGCGCCAACCTGACCATCGCCGCGGGTGCGCTCATGCCGCTGCTGTCCTTCCTCGGCTTGGGACGGCGCGCCGTGGCCGCGGCGACCGCCGTCGGCGTCGCCGCGTTCGCCGGGTTCACCGGCGCCGAGCCGCCGGTCGTGCGCGCCGCCTGCATGGCGCTCCTGGTGCTCGCGGCGCGTGAGGCCGGCCGCACGCCCGACCGCGCCAACGTGCTCCTCGCGGCCGCGGCGGCGATGCTCGCCGCGGAACCGCGGCTCATCGGGAGCATCAGCTTCGCCCTGTCGATGACGGCGACCGGCGGGCTGCTGTGGCTCTCCCCGCACGTCGCCCAGGCGTTGCCGGCGCGGATGCCGGAGACGGCGCGCTCCGCCGCGGCCGACGGCATCGGCGCGACGCTCGCCACCCTGCCGATCACCGTGGGCACCTTCGGCGAGTTCTCCGTGGTCGCCCTGCCGGCCAACGTCGTGGCCGCGCCGTTCGTGCCGCTCCTGACCATCGGCGGCGGCGCGCTCATCGCCGCGTCCTGGTTGTGGGACGCGGCCGGCCTCGCCCTCGGCACCGCGCTGGCCGCGCCCACGGCGCTGCTGCTCTTCCTGTTGGGACTGTTCGCACGGGCGCCGGGCAGCCTGCTCGCGGGCGGCGGCTTCCCAGGATGGCTCGCGGCCTTCTGGTACGTGGCGCTGTGGGCCCTTGCCAGGCGCGCGGCGAAGCCGTATCCTTTGCGCAACACAACCACTTGACGTATGGCAAACCCCATCGAACGCACGCTGGTCATCATGAAGCCCGACGCCCTGCAGCGGAACCTGGTGGGCGAGATCGTCCGCCGCTTCGAGCTCAAGGGGCTCAAGATCATCGGCATGAAGATGATGGCCCTCTCGGACCTGCATCTCGACGAGCACTACGCCCACCACAAGGACAAGCCGTTCTTCGGGGAGCTCAAGAGGTTCATGATGTCCGCGCCCGTCGTGGTCATGGCGCTCGAGGGCGCGGCCTGCGTGGACGCGGTCCGCATCATCGTCGGCAAGACGCGCGGCAACGAGGCGGATGCCGGCTCCATCCGCGGCGACATGTCCATGGGGACCATGAACCTGGTCCACGCCTCGGATTCGCCGGAGAACGCGGAAGCAGAGATCGCGCGGTTCTTCAGGGAGGGGGAGCTGTTCCGATACGAGAAGGTCGACTACGAGTTCATCTACGGCTGAAGCGCACGCGCCCTTGACGGGCGCGTCCCTTTTTCGTATAGTGGAAGCACGTTATGCAGCGCACGCACCGCATCTTCCTCACGAAGAAGGTCCCCTGCATCGGGGTCCGCGGTTCCGTGCGTGGCTGACGGCCAACACATCGGAAACGGCGGACCCCGTCGCAGGACGGGGTCCGATTCGTTTCCGGAGAAGGAGGAGAGAGCGTGAACGAAGCGATCCGTGAAGAAGGGGACTTCGACCCCGTGGCGAGGCGGCGCGACTTCCAGATGCTGTTCCAGGATTCGCCGCACCTCCCCAAAGGCGTCGCGGCGCCCAAGCACGGCCTGGACATCGAGTTCAACCGGATCCGTCTCGCCAAGGGCGAGTGGCTCCAGAAGCAGCCGTGCTTCGACTCGGGCGTCGCGGCCACGCCGGTCAGCGGGTTCCTCGACGTGACGCGGTACCCCGACGGCGCCTACTTCCAGGAGCGCATCCCCGCGGACTACAACCCGCAGGTGCGCGTGCTGGTCGGGCGCGACCGTCGGCCGCGCTCGGTCGAGGCCTACGACTTCGGCCGCGACGGCGAGGAACGCGTGCTGCGGCGCACCGAGCTGTACGGCAAGCTGCATCAGCAGCTGATGCTGCTCGCCCTCGCGTTCGGCCGCAAGCTCGCGCCGTATGCCACGGGCGACCTGTGGCTCGATTGCCTGGTGGTCGGCCGCAACGAGGACGCCCGCCTCTACGTCAGCGGGGTATCCCGCATCCAGCCCGCCCGCATCGCGCGCGGCTGAGCCGGCAGGCCGCGCCTTGCCGGCCTTTTTCATGGATGGTAGGAATGACGCTCCCGCACGGTGCGGGAAAGGAGGACGCTCTTGGAAACCGAGGAAACCCGAGCCGATCCCGTCCATCCGCGGTTCGATCAACCCGGTCCGCTGGTCGCGCCGCGCACGCGGCCGGCGCTCCCTGCGGACGACGAGCCGGAAGACGTGCTGCTGACCCCCATCCTGCCGGTGAGCCGGCGGGGGATGGGCGCGTTGCGCCAGGACCGCCGCGGCCGCGGCCTGGGGCTCTCGCAGCACTTCCAGCACGAGGTGCTGCGCGTGCGCATGCTCGCCGACCGGATGCGCGCGGCCGACCCCGGCGAACGCGCGGCGGTCCTCGCGCGGATCGCCCGCGACAGCTACGGCATCGACGGACGGTTCAGCGACGAGGAGGTCTACGTCCAGTTGCGCGCCTGCTTCCGCAAGGCGCGCGAGGAGGTCCGTCGCTTCCGCGACGCGCACATCCCCGAGGCCAGCAGTTTCCTGCTCTCCTCGGTGGGCAAGCTCGAGGCCGAGGCGGACCCCGCCGCGGTGCTCGTGGAGCTCGGTCGGATGCCGGTGATGCGCAACGGCGGCGGACAGGGCGACCTGCTCCCGCGCATCGTGGCCTTCACCCTGCGGCGCGACCTGGTGCTGGCGTTGCGGATCTTCGAGATCGAGATGCGCATCCGCCAACTCGGGGAGCACGTGCTCTCCTGGATCGTCGCCGCGCGCAGCAAGCGCGATGTGGCCGCCGGGCTGCTGCCGACGATGCGGGAGGAGGAGCTGCGCCGGCTGGCGGTGGAGGATCCGCTGGCGCTCATCACGCACCTGCTGACCTTGCGGCTCGAAGAGATGTTCTTCGTGCGCGACACGGTGGTGGGCTGCGTGCTGCACGTGGGCGTCTCCGAGAAGGAGTGTCGGCCGCTGCGGCTGCTCGACGCGGGCGAACGTCCGCGCGACGGCGAGCGCCTGCGCGAGGTGCCCTTCGGCTACCGGCTCTTCCGGACGCTGGACGGCGCGGTGCTGCCGGTGGCCTTCGATCCCGGACAGAAGCAGCTCGGCTCCATCCTCTGGAAGCTGCTGCTCAAGAACCGTCTCGATCCGACCGAACTGCCGGACCTGGTGCGCTTCCGCCTGACCTTCCGCGACGCCACCGAACGCGCCGCGGGCATCCGCGCGGCCACGGCCGTCTTCCCGCTGCTCGGAGGACGACGGCGGCGGATGGCCAACGCCTACAGCGCGGAGGACTACGACGTCGTCGGAGTCAACCACAAGCTGTACGGCTGGGACATCGAGGGGCAGTACGACACCTTGCGCAACTACCTGCGCAGCGTGCTGGAGCGCTCCCCGATCAACCACCGCCACTACAAGAAGCGGCACGTGCCGCCGCTCGCCGAGCTGCTCTTCCCGAAGGCCATCTTCGGGATCGAGTGGTCCGAGGAGCGGCGCAGCCGCTGACGCGGTCCGTCGGTCCCGCCACGGGGACCCCGGACCGCTTTTTTCTTCGGTCCGTTTCTGCTAGCATGTCCCGCGTATGAAGAAACGGACCTTCCTCGCGGCGCTGCTGCTCGTGCTCATCTTGGCCGTGGTGGGCGGGCTCAATGCCTGGGCCCTCTCGGCTCCCGAGGACCGCGCCGCGCCGGTGGCGACGGTCACCGTGGACGAAGGGGAGGCCTTCCTGCGTCGCGGCGGGGGATCCTGGCAGCCGGTCGCGGCCGACGCCGAGGTCGCGGTCGGCGACCAGATCAAGACCAACGCCAAGAGCCAGGCCACGCTCAACTTCTACGACGGCGCCACGGCGCGGCTCGACGAGCGCGCCGAGGTCGTCGTCCAGGAGCTGGCCGTCGATGCCGAGAACCACGCGCTGACCCGCGTCTCGCTCGGGGTCACCGCCGGCCGCGTCTGGGCGCGCATCGCCAAGCTGCTCGACCAGGATGCCGCCTTCAGCGTGCAGTCCTCGACGGTCGTGGCCACGGTGCGCGGCACGGCCTTCGTGACCGACGTCTCGGATCCGGCGGGCGACTTCGTGCAGGTCGTCGACGGGCTGGTCGGCGTGGCCAAGGCGCCGGAGGGCGGCGCACCGCTCTCGGCCGCGGCCTCATGGGAGGAGATGCGCTCCGGCGAGGAGGCCTGGATGCCCAAGAAGGACGGCCGCGCGGCCGGCGCCATGCAGCGCCGCGCCATGGCCGAGCGCTTCCGCAGCTCCGCCTGGTACCGCAAGAACATGTCCGCGGACGAGCGGTTCCTGGAGATCGTCCGCCGCCGGCGCGAGCAGCGGCTCTCCGCGCTCGGCGACGTCCTGCCCGGCGACGTCCGCTACCCGCTGCGCCGTTTCGGCGAGCGCCTGCGGCTGGCGTTGACCACCGACCCGGAGGCCCGCCAGGAGCTGCGCCTCTCCTACGAGGGGCGGCGTTTCGCCGAGGCCGTGCTCCTGGCGCGCGCCGGCAAGGGCGACCGCGCGCAGCGTACGCTCGCGGCCTATGTCGACGGGCTGCGCGCGATGCAACGTGAGCTCCAGCAGCTGTCCCCGGAGACGGCGCGCCGTCGCGTCCGTCGCATGGTCGGCCGCGTCATGGAGCATCGCCTGCTCATCGCGGCGATCGACGGCGCCGACGTCCCCGTGCCGGAGGCGGTGCGCGATCGGGTGATGGGCGAGCGGTCCGACGTCGAGGCGCTGATGACGGCCATGGCCGCGGCGTTCCCCGACGCCATGGGCTGGCAGGAGATGCCCACGCGCGCCGCCTTGCCCCTCCCGAGTCCGACGCGTGACGAGGTGCCGACGGCCACCACCACGCCGGAGGAGCCGCCCGCGGACCAGGACGCCGAGGTCAGCGTGCCGACGGCCACGAACACCAACCAACCGCCGACGAACGCCAACACCAACCAACCCGCGGCATCCACGCCCACGTCGCTGGCGGTCACCGGCACCCGGACCATCATGAACACGCCGGACTCGCAGCAGTTCCGCGCCATCCTCACGTACGAAGACGGCTCCACGCGCGACGTCACCGTCGAGGCCGCCTGGGCGCTCGCCGGCGATCCGGTGGGCACGCTCACCCGCGGCGATCTCGTGACCTCGGCCGCCGGGGACGCCACGGTGCAGGCCGCCTATGCCGGTCTCGCCGGTTCCTTTGCCGTGCGTGTCCTCCCGCCGCAGCAGGTCCAGGTGACGCTGCAACGCGTCAGCGTCGCGCCCGCCATGGCCACGGTCAAAGGCGGCATGGGCCAGGCCTTCACGGCCACGGCCCACTACAGCGACGGCAGCGCGCGGGATGTCACCGCGGACGCCGTCTGGAGCATGACCGGCGATCCGGTGGGTTCGTTGGCGGCCAACGTCTTCACCGCGTCCCAAGTCACCTCCGGCGGCGCCGTCACCGTCTCCGCGCGTTTCACCGACGGCGTGACCTTCACCGGCACGGCCACGGTCACGGTCGTCCCGTAGCATGCCGTCGCCCCGCGCCAGCCGCGCCCTCCTCTTGACCGCCGCCATCGCGGCGGTCTTGGTCGTGGCGTCGCGGCTCGGGTTGTTCGCCTCCGCACGGGGCCTGCTCGGCGACGCGCTCTTCGTCGGTTACCCGGCCCCGCAGGGCATCGTCATCGTGGCCATCGATGACGCGTCGCTGCGCGAGGTCGGCCGGTGGCCGTGGCGCCGGTCCGTGCACGCCGACATCGTCCGGACGCTCGCCGACGCCGGGGCCGCGGCCATCGGGTATGACGTGAACTTCCCCGAGCCGACCTGCGCCGTACCCGACCCGCGCCGCGAGGAGTGCGGTGACGACGCCCGCTTCGCCGACGCGGTGCGCGCGGCCGGCGACGTCGTGCTGCCGCTCGAGGCCGTCTTCGTCCGCGCCGCAGGCGATGACGCGCCGGTCGCCGTGCGGCCCGTCGTGCCCATCCCGGAGCTCACCGAGGCCGCGACGGTCGGCTTCGTCAACACGCCTCCGGACCAGGACGGCGTCTTCCGCCGCGTGCCGCTCGCCGTCCGCGGGGTGACCGTCGAGCGCAACCGGCCGTTCTTCCGCGCCGTCCTCGAGACGGCGTTCCCGGAGCACGTCTTCTCCCAGGAGGAGGGGAATTATCGCATCAACTTCGTCGGGCCGAAGGGCAGCTTCCCCACGGTCCCGGCGGCGGACGTGGTGGCCGGGCGCGCGGACCCCGCGCTCTTCAAGGGCGCCATCGTGCTGGTCGGCGCCACGGCTCCGGACTTCCACGATGTCCTGACGACGCCGACCGCCAAGCGCGAACAGATGTCCGGGGTCGAGGTGCACGCCAACGCCATCGCGACGGAGCGCGCCGGGCGTCAGCTCCGGGAGCCGCCCGGGTGGCTGCGCGACGCGCTCATCGTGCTCCTGGCCGCGGCCGCCGCGGCGGCCCTGCTGCGGTTCCGCCAGCGCATCGGCTGGCCGCTCGTGGCCGTGCTCCTGCTGGCATACGTCGCGACGGCCTTCGTGCTGTTCGACGGCGGCATCGTCATGGACATCTTCTACCCGCCGCTCGCCGTCGTCCTCGTGGCCTTCGCCACCACGGTCGAGCGCTCGCTGCGCGAGCGGGACGAACGCCTGCGGACCCGCACCGTGCTCGAGCGCTACGTCTCCGGTGCCGTGGTGCGCGACCTCATGGCGCATCCGGAGAAGCTCGTCCTGGGCGGCGAGCGCCGCGAGATGACCGTGCTGTTCTCCGACCTGCGCGGCTTCACCTCCATTTCGGAGAAGCTCGCGCCGGAAGAGCTCGTCGCCGTGCTCAACGCCTACCTCGACGGCATGACGAAGCTCGTCTTCGCCCGCGACGGCGTGCTCGACAAGTACATGGGCGACGCCATCATGGCCTTCTGGGGCGCGCCGCTCGACGACGCGCAGCATGCCGTCCATGCCGTGGAGACGGCGCTGGCCATGCGCGAGACGCTCGCCGCGATGAACGGCGACGGCACCTTCCCGGAGGGCGTCGCCTTGGCCATCGGGGTGGGCATCAACTCGGGACCGATGGTCGTCGGCAACATGGGATCGACCGCCCGCTTCGACTACACCGTGCTCGGCGACGCCGTGAACCTCGGCGCGCGGCTCGAGGGGCTCAACAAGGATTACGGCACGGACATCATCGTCTCCGACCACACCCGGATACTCCTGGGGGAGCGCTTCCTGCTGCGTCCGCTCGATCGTGTCGCCGTGAAGGGCAAGAAGGAGCCCATCGACATCTTCGCCGTGGTCTGCCGTACGGAGGAAGCGACCGAAGAGCAGAAGATGTCCGTCGCCCACTTCACCGAGGCGCGCGAGCTCTATCTGGCGCGGAAGTTCACGGAAGCCCGCGACGCCTTCCATATGATGGCCCACGCCCGGCCCGAGGACGTGTCGCTCCAGAATTACATCGCCCGCTGCGAGCAGTTCCTCCAAGAGCCGCCGCCGGCCGATTGGGACGGGACGCTTGTCAAAAAGACGAAGTGAGGATACGGTCGCGACGAGGAGGTGAGAAGAGTGGAGACGAGTACCTTGAAGCTCATCACGGAGCGGATCGTCCGCGTCATCGACAATGACCATCTGCTCCGCGGCCATCTGGAGATCTGGGATCGTGGAGGACCGGGCCTCGAATATCGGGTCCAGGAGCACCCGGGTCTCACGTACGCGGTGTGTGTCCTCTCGGGAGAGGACGTGGCCCGTTGGGGTTCCTTCCGCACGATCCACGCGCTTCGGTTCACGCCGGTTCCGGGCTGGCTTTGCTTGTTGGGCCGGCGGTGCGCGGAGGACCGTGACGTGCTCTGGCGCTACCGTCGACCCGGCAACAAGCTGACCGTCGAGGTGCCCCAGGAGGAGTTCCGCTGGGAGGTCCGGCCTGCGGTCGAGGGCACTGCGATCCGCATCGCGCGTGGGTGGAGGCAGCGTCCGAGCCTGGTGGTCGTGCGCGGGGGATTCGATCTCATGTATACGCCCCATGCCGACGGCCTGGCCCTGACCGTGGTCGACGGACTCCGCAATCCGCGGCGTGCGGCGCCCTATCCGATGCCTGAGGCAGAGTGTTGGAGCGTGGCGCTGGCCACGGAAAGCGGGCGTGAGCGCTTCCTGCAGGCGCGTCGCGAGTCCACGGAGCGCTACCTGGCCGCGTGCGCAGCCTGGGTTGAGCGGTTCAGGGACATCCCTGCGTCCCTGCCTCTCGACGGCGACGCCTACGTGTACGAGGATACGCGCATCCCGGCCATGCTCTTCGACCTCGATCGGATGCTGTGCCGATTGGTCGATCAGATGGACGACTTCCTCCAGCGGGTCCCGCCGGACAACAAGTACGTCGCTCCCGCATCGCGCTGACCTCGGTCGGCGCTTTTTCCTTTCGGCCGGGTTGACAGCGTGCCGGTTTTGGGATAGGGTCGCGCCTTGTCCTTCCTGGACGCTGGGCGTCCCGGACCGGTATGCTGGGAGCAGCCTCATGCGCTCTCTGGCATTGGTTTCGGGACAACCCTACTTCTTGGGAGTCCCTTCCCGCGGTCCCTCCGACCAGGCCACGGTCCGGCCGGGCTGACACGCGCAAGGGATGCGGTCCCCGCACCACGGGGAGCTACCGCGCCTCCATGTCCGCCGTCTCCGGACGCCGGATGCGGGCACCCACTTGGCACTTCGCCGAAACCAATATTCAGACCGAGCCGTGGGGCATTCGTGTTTTTCCGAAGCCCTCCCGGCTTCTCACATCGCTTGTAATCGTTTTCCATGCATCCACAATCGTTTTCCGAGCTCGGCCTGCCCGAGCTGCTCCTCAAGAACATCGTCGACGCCGGCTACGAGTCGCCGACGCCCATCCAGGCCCAGGCCGTGCCGCCGGGCATGGCCGGCCGCGACGTCGTGGGCATCGCCCAGACCGGCACCGGCAAGACCGCGGCCTTCGCCCTGCCGATGCTGATGCGACTCGCCGGCAAGAAGGGCACCGTCGGGCTGATCCTGGCGCCGACGCGCGAGCTGGCGCTGCAGATCGACGAGACCTTCCAGAAGCTCGCCAAGGGCGTGCCGCTCAAGCGGGCCATCGTCATCGGCGGCGCGGGCATGCAGCCGCAGATCGCGGCGCTGCGCGGCGGGGTCAACCTGGTCATCGCCACGCCGGGACGCCTCATCGACCACCTCGACCGTCGGACCGCCGACCTCTCCAAACTGGAGATGGTGGTCCTCGACGAGGCCGACCGCATGCTCGACATGGGGTTCTGGCCGCAGATCCGGCGCATCTTCCAGGCCCTGCCGCAGCGCCGCCAGACGATGCTCTTTTCGGCCACCATGCCTCCGGAGGTGACGCAGCTCGCCAACCAGCAGCTGCATGAGCCCGTGCGCATCGAAATCGCCCGCGCCGGTACGACGGCCGAGGGCGTGACCCAGCGGCTCTTCTTCGTCGAGGAGAACCAGAAGATCCCGTTGCTGCTCTGGCTGCTCGGAGAGGAGCCGGGCACGGTGCTCGTCTTCACGCGCACCAAGCACCGCGCCGACAAGGTCGCGCGGCTCGTCTCGCGCGCCGGGCATAAGGTCGAGCGCATCCACTCCAACCGCTCGCTCAACCAGCGGCTGCGCGCGCTGCAAGGCTTCAAGACCGGCAAGCACCGCATCCTGGTGGCCACGGACATCGCCGCCCGCGGCATCGACGTCACCGGCATCGCGCACGTCGTCAATTTCGACATGCCCAACGTGGCTGAGGATTACGTCCACCGCATCGGCCGCACGGCGCGCGCCGCCGCCACCGGCCGGGCCACGAGCTTCGTCTCCCGTGACCAGCGCAAGCTGCTGACCCCCATCGAGCGCCTCATCCGCGCCAAGATCCCGGTTGCCGACCTGCCGCATGGGCTCGAGGCCGAGGCGCCGCCGCCGCCGCGCGCCGCCCAGCGTCCGCAGGCGCCGACGCACGACTTCGCGCGCCGCGGGCCGCAGGGCTTCCGCCGCGGCAGCGCGCCGTCCGGCCAGCCCGACGAGAGCTGGGGCTTCATGCCCGGGACGTTGCGCGGCAAGCGCCGTCATCGCCCCTTCGGCAGCGCTCCGGACCGCGGCGCCCGCGGGGCCGGCGGCCGCGGCTCCGACCGGCGCCAGGCTCCGCCCGCGCCCCTCGACATGACCCTTCCTGGCACCGGCTCCTTCTGGGAGAGCAAAAAGCCCATGCCCGCACCGCGCAACCGACCCGGCGGGCGGCCGCATCGCGGCGGCCGGGGACGGCGTCGGTAACCATCGCCTATGACCCATCGTCTTTCCGTCGGCACGGCCTTCTCGCGCGGCTGGGACGCCTTCGCCAAGCGTCCGGGCTTCTTCGTCGGCGTGCTGGTGCTGATCTTCTGCGTCGGCGTCGCGCTGCAGGCCCCGTCCATCGTCGTGGACCTGCTGACGCCGGACCGCATCGAGGAGGGGGAAGCGGCCTTGGTCGTCGCCAGCCTCTTCGGCCTGTGGTTCGGGCTGCTGTTCGGCCTCCTGAGCTGGGTGGCCCAGCAATACCTGGCCGTCGGCGTGGCGCAGCTCAGCCTCGAGGCCGTCTTCGGCAGGAAGTATGAGTTGAAGTCGCTCGTCGTCGACCCGAAGACGTTCCTCAACGCCCTGTTGGCGACGCTGCTCGGCGGCATCCTCGTGGGCATCGGCTTCCTGCTGCTCATCATCCCGGGCATCTATCTGGGGTTGGCCTTCGCCCCGTTGGTCTATGTCGTCCTGGACCAGAAGACCGGACCGGTGGAGGCGTTGCAGCGCACGTGGAACCTGACGGCCGGGAACCGCGGACGGCTCTTCCTGTTCGCCTTGGCCACCTTCGGCGTCAACCTGCTGGGCGTCCTGGCGCTGGGTATCGGGCTGCTCGTGACCGTGCCCTTCACCTGGCTGGCCACGGCCGACGTCTATCGGCAGCTCAAAGGCTGACGGTCCAGACGCGAAAAGCCCCTCCCGGATGGGAGGGGCTTTTGGTCGGGCTAGCGGGACTTGAACCCGCGACCTCTTGCACCCCATGCAAGCGCGCTCGCCAACTGCGCTATAGCCCGCAACGAATGCGATGGGAGTATAATGGACGCGTCGCTATCCGTAAATCCCCCGGGTCATGCACGTCCTGCGCATCCTCCTGAACGTCCTGGCGGCGGTCCTGTTCCTCCTGCTGCTGGTCTACGTCTTCCTCAACGTCCATCCGGCGGCCTGGCAGTATGCCCGTGACTTCCGCTCGGGGAGCGAACCGCCGGAGCTCCTGGGCACGTACGACGGCACCTTCCTCGCGCCGCCTTGGTCCGGTTCCTGGCACGGCAAGGTCTTCCGTGCCGACGGGACCGGAGCGAACCGCGTCGGCGCCGGCGAAGCATGGCCGTTCCGCTGGGAGCGGGCGGACGGCCGCGTCGTGCTGCGCTACGGCCGCGACCCCAACCCCTTCTGGATCCGTCCCATCGAGGACCAGATCGTGACGCGGCCGGACGGTGCGCTGTTGGGCCGCATCACCTTGGCTGTCGGTTCCTGGCGCGTCCCGCTGGGTTGGTTCACCATCGTGGCCGCGACCGAGTAGCGCAGGAACGAAACACCCCGTCGGTAGACGGGGTGTTTGCGGTCCGCCTGCTCAGGCCGCGCGCATGGCCTTGGCCTGCGTCTTGAGGCAGCGGGTGCAGACCTTGAGCGTCCGCCCGGCGAAACGCTTCACCTGCAGGTTCACGAACCGGCGGTGCTTGGTCTTGATGTTGGAGTGGCTGCGCGTGGCGCTGACGATGGGGCCGCGGCCACACGTGTCGCAGATGCGGGCCATACGAGGGAATTCAAATGCCGCGGTATGCTATCATGCCCGCGATACCCTGGCAAGCCCTCATGGAGACCATCGTCCTGCCCGTCCCGTACTACCTGGATTTCAGCCGGCCGCTGATCGTGGTGCTGTGGCTGGCGTCCATCGTCCTGGCCCTCTCCATCCACGAGTTCTTCCATGCCTTCACGGCCACCATGCTCGGCGACGACACGGCGCGTCTCGCCGGCCGCCTGTCGCTCAATCCGGCGGTCCATGTGGATCCCCTGGGCATGCTCCTGGCCGTGGTCGCCGGCTTCGGCTGGGCGCGGCCGGTGCCGTTCAACCCCTACAACCTCAAGGTCCGCAAATGGGGCCCTTCGCTCGTGGCCGGAGCCGGACCGCTCTCCAACTTCGTGCAGGCCGCGGTGGCCGCACTCGGCATCCGCCTGGCCGTGGGTGCCGGACTGCCGGAGTCGAACCTGCTGCTGATCTTCTTGGGGTATTACTTCCTCATCAACGTCGGGCTGTTCTTCTTCAACCTGCTGCCCATCCCGCCGCTCGACGGTTCCAAGTTCCTGCTCGACCTCCTGGACGGTCCGCAGCACGCCCGGACGCGGTTTTTCCTGGAGACGCGCGGACCCCTCATCCTGCTCCTGCTTCTGTCCTTGCAGTATCTGGTGGGGATTTCCGTCTTCGGCATCCTGTTCACCCTGGTCTACCGGTACGTCTTTTTCCCGCTGTTCGGCATCGTCATCCAGCTGCTCTAGGCCCTGTTGACCCCCATTTCGGGCTATGGTACGTTTGGCCCGCAACTGGATGGACCTTCTGGGGTGAAGGCCTGCCCGCCATCGCAGCGCCTCCGTTTTCAAGGCTGGAAACGTCGGCGGCTCAGGCGCTGGCAGGCGGGCGACCCTCGGGGGACAATCCGCAGCAGTTTCAGTCTTTTTTTGTCCACTGGACGATGCCGACCATCAACCAGCTCATCCGCCGCCGGCGCCGGTCGAAGCCCAAGAAGACCAAGGCGCCCGCGCTGCAGAGCGTCCTCGACACCCTCCATCGGAAGCGCACCGAGCTGCCGATGGGTTCGCCGTACAAGCGCGGGGTCTGCGTGAAGGTGACCACCATGACGCCCAAGAAGCCGAACTCGGCGCTCCGCAAGATCGCCCGCGTCCGGCTCTCCAACGGCATGGAAGTGACCGCCTATATCCCGGGCGAGGGCCACAACCTCCAGGAACACTCCATCGTGCTCATCCGCGGGGGTCGCGTGAAGGACCTCCCGGGCGTGCGCTACCACATCGTCCGCGGCGTCTTCGATACTCAGGGCGTGGAGGGCCGCCGCCGCGGCCGCTCGCTCTACGGGGCCAAGAAGCCCAAGGCCAAGGCCTCTTAACGTATGCGCGGCAAGCAAGCACCCAAGCGTGTCGTCGCCCCGGACGCCAAGTACGGCTCCGTGGCCATCGCCAAGCTCATCAACTACATCATGAAGGAGGGCAAGAAGTCCGTGGCCCAGCGCGTGGTCTACGACGCCTTCGACATCATCTCCGAGCAGTCCAAGGCCGACCCGGTCGAGGTCTTCGACACCGCCATGCGCAACGTCACCCCGCAGGTCGAGGTGGTCAGCCGGCGCGTCGGCGGCGCCAACTACCAGATCCCGATCCCGGTGCGCGGCGAGCGTCGCATCGCGCTGGCCTACCGTTGGCTGATCGGCGCGGCCAGCTCCCGCAAGGGCAAGCCCATGGCCGAGAAGTTGGCCGCCGAGATCCTCGAAGCGTCGAAGGGCGAGGGTACGGCCGTGAAGAAGCGCATGGACGTCCAGCGCATGGCCGAGGCCAACCGCGCCTTCGCCCACTTCGCCCGGTAAGCGCCTATGCCACGCGAATACTCCCTCGAGAAGACGCGCAACTTCGGCATCATCGCCCACATCGATGCCGGCAAGACCACCGTCTCCGAGCGCGTCCTCTTCTATACGGGGAAGAAGCACAAGATCGGCGAGGTCCATGAGGGCGAGGCCACCATGGACTGGATGGAGCAGGAGCGCGAGCGCGGCATCACCATCACCGCGGCGGCCACGACCTGCTTCTGGCAGGACCATCGGCTCAATCTCATCGACACGCCGGGGCACATCGACTTCACCGTGGAGGTGAAGCGCTCGTTGCGCGTGCTCGACGGCGCGGTCGTGGTCTTCGACGGCGTGGCCGGCGTGGAACCGCAGTCCGAGACCAACTGGCGCTATGCCGACGAGTACAAGGTCCCGCGGCTGTGCTTCATCAACAAGCTCGACCGCACCGGCGCCGATTTCTTCGCCGACCTCAAGAGCATCCACGAGCGCCTCACCAAGAACGCCTATCCCATCCAGCTGCCGATCGGCGCCGAGGACAAGTTCAAGGGCATCATCGACCTCATCGACCGCAAGGCATACATGTACATGGATGACCTGGGCAAGGACATCCGCGAGGAGGAGATCCCCGCGGACATGAAGGCCCAGGCGGACGAGTGGCGCGCCAAGCTGGTGGAGAAGCTCGTCGAGAGCGACGAGAGCGCCATGACGGCCTACCTGGCCGGCGAGGAGGTCCCGGTCGAGAAGCTCAAGGAGCTGCTGCGCATGCAGACCATCGCCTTCGAGATCGTGCCGGTGCTCTGCGGCAGCGCCCTCAAGAACAAGGGCGTACAGCGCCTGCTCGACGCGGTCGTGGCCTACCTGCCTTCGCCGCTCGACATCCCGCCCGTCCGCGGCACCAACCCGGACAACCATGACGAGCAGCTCGAGCGTCCGGCCTCCGATGATGCGCCGTTCACGGCCCTGGCCTTCAAGGTCGCGGCCGACCCCTTCGTCGGCAAGCTGTGCTTCTTCCGCGTCTACGCCGGCACGCTGACGGCAGGTTCCTACGTGCTCAACACCTCCACCGGAGAGCGCGAGCGCATCAGCCGCATCGTCCGGTTGCACGCAAACTCGCGTGAGGACGTCGACATGGTCTACGCCGGCGACATCGCCGCGGCCGTGGGCCTCAAGGACACCTTCACCGGCCACACGCTCTCCGACGAGAACAAGCCGATCCTCCTCGAGCGCATCACCTTCCCCGAGCCGGTCATCCAGTTGGCCATCGAGCCCAAGACCAAGGCCGACCAGGAGAAGATGGGCATCGCGCTCCAGAAACTGGCCGAGGAAGACCCGACGTTCCGCGTGCGCACCGACGACGCCAC
>CAZYLV010000003.1:0-100895 GCA_964648865.1 uncultured Gammaproteobacteria bacterium | reverse complement strand
GAGGTCGACTCCATCCTCATCGACGAGGCGCGCACCCCGCTCATCATCAGCGCGCCGGCTGAGGAGTCGGCGCAGCTCTACTATCGCTTCGCCGACCTCGTGCGCGGCCTGGCGAAGGAGGAGGACTACAACGTGGACGAGAAGGCCCGCGCCGCCACCTTCACCGAGTCGGGCCAGGAGAAGGTCGCCGGCCTGCTCGGGCAGGACCCGTGGGTGACGAGCGACCTGCGCACGGTCCACCATCTCGAGCAGGCCTTGCGCGCCCAGGCGCTCTACCGCAAGGACAAGGAATACGTGGTCAAGGAGGGCGAGGTGGTCATCGTCGACGAGTTCACCGGCCGCATGATGAAGGGCCGCAGGTACAGCGAGGGGCTGCACCAGGCCATCGAGGCCAAAGAGGGCGTGGCCATCCAGCGTGAGAGCCGGACCTTCGCCACCATCACCTTCCAGAACCTCTTCCGGCTGTACGACAAGCTCGCCGGCATGACCGGCACCGCCGCGACCGAAGCCGAGGAGTTCGCCAAGATCTACAAGCTGGAAGTGGTCAGCGTGCCGACGCACCGGCCCAACGCCCGCAAGGACCTGGTCGACAAGGTCTACAAGACGGAGCAGGGCAAGCTCGCGGCCATCGTCCGCCAGGTGAAGGAGCTGCAGGAGCGCGGGCAGCCCGTGCTCATCGGCACCGGCTCCATCGAGAAGAACGAGCAGCTCTCGGCGATGCTCACCCTCGAGGGCGTGCCGCACGCCATGCTCAACGCCAAGAACCACGAGAAGGAAGCCGAGATCATCGCCCAGGCGGGCCGCAAGGGCGCAGTGACCGTGGCCACCAACATGGCCGGCCGCGGCGTGGACATCATCCTCGGCGGCAACCCGCCGGCCAAGGAAGACGCCGAGACAGTGCGCGGCCTGGGCGGACTCTTCGTGCTGGGCACGGAGCGCCACGAGAGCCGCCGCATCGACAACCAGCTGCGCGGCCGCGCCGGCCGCCAAGGCGACCCGGGCGTCTCCGAGTTCTACCTCTCGCTCGAGGACGACCTGATGCGCATCTTCGGCGCGGAGCGGCGCATCAAGGCCGTGATGGAGACCTTCAAGGTGCCGGAGGACATGCCCATCGACTCGGGCATGGTGGCCAAGGTCATCGAGGGCGCGCAGAAGCGCGTCGAGGGCCACAACTTCGACATCCGCAAGCATCTGCTCGAGTACGACGACGTCCTCAACCGCCATCGCGAGGCGATCTACAAGCGTCGACGCGAGATCCTCATGGCCGGTTCGGGCGGCGATGCGGAGGCGGGGATCGCGGCGCTGCGCGGGCGCATCATGGAGCTGGTGCAGCAGGAGCTCGAGACGGCCGTCGCCCTCCACACCAACGCCGAGCAGGGCGGCGACTGGGACTTCGCGGAGATTTTCGAGGTGGCGGCGACGATGTTCCCGGTCTCCCCGGAGACGCGGGACCGCTTCGTCCCCAAGCCCAAGAACGGGGAGTCCAAGCTCAAGGACGCCGAGCTGCGCACGGCCATCCTTGAGGCGCTCGAGGCCGACGCGTCGGCCGCCATGGAGACGCTGGAGAAGCGCTTCACGGACCGCGAGCTGCTGCGCACCGTGCTGCGCGGCGTCCAGCTCCAGGCCATCGACCGGCTCTGGATGGACCACCTCGAGAACATGGACTACCTCCGCCAGGGCATCGGCCTGCGCGGCTACGGCCAGCGCGACCCGCTCGTCGAGTATAAGCGCGAGGGTTTCCGCATGTTCCGCGCGCTCCAGGAGGAGATCCAAAAGCAGGTCGTCTACAGCATCTTCAAGGTCGGCGCCGCCGCGGCCCAGGCCCAGGAGCAGATGCGCTTGGCCGCCCAGCGCGCCGACATCACCCTCTCCGGCGCGGCCAAGACCAGCGATCAGCTCGCCGCCGGCGGCAAACAGGACATCGGCCCGGCGGCAGGGGAGCCGGTCGCCGACAAGGTCGGCCGCAACGATCCCTGCCCGTGCGGGTCAGGGAAGAAGTTCAAGAAGTGCCATGGGGGGTGACATGAAAACGCTCAAGCTCTTCGACCATCTCGCGCCGCTCGTTCTGTCCGGGGAGAAGACCTCCACGTGGCGGATGTTCGACGACAAGAATCTGCAGGTCGGTGACGACATCCGGTTTATCAAGACCAACACGGGCGAGGAGTTCGTGACGGCGCGGATTGTCGACATTGTCGAAAAGAAGTTGAGCGAAATCAGCGATGACGATTACGCCGACCATGAACGGTATAAGGATGCGGAAGAGCTTCTTTCTGCGTTCCGGAAGGCTTACGGCGAACGCGTCACGCTCGACGACGTGGTGAAGATCGTCCGTTTCCAAGTAACAAGCAAGCCGTCATCCTGAGCGGAAGTGAAGGATCATGCAGGTGGTCGCACGTAAACACTGGAAGGATTCTTCGCTTCGCTCAGAATGACAAGAATCCATGTCATTCCCACGGAGGCGGGGATCCAATACAGCTATGGCTGAGAAAGCGAAGTATTGGTTGTCACTCAAGCTCATCCTGCGTCGCGGGGATGAGGTGCTAGGGTTGCGAGCGCGTGATGACGGTCAGTTTGCCGGCTACTTCGATTTGCCCGGCGGTCGCGTGCATGTCGACGAGGTCGATGCGCCGTTCCGGGATGTCCTAAAGCGCGAGGTGCGCGAGGAGATCGGAGGCGTCGAGTATGCGATAGGTCCGGCACCAGTCGCGATGGGGCGGCACGTAAACGCCAACGGTGACATCTTCCTGTATGTCTTCTTCGTCGGGGAGCACCGGTCCGGCGAACCCAAGACCAGCCACGAACACATCGGCGCCGAATGGCTAAAGCTCGATAATCAGGCCATCGAGAAGCACTTCGTGAGCGGCATCCTTGAGGGAATGCGCACTTACCTGTCATCCAGAATGACATGAAAATCACCCTCGTCACCGGTAATCCCAAGAAGGCCGAGGAGGCGGCGTTGATCCTGACCGACGTCGACTTTGCGGTGCAGTCGTTCCACGTACCGGAGATCCAGTCCTTCTCGCTCCAGGAAATCGTCGAAGCCAAGGTCAAGGCGGCGTACGAGGGCGTGGGCGGACCGGTGCTCGTCGAGGACGTGTCGCTTGACATGCCCGCGCTCGGCGGTTTCCCCGGACCGTTCGTCAAGTTCTGGTTGGACCACGTGGGCTACGACCGCGCCGTCGACATCGCCATGAAGATGGGGGACCGGCGCGCTACCCTCCGCTGCGGCGTCGGTTTTTGTGACGGCGGACGGACTCTCTACACGGAAGGCGTCGTCCATGGGACCCTCGTCCCCAAACGGATGGAGTCGTGGGGGTTCGATCCGTACTTCATCCCGGACGGACACGAGCTGACCTACGCCGAGATGGGCGCGGGCAAGATGAGCACGCTCTCGTACCGCTATCTCGGATATGTCGCGATGAAACAGAAGCTGGTCGAGGCGGGTATCCTGTCGTGAACATGGACACGGTTTTGTCGTTCCGGGAAATTCGCGACATCCCATACCGCATCCCGCTGGCCGTGGCGGAACCGGATGACTGCTGCTCGGGCAAAGCGAAGCGGCTGCTTGAGGCGTTAAAGGCGGCCGGGGTCGAGGCGCGTTATCGCGTCGTCACGTTCCGCTGGAGCGATGTGAAGTTGCCCGAGTCGGTCGCAGCTGTTCCGCACGAGGATGAATCCACACATGTCTATCTCGAAGTGAAGGTCGGAGATGCGTGGAAGATCGTCGACCCAACCTGGGATTCTGGACTGCGGAGCATCTTCGCGGTCAACGATTGGGACGGCGTTTCCGACACGACCATCGCCGTTCCGGTGCGCGAGACGTACTCGCTCGAGAAGAGCGCGGAAATCATGGATAAGGCGGGCGACGCCGACGAGATCCGCGCGGACCTGGAGAAGAACGGCGCCTTCTACCGCGCGTTCAACGAGTGGCTGGAGTCCGTGCGCAAGTAAAGATGTCGTGCGGCTATGCACCACGTCGCCATCATGAACCCCCGCTGGCGGCTGATCCCGAAGATCCTCTCGGGCGAGAAGACCATCGAGAGCCGCTGGTACCAAACGCGCCGCACGCCGTGGGACCGCATCGCGGCAGGGGATACGGTCTGGTTCAAGGATGCCGCCAAGCCGGTGACCGCGAAAGCGACCGTCACCGAGGTGTTCCAGTTCACCTTCAAGGACGTGGAGGAGGTCGATGCCATCGCCAAACGGTACGGCGGAGAGATCGGTTTCAAGAACCCGGATGCACGCACCTGGTCGACCGTGCCCACGTACGCCGTGCTCGTCCGGCTCGCGGATCCGCAGTCCGTGCCGCCGTTTGTCATCGACAAGCGCGGCTTCGGTAACGCCAACGCCTGGCTGACCGTGCCGGACATCGCCGACATCCGGCTCGCGCGATGAGCTTGGATCCGTTTTGCACGATTCTTCGCCGCCGTCCAGGATGACAAACATCCTGCGGACATCGGATGACGGCCGGAGGGCCACGACGATCGTCCCGTTGCATCACGAGCTTGCACCGGGTACGCTTCGGGGCGTGTCGGAACTTGGCAGGTCGCTTGGAGCGACTTCGAGAGGCATCCGTGCCGTGTCATCCCCGCGGTGGCCGGAATCCAGGAAAGACATGAAGCTTGTCCTCGGCTCCAGTTCGAAGGGGCGGCAGTCCGTGCTCAGGGAAGCGGGTTACGGTTTTGAGGTGGTGACGGCTGACATCGAAGAAGAGGCGATCCTCGGATCCGATCCCATCCGGCTCGCCTTGCGCGTCGCGCACGCCAAAGCCGATGCGCTCCTCGGGCGCATCACGGAGCCGGCGCTGCTCATCACCGCCGACCAGGTCGTCGTCTGCGACGGCGCGATACGCGGCAAGCCCAAGGATGCGGACCAGGCAAGGGAGTTCATCCGCTCCTACGCGAGGCATCCGCTCGAGACCGTAAGCGCGGTGGTCGTGACCGATGTCGCGACGAGGAAAAGGGCGGGAGGCGTCGACGTCGCGCGGATTCACTTCCGCCCCATCCCGGAAGAGGTCATCGAGGAGGCGATCGCCATCGGACGTGTCCTCGAGTGTGCAGGCGCGATGCGGAATGAGGATCCTCCGCTGCGCGCGTTCGTGAGCAGGTTGGAGGGGACGGAAGACAGCACATCGGGCCTTCCGCTCGCGCTTCTCGGGAGGTTGATGCATGATGTTGTCGCCGACCGAGTCGCATGAACCCTGTCGCATGAACAGGAAATCGCTCCTCATCGCGGGATCCGCGGTGGCGTTGCTCGTTGCCGTCGCGTCCTTTTCCTTTTCCCGAGACGATCGGGACCTGCCGCTCTCCTGCGGGCGTCCCGCCATGGGATTCGCGTTCTACCCCGGTGCCGTCATCAGCAACGACCCCCAGCGGTTCATCGCCACGTACGGCCAGGACGCCGACCTCATGCTCCTGCACTTCGGCGACAAGGTGCCGTGGTCGGCGCTCCGGGCGTGCGCCGATCTCGACGCCTGCGATGCCGACGCCGATCTCAAGGCGACGATGGACCAGCTTGCCGTCCACGCGCGGGACTTCCCGGGTAAGGTCCATGTCTCGATCAGCCCGCTGAACAACGGCCGTGACGGGATCGCGACCGATTGGGACGGTACGCCGGCACCCGCACGGACGTTCGCGGACGAGGCCATACGCGAGGGGTACAGGCGCTGGGCCGCTTTCGTGCAGAAGAAGCTGTCGCCCGATTCCTTCTCGCAGGGGATCGAGATCAACATGTATGCGGCCGCCGCGCCCGACGACTTCGGCAACCTGATCTCCTTGCTCAAGGACATCAGGAGTTCCGCGGGACCGACCATCCAATGGGAGTTCTATAAGGACGCGTGGCTCCATGGCGACAGGGAGATGATGGAGTCGATGGTCGCGCAGTGGGGCGAGCTGGGGGATGGGTTCGCGTTCTCCACGTATCCGGAAATCCGCGACGTTCCCGAAGGATACGGCTTCCAGGGATACGGCATCCCCGTGGGCGACGCGCCGATCTTCATCGCGGAATCCGGTATCCGGTCGGACGAGCAGGGTCGCCTGATCGGATCCTTGCTCTCCATACCGAACGTGAAATCGATCGCATGGTTCTTCAAGGAGAACGATAATGCGCTCTTGGCGCGATTGCCTGACCGGTATCCGTATTCGGTCTTCAAGGACGCGGGTCTGCAGACGGAGGCCTGGCACGCGGCTTTCACGTGCGAGGGGAAATGAAAGAACCATGATGCTGCCGCTTCCGCCGCTTTCCGAGGCCGCTCAAAACTTCCGTCCCGGCATCTACCGCCACTACAAAGGCGGCATGTATCACGCGCGCTTCGTCGGGCGCAGCAGCGAAGATGCGGCACAGGAGTTCGTCGTCTATCAGTCGTTGGTCGATCCGGGACTCTATTGGATCCGGCCGCTCGGGATGTTCTTGGAGGACGTCGCCTTGGGCGAGTACCGTGGACCGCGATTCACCTGGCTGCGGGAAGCATGACTATGGTCGGGTTGCCGCAGCTCCAGCGTTTCTATCGGATGCTCACGGAGTACCGTCGCGTGGTCCGCGAGCTCTACGTCGTCGGCGAGGAGCGCATGGAGAACGACGTCGAGCACAGTTACGCGCTGGCCATGCTCGCATGGTACGTGGCCGCGACGCTCAAGCCCCCGCTCAGCCAGGACAAGCTGATGCGCTACGCCTTGGTGCACGATCTGGTGGAGGTCTACGCCGGCGACGTCTTCGCATTCACCACAGACACCGCCGCGTTGGATGCCAAGGCCGACCGCGAACATGCCGCCGCCGCGCGCTTGCGTGCGGAGTTCGCGGAGTTCCCCGAGCTGCACGAGGCCATCGCCGCCTACGAGGCGCGCGCCGACGACGAGAGCCGCTTCATCTACGCGCTCGACAAGCTCGAGCCGATGCTGGCCGTGGAGGCCGACGGCGGGCGCATCTGGCGCAAGCACGGCCTCACCCTGGAGCGGCTCCTCGCCCACAAACGCGAAAGGATGGCCGGGCACCCTCAGCTCCTCGCGTACCTCGAGCAGTTGGCGGCGCAGGTGCAGGAACGCCACGCCCATTACTTCGGCAAGTGACGATATGGATCTTAAGGACACCTACGACCGCATCGCCGAGGACTGGCACCGCGACCACCTCAAGGACGACTGGTGGTTTGCCTGGGCCGAGAAGCTCGTCGGCCTGCTGCCCGACGGCGCGCGCGTCCTCGACGTCGGTTGCGGCGGCGGCACCAAGGCGCGGTGGCTCGCTGACCGCGGGTTTTCCGTCACCGGCGTCGACATCTCGGAGAAGATGATCGAGATCGCGCAGCGCGAGTATCCGGGCATCGCGTTCCAGGTCCTGGACATGCGGGACGTCGGGACGCTGCCTGAGACGTACGACGCCATCACGGCGTGGGCGTCCTTCCTGCACCTCAAGAAGTCCGAGGTCCTGGGGGTCCTGCGCGCCTGTCGCGACCGCCTGAACCCCGGCGGTCTGATCTCCGTGACCGTCAAACACATCCGTCCGGGACAGGCGGAGGAGGAACAGAAGACCGAGGACGACTATGGGTATGCGTATACCCGCTTCTTCAGCTATCACACGCTGGACGAGATGCGGCAGTTCGTCTCCGACGCCGGCTTCCGCATCGTTCACGCCGACCACGCAGGGATATGGATCCAGGTCGTCGGTAGGAAATAGAAAAACCGCCGTTCCACGGTCTCTCGGGGGGAGGGTTGCGAGACCGGAAGCGGCGGGGTCGCGGCGAACCCCGGGGTAGTTGGGGTGGGGCGGGGCATGCCGTGACCACTCCCAACCTACCACGCCTCCAGGGCTTGGCAAGTGCCCAAGCTTGCAGGGATGCCGCGGCATCCGTTACCATGCCGCGCGATATGGCGAATCCCCAGTCCTCCAGGAAATCCGGTCCGCCGTTGGCCTCGTTCTTCCGCGGCGGCGCGCTGCGCTTCCGCGCGCTGTCCGCGGGCGTCATCCTGTTCGGCGTCCTGGCCGCGCTCTTCGCGTACCCGGTGGCCGGCTTCCCGAGCAAACCGTTCCGCCTCGGGCTCGACCTGCAGGGCGGCTCGCATCTCGTCTACCAGGCCGACATGTCCGGCATCATCGAGGGCGAGCGGCGCGAGCAGTTGAACGGGCTCCGTGAGGTCATCGAGCGCCGGGTCAACGCCTTCGGCGTCTCCGAGCCGCTGGTGCAGACGGCCATCGTCGGCGACGACCACCGGCTGATCGTGGACCTGGCCGGCATCCTGGACGTCGAGGAGGCCATCCGCAAGATCGGCGAGACGCCGCTCCTGGAATTCAAGGAAGTCAGCACCGAGCCGTCGCGCGCCCTCACGGAAGAGGAGCGGCAGCAGCTCGCCGAGAGCGACGCCGATGCCAAGAAGAAGGCCGAGGAGGTCATCGCGCGTCTCGACGCGGGCGAGGACTTCGCCGCGCTCGCCAAGGAACTCTCGGACGACCCGGGCAGCAAGGAGCAGGGCGGCGACCTGGGCTGGTTCGGCCAAGGCGCGATGATTCCGGCGTTCCAGCAGGCCGTCGACGGGCTCGAGAAGGGCGCATACACCAAGACGCCGGTGGCCACGGAGTTCGGGTACCACGTCATCCTCAAGACCGACGAGCGCGAGGTCGCAGGACCTGAGGTCGAGACGACGGAGGGCGAGACCCTCGGCTCGACCGTGCCGGAATGGCAGGCCAGCCACATCCTCATCGGCAAGCTCGCGGAGACGGACATCGTCCCGCCCGAGGAATGGAAGGGCAGCGGCCTGACCGGCAAGAACCTCAAGCGCGCCAACGTGCTCTTCGACCAGCAGACGGGTGCGGTGCAGATCGGCCTGCAGTTCGACGCCGAGGGCGCCCAGCTGTTCGCCGACATCACCAAGCGCAACGTCGGCCGGCCGCTGGCCATCTTCCTGGACGGCGTCAAGCTCTCCGACCCCATCGTCCAGCAGGAGATCCTCGGCGGCGAGGCGCAGATCACCGGCACCTTCACCATCCCCGAGGCCAAGCAGATGGTGCGCAACCTCAACGCCGGCGCGCTCCCCGTGCCCATCTCGCTCATCACCCAGCAGACCGTCGGCCCGACGCTCGGCGCCGCCTCGCTCGAGAAGTCGCTCATGGCAGGGCTCATCGGCTTCGCGCTGGTCGTGGCCTTCATGCTCGTCTTCTACCGCTTCCTGGGGCTCGTGGCCTCGCTGGCGCTGGCCGTCTACGCGGCGCTCACCCTGGCGGTCTTCAAGGGTATCGACGTCACGCTGACGCTCGCGGGCATCGCCGGGTTCATCCTGTCCATCGGCATGGCCGTGGACGCCAACATCCTCATCTTCGAGCGGTTCAAGGAGGAGCTGCGGTCCGGCAAGCCGGTGCGCGAGGCCATCGAGGAGGGCTTCCGCCGCGCCTGGCTGTCCATCCGCGACTCCAACGTCTCCTCGCTCATCACCTGCGCCATCCTGGTCTGGCTCGGCACCTCGCTGGTCAAGGGCTTCGCCGTGACGCTGGCCATCGGCATCCTGGTGTCCATGTTCACGGCCATCCTCGTGACGCGCGGCTTCCTGCTGTCGATCGCCGGGCCGTGGATGGAGAAGCACGCCTGGCTCGTGGGCGTCCGGAAGGGCTGACGCCATCCCTATGCCGAACATCATCCGATTGAGGAAGCTCTGGTACGCCATCTCCGGCATCCTGGTGGCCGCGTCGCTCCTGGCGATCGGCGTCTGGGGGCTGCGCTTGGGCATCGACTTCACCGGCGGCTCGCTGCTGCAGGTGGAGTTCGCGCACGGCCGCCCTGCGGTGCAGGAGATCGAGGCCG
This sequence comes from uncultured Gammaproteobacteria bacterium, assembly GCA_964648865.1. GTDB lineage: Bacteria > Patescibacteriota > Patescibacteriia > 2-12-FULL-57-11 > 2-12-FULL-57-11 > SCUL01. The sequence continues at coordinate 91,114 of CAZYLV010000003.1, read as the reverse complement.
CGGCCGCCGGCGCGGGCATCGGCACGGTGCTGGTGCAGCCGGTGGGGGAGCGCGAGGCCAACCTGCGCTACCAGGCCACGGACGACGCCAGCCGCAAGGCGCTGCTCGCGGCGCTGCGCGGCGAAGACGAGGCCGCCGTCGCCGAGCTGTCCTACCAGACCGTGGGACCGTCGGTGGGCTCGGAGCTGCGCGGCCGCTCGCTGCGTGCCATCGCGCTGGTGGTGCTCGCCATCGTGCTGTACATCGCCTTCGTCTTCCGCCACGTCTCCAAGCCGGTGGCCTCCTGGAAGTACGGCCTCGTGGCCATCGTCGCGCTCATCCACGACGTCCTCATCCCGACCGGCGTCTTCGCCGCGCTGGGGACCTTCGCCGGGGTCGAGGTCGACGTGCTCTTCGTCACGGCGCTGCTGACCGTGCTCGGCTTCTCGGTCCATGACACCATCGTGGTCTTCGACCGCGTCCGGGAGAACCTGCGGCGCCGCGGTGCCGGCGACTTCGAGCAGGTGGTCGCCGATTCCGTGCGGCAGACCTTCGTCCGCTCGCTCAACACCTCGCTCACGACCCTGCTGGTCCTGGCCGCCGTGGCGCTCTTCGGCGGCGCGTCCACCCGGATGTTCGTCCTGGCGCTCATCATCGGCATCAGCGTCGGCACTTATTCCTCCATGTTCCTGGCGTCACCGCTGCTCGTGACCTGGCAGCGCTGGTCCGCCAGACGCTAGGCATCCATACCGGGAGGGGCATGGCGGACCATGCCCCTCCTTTGTCTTTCCTGTGTTATACTGGTTGCGCATATGCCGATGATCTCCATCGACGTCGGTGCCTTTCTGGCGTATATCGACTGGCTCGGCGCCCAGCATCCGGTGATCGTCATGTGGGAGCTGTTCCGCGCCGGCGGCTGGATCCCCGTACTCATCGTCTTCCTGCGCGGTTTCTGGTGGATCTGGATCAACGAGCGCCAGTTCCTGTTCATCAACTCGGTCAACCCGGTGCTCTTGGCGGTCGACGTGCCCAAGTCCACGGAGCAGACACCCAAGGCCGTCGAGAACATCTTCGCCCAACTCCTCGGCGCGCACTCCAGCTTCACGCGCAAGGAGCGGTTCTGGGACGGCAAGATGCCGCCCGTCTTCAGCTTCGAGATCGTCTCCATCGAAGGGTACGTGCAGTTCCTGGTGCGCGTCTGGGAGAAGTACCGCGACCTCGTCGAGGCCACCATCTACGCGCAGTATCCCGAGGCGGAGATCACCGAGGTCGAGGACTACGTGCTCAACGTGCCGCAGCAGTGGCCCTGGCCGAACAAGGAGTGGGGTTTCTTCGGCTCGGAGTTCGTGCCGAGCAAGCCGGAGTTCTACCCCATCAAGACCTACCTCGATTTCAGCGATCCCATCTCGGGCGAGTTCAAGGATCCCATGGCCGGTCTGCTCGAGGGCTTGGCCAAGCTGGGCGCGGGCGAGCAGGTCTGGCTGCAGATCCTGGTGACGACCTGCAGCCAGGACTGGAAGGACGCCGGCGAGACCTTGGTCAAGAAGCTCATCGGCGCCAAGGTCGCGCCCAAGGTGACGGCGCTCGACAAGGCCATGGACCTGCCGCTCCAAGCGCTGGACATCGGCGTCTCCGGGCTGATCGGCGGCGAGCCGGCCAAACCGCAGCAGAAGAAGGAGGAGCCGCGCTCCCAGATGCTGCACCTCTCCCCGGGCGAGCGGTTCGTCGTGGAGCGCGTCGAGCAGAAGCTCTCCAAGATCGGGCTCAAGACCAAGATCCGCTTCATCTACATCGCCCCCAAGAAGAACTTCCGCACCGGCACGATCATCTCCTTCGTGCGCGGCGCGCTGCAGCAGTTCACCACCCTCAACCTCAACAAGCTCGGCTTCTACGGCCCGGTGACCACCAAGTACGATTACTTCTGGCAGCTCAATCCGATCTTCTTCTACCTGTCCGGCACGTTCTACAAGACGACCAACGAGCGCATCAAGTCCATCTTCTGGGCGTACAAGTACCGGCATAACTTCCGCGGCGCCACGCCCTACATCCTGTCGACCGAGGAGCTGGCGTCGCTCTGGCACTTCCCGTCGCTCCTGGTGAAGACCCCGACCGTCAAGAAGGCCGAGTCCAAGCGCGCCGAGCCGCCGCTGCGTCTGCCCGTGGAGCCCGCGGCCCCGCCGATCCGCCCCAAGCAGCAGCCGGCGCCCTCCCAGGCCGGCACCGGCGCGCCGCCCGAGAACCTTCCGGTCTAGCGTATGGCGCTGCAGTACGACCACGACCACGACAGCGAGATCAACTTCTTCGCCGAGACCAACTTCCGCAACGCCCGGCGGAAGTTCGGCATCAAGACCGACGACCGCCGCCGGCACGTCTACGTGCTCGGCAAGACGGGCATGGGCAAGACGACCCTGCTCGAGAACATGATCCTCAACGACATCGCCGCGGGGCATGGCGTGGCCTACGTCGACCCGCACGGCGACACCGCCGAGAAGCTCCTGGATTTCATCCCGGCGCACCGCATCAACGACGTCGTCTACTTCAACCCGGCCGACCTCGACTTCCCGATCGGCTTCAACGTGCTCGAGGCCGTGGACGAGCGCACCCGGCCGCTCGCGGCCCAGGGCCTGATGGGCGTCTTCAAGAAGATCTGGCCCGACGTCTGGAGCCCGCGGATGGAGCACATCCTCAACAACTGCATCCTGACGCTGCTCGAGTACCCCGGCTCGACGTTGCTCGGCATCAACCGCATCCTCGTGGACAAGGAGTTCCGCAAGCGCGTGCTCGCGGTGGTCAGGGATCCGGTGGTCAAGGCCTTCTGGCAGGACGAGTACGCGCGCTGGGAGGACCGCTTCCGCAACGAGGCCATCGCCCCGATCCAGAACAAGGTCGGACAGTTCCTGGCGGCGACCATCATCCGCAACATCGTGGCCCAGGTGAAGTCGACCATCGACATGCGGCAGGTCATGGACGAGGGCAAGATCCTAATCATCAACCTGGCCAAAGGCCGCATCGGCGAGGACTCCTCGCGCCTGCTCGGCGGCATGCTCATCACCAAGCTGCAGCTCGCCGCCATGGAGCGCGTCGACATGCCGGAGGAGGACCGCCGCGACTTCTACCTGTACGTCGACGAGTTCCAGAACTTCGCCACGGCCAGCTTCGCCAACATCCTCTCCGAGGCGCGCAAGTACCGGCTCAACCTGGTCATCGCCCACCAGTACATCGAGCAGCTCGACGAGGACTACGTGCGGCCGGCCGTCTTCGGCAACGTCGGCACGATGGTCTTCTTCCGCGTCGGCGCCTCGGACGCCCTGTTCCTGGAGCAGGAGGTGGCGCCGCGTTTCCTGCCGGAGGACCTTGTCAACCTCACCAAGTTCGAGGTCTACGTCAAACTGATGATCGACGGCGTGGCCTCGGAGATCTTCTCCGCCAATACGCTGCCGCCCATCAACGTCCGCACCGGCAGCACGGACAAGGTCATCAAGGTGTCGCGGGAGCGCTACGCCACGCCGCGCGCCGTCATCGAGGAGAAGATCCTGCAGTGGTCCGGGCTGGCGGGCGGGGAGACCTTCGTCAGCACGCCGGCCGCGTCCCCCGCGCGTACGGGCGCCGCGCCGCGACCGGCGCCGCGTGCCGCATCCGCCGCTCCCGCGCGGCGGATGCCGCCCCGCAGCGCGTCGCCTGCCCGGCCTGCCCCGAGGCCCGCAGCGCCCGCGCCCCAGCCGGCGCCCGCTGGCGAGAAGTCGGCGCCCGCCCCGGCGAAGCAAGCCAAGAAGCTCCACGACGCCACATGCGCACGCTGCGGCAAGAAGCTCCAGCTGACCTTCCAGCCGGACCCCAGCCGCCCGTACTACTGCGACGACTGCTTCAAGATCGTCAAGGACGAGCGCAAGCGCGTCGAGGAGGCCGCGCAGCCGCCGGCGCCGCTTGCCGCGCTCAAGGAGCAGGAGCCGGTGCCGTTCTCGGCCAAGAGCGGCCGCCCGGCGCCGGGCGAAGTGGTCGAATTCGACGGACCGCCGCAGCCATGAGGGGGGTCGTCGTCGCCGTACTGCTTGCCGCCGTGCTCCTGCCCGCACCTGTCGCGGCGCGCGGCTTCGAGGACCTGCGCATCGACGTGGCGGCCGCGCCGTGGCGCGCGGTCCAGACCGTCTCCCGCTGGCACCCGCTGGCCGATGCGCGCAGCGCACTCACCCGAGGCGTCGCCGCCTGGGACGAGTTCGCCTTCCGCGTCTCCGAGACGGCGGCGTTGTGGTGGGGGAGAGTGGCGCTCGGCAGCATCGAGGTCGCCGACGCCGCCGACCGCGCCGCGGCCGCCTTCATCCGCGGTGCCTTCGCACGGCCATCCCTGCCGCGGTCCGATGCGCGGGCACTCCCCCCGGCCGCTCCTCGGCAAGACGAGGAGCCGACGCCGGGCGACGCCCGTTGGGTCGACGACATCGAGTCCCTGATTTCCGAGAACCTCAGCCGCCCATGAAACGCCTGTCCGACGCGCGTCCGCACCTGCCCGGCGTCTTCCTCCTGTCGGCACTGGCCGCCGCGTTGTTCTGGGTAGGCCCCGGCTCCGCCGACATCGGCGCCGCGCGCGCCGCAGCCGTCCTGACGTTGTCCCTGCTCGCGCTGTGGGGCGCCCTGCCGGTCGTCGCCGCGCGGCCACCGTCGCGGATCGCCGCAGCGGCCTTGGGCGCCTTCGTTCTGGTGACGCTCGTCTCGGTCCTGCGTTCGGGCGATGTCCTGGCCGCGTTCTGGGGCCGTCCGGTGTTCTGGACGGCCTCCGGCTCACTGCTGCTCGCCCTGGCCGCGGCCGTCCCGGCGGCCGGCGTCCCTGCGGCACGGCGCACGCTCCCGGTCGGGATCGTCGCGTCGCTGAGTCTCCACCAGGCGTCGCTCCTGCTGCATACCTTCTTCCCGTCGTGGCCGCTGCCCTCCGGCGACGTGCTGTCCTTCGCCGCGGCCGTCCCGACGCATGCCGCGCTGCTTTCCCTCCCGGCGATCGTGATCGCCGCCGCCGCGCTCGTCCGCGCCGGCCAGCCCCCCGCGTCCCGCGCCCTCTGGGTCGCGTCGGCGCTGCTGCACCTGGCCGTCCTGGTGCGCGTGGACCGCGGCCTCGTCTGGGGCGTGCTGTGCCTGGGGCTGGTGGTCCTGCTCGCCGCCGCGTTGCGCCGCTTCGGCGGACTCTGGCGGCCGGGGGCGAATGCCGTCTTCGCGCTGGCCGCGGTGTCGTTGCTGCTCGCCGTGGTGCGTCTCCCTGCGCCGCTGGTCGCCACGGTTCCGGCGGAGGTGGATCTGCGCCCCATGGACGTGCTCGCCGCCGCCCCCGGCCTCTGGCGTCAGGATCCGCTCGCCGCCGTCTTCGGCAGCGGCCCGGGGACCTTCCTCGACGCCTTCGGCCGCGTCCGGCCCGCATCGCTCAACGGTCCGGCCATCTGGAACGTGCGGTTCCCGGTGGCGCCGAACGTGCTCCTGCAATGGCTGTACGACCTCGGCCTGGCGGGACTCGCGGCGTCCCTCGTGCTCGTCGGCGTGTCGCTGGTCTCCGTGGTCCGCACCTCGGCGGCCGTGCCGGCGGCGCGTGGCGTGCGGCGCGCCTTCGCCCGCCGTACCGCGCCCGCGGACGATGTCGGTCTTGCGGCGGCCGGCATGGCCGCGCTCGTCGTCGCGTTGGTCGCCGCTGCCGCCTGGAGCATGGTGCCCCCCGCCGGGCTGTTCGTGTCCGCCCTCGGCGTCGGTTGGCTGCTCGGTGCGCGTCCTGAGACGGAGAAGCCCGCGAAGACCGAGGACGGGCGTCGTGCCTTGCTGCTCGGCTGGACCGGTACCGCGCTGCTCGTGCTGGCGGCCATCGCCCTGGCCGCGACCGTCTGGTCCTGCGTCGCGGGCCGGGCCTTCGGTGCCGTCCTGCGGTCGCGGACGCCGGACGATGCCGAAGCCGCCTACGCCGCCGCGCTCGGCCGGACCCCGCCGCCGGAGATCCATGCCGTCGGCGCGCTGGTCGCCCTGGAGCGCGCCGCCGCCGCGGAAGACCCGACCGTCGCGTTGGATGCGGCGCTTGTCCGCGCCCGGCTGGCGGCGTCCTCCGGCCGCGCCTCGTTGCTCGAGGCCGCCGTGACCGTCGGCATGCAGGCCGTGCGCGCCGGCCGCGACGTCCCGGAGCTCGACGCCTGGATCGCCGCCGCCCGCGCCGCGGAACCCGCCAACCCCACGTTCCCCATCGCCCTCGGCGACCTGCGCTCCCTGCGCGGCGACGCCGCCGGCGCGGAGGAGGCCTACCGCGCGGCGGTCGGTCTGGCGCCGGCCGTCTTCCCGGCACGGGCGCGGCTCGTGGCCCTGCTCATCGAGACCGGCCGCACGGACGAGGCCGTGGCCGCAGCCGAGGACGGCGTGCGGGCCGCGCCGCTCGACGCCGCGCCGCTCACCCTGCTCGCCGGCGTGCTCACCGGCCGGGGCGCGGACGGCGACCTGGCCGCGGCCGAGACGCTTGCCCGCCGCGCCGCGCAGCTCCTCGGCGGGGATCCCACGCCGCTCATCCGCATCGCCGAGCTGTTGGAGCAGAAAGGGGAGAACGCGGCCGCGCAGCGCTGGTACGAGGCCGCCGCCGCCCTGGCTCCGGACAACCGCGAGCTGCGCGCGCGTATCGACCGTCTGCAGGGTGCCACGTCGACGCCCGCCGAACCTGTGGAGTGAGATGCATCCTGTCCCGTCGCCATGAAACCTGTCTCGTTATGAAACCTGTCTCGTTTTCCACGGAAGACGGCGTCGACATCCACGGCCTGGTGCGCGAGGTCGGGGACGGGAGCCGTTGGGCCCTGTTGCTGCACATGATGCCGGCCACGAAGGAATCGTACGGTCCCCTTCAGGAGGCGCTCGCGGCGCGCGGCGTCTCCTCACTGGCCATCGACTTCCGCGGCCATGGAGGCAGCCGCCGCACCAAGGACGGGCGCACGCTCGATTATCAGACGTTCACGCATCCGGAACATCAGGCGAAGATCAAGGATATCGAGGCGGCCGTCGCTTTCCTGGAGCGTGCCTATGGCGCCACGACCACGCGGCTGGTGTTGGTCGGCGCATCGATCGGCGCGAACCTTGCGATCCAGTACGGCGCGGCGCATGCCGAGGTGCCTGGCATCGTCGCGCTGTCCCCGGGCCTGAATTACCGCGACGTCGCGACCATGCCGCTCATCCAGTCGTTGACACGTGATAGGCACGTGTATCTGGCGAGCAGTTCCGATGACGAGATCTCCGGTCCGGCGGTGGAGAAGCTGGCGGAACGTTCGCTCGCGCGGACGGACGTCAAGCGATTCGCGGACGCCGGCCATGGCACGCGCATGTTCGAGGCATACCCCGATTTCCTCGAGGAAATCGCCGACTGGATCGCGGCGCGCCTCGCGTAACCAGGGTTGACGACATGCGTATCCGCTGGTAGGGTCTTTTCTTCCTGGGAGGAAGGAAGCATGGACGAAACCCAAAGGACATTCCGGGTCTTCCGCGTGCTCCCAGGGCGGATCGACACGACCCTGGCGGCGCAAGAGATCATCACCTTCGCGTTGTTCTCGGAGGACACGACGGCCGAGTACGACTGGACCCGGCCTACGGGCCTGGTCCGCATCTACGAGGGCGACGAGGAGATCCGCAGCATCGAGTGGTCCGTGGAGACGATCCGCGGCGCCATCGAGAAGCGGGAGGACACGTTCCACATCGTCGTCAGCCGCGCCGAGACGGACCTCCGTGAAGGCCGGGGACGCGTCTGGACGGTCGACCGCATCACCAAGCCCGACTGCGGCCTGGCGCTCGGCTTCGTGGAGGTGGCCGGGGATGAGACCTTGGAGATCCCGCCCTGGGCGGCGGAAGAGCTGACCGGAGACTTCCGGTACACGACCATCAACCTGCTGCGGCGATACCGCAAGCTGCTCGGCCAGGTCGACGGCCGATGAAAGGGGCCGCCTGCGCGCCCCTCTTTTTTCTGAGATGACGACATCCCACACCCAGCAGGAGGGGCGCGTCCTCGTCGGCATGTCCGGCGGGGTGGATTCCTCGTCCGCCGCGGCGCTGCTCGTCGCCGCGGGTTTCGACGTGGTCGGCTGCTTCCTCAAGAACTGGTCGGACACCAAGGATGAGAAGGGGGAGTGCGCCTGGAAGAGCGAACGGCGCGATGCCCTGGCCGTGGCCGCGCGTTTGGGGGTCCCCCTGGTCACGGTGGACGCCGAGGCGGCCTTCCGCGCCGCGGTCGTCGATCCGCTCTATGCCGAGTACGCCGCCGGTCGCACGCCCAATCCGGACGTGCGCTGCAACGAACACGTCAAGTTCCCGGCGTTGGCCGCCGCGGCCGACCGGCTTGGCTGCCGCTGGATCGCCACCGGCCACTACGCCCAGGTCCGCCACGGCGCGGACGGGAGCGCGTTGCTGCAGGCGGTCGACGTCGACAAGGACCAGACGTACTTCCTCAACCGGTTGCCGCAGCGGCTCTTGCGTCGCACGCTCTTTCCGATCGGCCATCTCACCAAGGCGCAGGTGCGCGCGGCGGCGCGCGGCCGCGGCCTGCCGACGGCGGACAAGGCGGAGAGCATGGGCATCTGCTTCGTCGGCAAGATCTCCCTGCCCGAGTTCCTGCGGCAGCGCATCCCGGACGCGCCGGGCGACATCGTCACCGTGTCCGGGGAGGTCGTGGGAAGGCATCAGGGCGTGCACCGTTTCACCGTCGGCCAGCGGCACGGGCTTGGCGTCGGCGGCGGGGAGCCGTGGTACGTCGTGGCCACGCAGCCCGCGACGCGGCACGTGGTCGTGGCGCAGGACGAGGGGCTTCTCGAGAGCGGGCGCGCCACGGTCGTCGACGCGCATTGGATCGGCGCCGCCCCCCCGCTGCCGGCGACGCTCGGGGTCCGCATCAGGCATCGGCAAGAGATCGTCCCCGCACAGGTCGCCGCAGGCGAGCATGGGCTTGCGGTGCGTTTCGCCCAGCCGGTGCGCGCCGTGACCCCCGGTCAGGCCGCGGTCTTCTACGACGGCGAGGTCTGCCTCGGCGGCGGGACGATCGCCGGCGCTTGACGGCCCTCTCCGCATCGGGTTAGCTCCTCCGTGAGGAGGAATGATGGAGACAAGGATCATCACCGGTGCGCGTCTCGTGTTCGCCCTCGACATGCTCCAGGCATGCATGGAGCCCATCGAGCCGAGGGTGCTCGCGCGGATCCGGCACCTGTATCGTCCGACACGCCTGGTCTACTTCGAGCGCGCCGAGCTCGAGAGGATGCGCCTGACCTTGGGGCCTGCCAGGGAGGGCATCGTCTCTGCCGTCTTCGAGGTCGACACGGTCGCTCGGCTCCTGGCCCGGAAGGCCGACCGCGCATCGGTCGAGGCTTTCTTCTCGGACATCGCCGGGGGTTGATGGCGCGCGCCGGCGGATCTTCAATGCACGCAGGAGGTACCATGCCAAAGACCGAAGCCACCATCCGTGGCGATCAGCTGCTCCTTGCGCTCAACGTGATCGATATCGGCACCTGGCCCATCGAGAACTGGCGGGCGCACCCCGAGTGGTTCGCGGAGGACAACCCCCTCGGCCTCGACGTCGAGAAGACGCACCAGGTGCTCTGCGACGTCGTCGGGTGGATCTCATGCTCGCGGCTCGCCACGCGGATTCCCAGGCGGATCCCGCATCTCGACGTCTACGCCAAGCTCCTGTATCCGTTCCTGCGCGCCAACGCAGAGGGGATCCGGGATGCGGTGTTCACGATCGAGTCGGTGGTGGCGCAGCATCGCCATGGGAGGATGAAAGGCCTGCTGTCCTTCGAGGAGGACGTGCAACCGGTGCGCCATCTCCTCCGACGTATCGGGTCTGGCGAGCTGACGCTCGCTGACTTCCAGGCCTAGCCGTCACCCCGTGACGGTCTTTTTGTTCAGCACGTGAAATCCGGGAGCGACTCGAAGTGCGGGCCCTCGTTGGAGAGCCGGACCTCGCAGCGCACCCGGGCCTCGGCGGCGAGCCGCGCCGCCAGTTCCTCCATCTCCGGCACGAAGCGGCGTCCGTAGACGCCGAGCAGCCAGAAACCGCCCTGTTCGCTGAGCCGGGCGATGAGCAGCCGGCGTCGGCGCCGGTGCCGCAACAGCCGGAGGAGCCGCCCGTGCGCGCGGCGTTCCTCCTTGAGGATCGCGTAGTGGCGCATCTCGCGCCAGATCTGCCCGAGCGCTGCGCCGTGCTTGTCGGCGAGCGCGTAGCCGCAGGCAGAGATGATGTCGGCGATGCCGGACATAGGTCTCCTGCGGTGAAGGGTTCTGTTTCCGGCGTACCACAGCCTCTCGTCCGCGGTCAAACGCATCTTTCCACAGGCGCGGGAATCTGGTACGGTAGGGACATGACGTCCCGATACGCCATTGTCTTGACGGCTCTCGCCGCGCTTGTGCTGCCGCAGGCCGCACTGGCCGCGCATGTGCCGCCAAGGCCGCCGACGCTCAAGGCGGACTATGCCAAGTTCCCGCGCGAGACGCTGACCACCCGGTCCGCCATCGTCATCGACGCCGCGACCGGTGAGGAACTCTTCAGCCAGCGGGCGGACGATCCGCACGTGGCCGCCTCGCTCACCAAGCTGATGACCGCGGTCATCGCCCTGGAGCAGAAGCCCTCCTGGAACCGCACGGTGACGCTCGCTGCCGCGGACGAAGTCGGCGGCGGGCGCTTGCGCCTGCCGGAGGGCGCGCGCTTCACCTGGCGCGACGCCTTCGCCAGCACGCTGGTGGGCTCCGCCAACAACGCCGCGATGCTCCTGATGCGCGTCTCCGGGCTGTCCGAGGCGGCGTTCCTGCGCGAGATGAACATCCGCGCGGCGACGCTCGGGATGACGCAGACCCGGTACGTCGACCCCTCGGGCATGGACGTGCGCAACATGACCTCCGCCCGCGACGTCGCGGCGCTTGCGCGCTACGCCTTCGCCAACGACAACATCCGCCGCTACACCACGACCTTCACGTACCGCTTCACGGCCTACGCGCCGGGCGCCGAGCGGAAGGACGTCAAGAACACCAACCGGCTCCTGGTCGTCGATCCTGACATCTACATCACCGGCGGCAAGACCGGCTACCTGGACGAATCCCGCTATAACCTCGCCATCCGTGCCCGGCAGAACGGCCGTGAGGTCATCGTCGTCACGTTGGGTGCGGAGACGCGGGAGGGATCCTTTGATGAAACCAAGGCGCTCGCGCACTGGGCCTTCAAGAACTATGTCTGGTAAGAACCTGTCCATCATCGCCGCCGCCATCGTCCTCATCGGTGCCGGCTGCGCCCGGGAGGGGATCGCGCCCGGTCCCGCTCCCGCGCCGTCCACGACCGTCGAGGCCGTCTACTTCCTGGTGGCCGTCAACGACACCACCGCCTACGACCGTGCGCCGGTCCCGACGACCTTCGGCTGCGGCGACCGCTTGACCCTGCAGCGCACGGCCGTGCCGCGCAGCGACCGTCCGGCGCTCGAGACCAACCTCAACACCATGTTCGCCGTGCGGCACGCCGAGGCCGAGCTGCTCGGGCTGTACAACCCGCTCGGCGCCCAGGACGTCCGGGCGACGGTCACCGAGGAGGACGGTAAGACCGTCGTCGACATCGCGCCGTATCCCATCTCCGCCGGCACCTGCGACGATCCGCGGATCAAGGAGATGGTCGAGAAGACCGCGGAGATGACGCTGGGTTCCGTGCCGGAGATCCGGATCGAGGGTTCCACGCAGAAATGGCGGTGTTACCAGGATCAGAGCGGGGAGTGCCGGTGACAGGTCCGGTCGTTTCCGGTAGAGTCCTCCTCTTATGACCGGTGCCGAACTTCGCCAGCTGTTCCTGCGCTTCTTCGAGGAGCGCGGCCATACCATCATCCCGAGCGCCTCGCTGGTGCCCGAGAACGACCCGACCGTGCTGTTCACCACGGCCGGGATGCATCCGCTTGTCCCGTACCTGCTCGGCGAGCCGCACCCGGGCGGCAAGCGGCTTGCCAACGTCCAGAAGTGCGTCCGCACGCAGGACATCGACGAGGTCGGTGACAACCGCCACGACACGTTCTTCGAGATGCTCGGCAACTGGTCATTGGGCGATTACTTCAAGAAGGAAGCCATCGAGTGGAGCTTCACCTTCCTCACCGGCACGGAGTGGCTCGGCATCGACCCGCAGCGTCTGTATGTCTCCGTCTTTTCGGGCGACGAGGACGCGCCCAAGGACGAGGAGTCCATCCGCGTCTGGCAGGAGCGCTTCCGCTCCGTCGGCATCGACGCCACGGTAGGGGACGCCGCCGCACCGGATATCGGCAGCGGTGCGCGCATCTATCCCTACGGCAAGAGCAAGAACTGGTGGGGTCCGGCCGGGCAGACCGGCCCGTGCGGTCCGGACACCGAGATGTTCATCGATTTGGGGACGCCGCACGACGCGGCCTTCGGCGAGCGCTGCCATCCCAACTGCGACTGCGGACGCTTCATTGAGGTCTGGAACGACGTCTTCATGGAGTACCGCAAGACGGAGGACGGGCGCTTCGAGCCGCTGACCCAGAAGAACGTCGACACCGGCATGGGGCTGGAGCGCATCGCCATGGTCATGCAGGGCAAGCGCACGGTCTTCGGGACGGATCTCTTTTCGCCGCTCATGGACTGGATCGCCCGGGAGGCGGGGAGCCGCGACGACCGCGCCGAGCGCATCGTGGCCGACCACGTGCGCACGGCCTGCTTCATGCTCTCCGATGGCGTCGTGCCGACCAACGTCGACCGCGGTTACATCCTGCGCCGGCTCATCCGCCGCGCCATCCGGTACGGCCGCACGCTCGGCTTCGGGCAGAACCGTCTGGCGGGACTGCTCGACGTGGTCATCGACCTCTACGGCGACGCGTATCCCAACTTGCGGGAGAAGCGGGACGCCATCCTGGCCGAATTCAGCAAGGAGGAGGAGAAGTTCGAACGGACCATCGAGCGCGGGCTCGCGGCGTTCGAGCGGCTCGCCGAGGAGTCCAGCGCGACCGAGACGATCGCCGGCAAGGACGCCTTCGACCTCTTCCAGAGCTACGGATTCCCGCTCGAGATGACCGTCGAGCTGGCCAAGGAGCGCGGGCGCGGCGTGGACGAGCCTGGTTTTTGGGACGAGTTCCGTGCGCACCAGGAGAAGTCGCGTGCGGCGGCCGGCGTCTTCAAGGGCGGGCTGGCCGACAGCTCCGCGGAGACGACGCGCCTGCACACCGCGACCCACCTCCTGCACCGCGCGCTCAAGAACGTGCTCGGCGAGCACGTGCAGCAGAAGGGGAGCAACATCACCGCCGAGCGGCTGCGGTTCGACTTCACGCACCCGCAGAAGATGACGCCTGAGGAGATCAAGGCCGTCGAGGACATGGTCAACAAAGCCATCGCCGACGACCTGCCGATGGGATACGTGGAGATGACCACGGAGGAGGCCAAGGCCGCCGGAGCCATCGGTTACTTCGACGACAAGTACGCCCAAATCGGCGGCAAGGTGAAGGTCTACCGCGCCGGCAGCCCGGAGAAGGGTTACTACTCCGTGGAGATCTGCGGCGGACCGCACGTCACCCACACCGGGGAGCTGGGGAGCTTCAGGATCCAGAAGGAAGAAGCCGTGGCCGCCGGAATCCGACGCATCAAGGCCACCGTGGCGGGTCCCTCCGGAGCATGATTTTGCGCTCTGTTGCGCGGGCGATTCCGTCCACACTGGCTCTATTGACGGGATTTCCGGCAACCGGTATAGTTTCGCCAGTTTCGACGTCGTCTGGGCGTCCCTGCCCCCGTGTCCAGGGGGGTTGCCCGAGCTTTTCTGTTGTGTTAGATTCTCCCGCACATGGGTGAACAGCAGAGTCCGTCCAAGGACTTCATCGAGGTCCGCGGCAAAGTGATCGAGATGCTGCCCGCGGCGGCGTTCAAGATCACGTTGGAGAACGGACACACCATCATCGGCCACCTCTCGGGTCGCATGCGCATGCATCGCATCCGCATCCTTCCGGGCGATGAGGTGAAAGTCGAACTCACGCCGTACGACCTCACCAAAGGCCGCATCATCTATCGGTACTGAGCATGAAAGTCCGCTCGTCGGTGAAAAAGATCTGCCGGGACTGCAAGGTCATCCGCCGCAACCGTCGGCTGATGGTCGTCTGCAAGACCCCGAAGCACAAGCAGCGGCAGGGTTGAGCCGCATCTCTTGATTATGGCTGTCGCACGCATCGCCGGTATCACGCTCCCGCAGAACAAGCGCACCTTGGTCGCCTTGCAGTACATCCACGGCGTCGGGGCGCATCGAGCCGCCGAAGCCTTGGACAAGACCAAGATCGACGGCACCAAGCGCGTCCAGACGCTGACCGAGGACGAGGTCAACCGTCTGCGTGAGTTCATCGAGAAGACCTTCCGTGTGGAGGGCGAGCTGCGCCGTGAGACGCTCAGCAACATCAAGCGGCTCAAGGAGATCGGCAGCTGGCGCGGCACGCGCCACATCAAGCGCCTGCCGGTCCGTGGCCAGCGCACCAAGACCAACTCCCGCACCGTGCGCGGCAACGTCCGCAAGACGATGGGCAGCGGTCGCGTCAAGGCCGGCCTCAAGACCTGATGACTATGGACGAACTCGAGACGACCACCGCCGCGCCCGCCGCCGAGACCCCCGCCACGGAGGGCACGGGCGCCAAGAAGGAGAAGGCCGCGCCGCGCGCGCGGCGCAAGAAGGCCGTGCGCACGGTCCCGATCGGCCGCGCCTACATCCAGGCCACCTACAACAACACCATCGTCACCCTGGCCGACGCCAACGGCAACGTGCTGGGCTGGTCGTCCTCCGGGAAGATGGGCTTCACCGGCCCCAAGAAGGCCACGCCGTACGCCGCCTCCGTCACGGTCAAGGACGTCTGCGACCGCCTCAAGGACGTCGGGCTGCGCGAGGTCTCGGTCTTCGTCAAGGGCATCGGCGCCGGCCGCGAAGGCGCGGTGCGCGCCCTCAACGCCAACGGGCTGACCGTGACCTCCATCAAGGACGTCACGCCGATCCCGCATAACGGCTGCCGCGCGCCGGGCGCCCGCCGCATCTGATCCTATGCCGCGCACCCTCGCCAACACCTGCAAACCTTGCCGCCGCGCCGGCGTCTCGCTCTGCGGACGCAAGAAGTGCGCCGCGCTGCGCCGCAGCTTCCCGCCGGGCGCCCACGGGCCGAGCCGCCGTCCGCGTCTGACCCCCTTCGCGCTCCAGCTGCGCGAGAAGCAGATGGCCAAGCACATCTTCGGCGTCAACGAGCGCCAGTTCTTCAACTATTTCAAGAAGGCCTCCAAGACCCGTGGCAACACCGCCGAGATGATCGTCCGGATGCTCGAGATGCGCCTGGACAACGTGGTCTTCCGCCTGGGCTTCGCCGCCAACCGCCGCCAGGCCCGCCAGATGGTCTCGCACGGGCACTTCGAGGTGAACGGCACGCGCGTGGACGTCCCGAGCGCGCAGGTGCGCGTCGGCGACGTCGTCTCGGTGCGCGAGCGCATCCGGAAGTCGCCGCTGTTCGGCGACCTCACGGAGCGGATCAAGGACGCCCAGCTCCCGAGCTGGCTCTCGCTGGACGCCGCCGCCTTCTCCGGCAAGGTCGTCGCCGAACCGGCAGGCGAGGAGCTCCGCCAGCCGTTCGACCCCAAGGTCATCGTCGAATTCTATAGCCGCTAATATGGAGGACATCCTCTACCCGTCCAAGATCGAGCTGCGCCCCGGGAGCCACGCCAACGAGGCCATGCTCGTCGTGGAACCGTTCACCCAGGGCTACGGCACGACCATCGGCAACGCCCTGCGCCGTGCCCTGCTGTCCTCCTTGCCCGGTGCCGCCATCACCGCGGTGCGCATCAAGGGCGTGCAGCACGAGTTTTCGGCCATCCCCGACGTCAAGGAGGACGTGCTCGAGCTCATCCTCAACCTCAAGCAGGTGCGCATCTCGTCCTTCTCCGAGGAGCCGGTCAAGCTGACCCTCTCCGTGGACGGCGAACGCGACGTCACGGCCGGAGACTTCTCCAAGGATGCCCAGGTCGAGATCGCCAATCCGGACCTGCACCTGTGCACCATCACGGACAAGAAGGGCTCGCTCGAGATGGAGGTGACCGTCGAGCGCGGCCGCGGTTGGCGTCCCACCGAGGAGCGCGACAAGGAGAAGATGGAGCTCGGCACGATCGCCGTGGACGCCCTGTTCTCCCCGGTCCGCACCGTCGGCTTCCAGGTGGAGAACACCCGCGTCGGCGACATCACCAACTACGACAAGCTGATGATGACCATCGAGACCGACGGCACCATCACGCCCAAGGACGCCGTGCTCGAGGCCAACAAGATCCTGCTGCGCCACTTCAGCCTGCTCAACGGGCTGGAAGGCGCCGGCGACGGCTCCACGGACATCGTCGCCGACGACACCATGATGGCCCAGGCGCCGGAGCTTGAGGAGGCGCCGGCCGAGGAGACCGCCGAGGTCGAGGAAGCGGGCGAGGAGGCGCCCAAGAAGAAGGCCAAGAAGAAGTCCTCCTGATATGCGGCACCGGAAGACCGGAAAAATCCTGGGACGCGTGAAAGGCCCCCGCGAGGCGTTGCTCCGCGGGCTGGCCACGAGCGTCGTGCTCTACGAGCGGGTCCGTACCACCAAGGCCAAGGCGCATGCCGTGCAGCCGCTGGTGGAGCGCCTCATCACCACCGGAAAGGAGAGCTCGGTGGCCACGCGCCGCCGCCTGGCCGAGCAGCTCTACACCGAGGGCGCCGTCAAGAAGGTGCTCGAGGTGCTCGGTCCGCGCTACCAGGCGCGCGCCGGAGGCTACACCCGCATCACCAAGATCGGCCGCCGCCAGGGCGATGCCGCGGAGATGGTCATGCTCGAATTGGTCTGATATGCAGAAGATCGTCCGCGCCACCCACACCATCGACGCCTCCGGCCAGACGCTCGGCCGCATGGCCACCCGCATCGCCACGCTGCTCATCGGCAAGCACAAGCCGGGCTATGCCCCGCACGTCGACGGCGGCGACATCGTCGAGGTGACCAACGCCGCCAAGGTCCGCGTCACCGGCAAGAAGGCCGACCAGAAGGTCTACAAGCACTACACCGGCTATCAGGGCGGGCTCAAAGAGACGCCCTACGCGCGCCTCATGGCCCAGAAGCCGACCGAGGTCGTGCGCAAGGCCGTGCTCAACATGCTGCCGCACAACAAGCTGCGCGCACCCCGCATGAAGCGGTTGAAGATCAGCGCCTGATTATGGAAAAGAAGACCGCAGCCAAGAAGCCCGCGGCGAGGAAGGCCGTCGCGCCGCGCGCGGCCAAGAAGCCTGCCGTGACAAAGAAGGTCGAGGCGCCGAAGACCGAGCAGGAGGCCGCCCCGGTCGTCCTCACGGCGGAAGGTACCGTCCGTGCCATCGGCCGCCGCAAGGAGGCCGTCGCCCAGGTCCGCGTCGGCAAGGGGACGGGCAAGATCGTCGTCAACGGCAAGCCGTACGAGGGCTATTTCACGGTCGAGGAGCTGCAGTGGACCGTGCTCGGCCCGCTCAAGGCGGCTGCCCAGGACGCCAACCTCGACGTCTCCGTGCTGGTCAAGGGCGGCGGCATCCGCGGCCAGGCCGAGGCGGTGCGTCTCGGCATCGCCCGCGCGCTCACGGAGATGAGCGACGCGCTCCGGCCGACGATGCGCAAGATGGGCTACCTCACGCGCGATGCGCGCGTCAAGGAACGCAAGAAGTACGGGCTCAAGTCCGCCCGCCGCGCTCCGCAGTTCTCCAAGCGCTAGGAAAGAAAAGAGCCGCTTCCCGGGAGGGGAGCGGCTTTCGCGTCCGCGTCACGACTTTCGTCGGATGGTGATCTCGTTCTCGATGTCCTGGCAGCCGCAGTGGCCGCAGAACAGACGGAGCCGCCGCGCTTCGGCGATGACGGTGAGCAGGTCGTGCTCGTCTCGCGCGTCGGTGGTCGCCTTCTCGACCGGGCATCCCGTGCCGGCGCGGCAGCGGAACCGGATGCTGACCTCGAGCGGGATCGCAGTCCTCTTCATGCTTCTCCTCGGACACGTCCTACCTGCTCGGGCCGCGTTTGTCAATGCCGCCGCAATCTGCGAAAATCATCGGGAAACCCGCCTCCCCAATGGCCCATTCCGCCGGCAGCATCGTGCGCAACACGCTCTGGTACACCGGGGCCGTCGTCGGCCAGAAGGTCATCTCCTTCGGCTACTTTTGGCTGCTTTCGAGCCAGCTGCCGCCGGAGACGCTCGGCGCCTACATCGGGGTCCTCTCCGTGGTCTCCCTGGCGCAGGTCGGCACCGACCTCGGGCTCCTGCCGCTCCTGACCCGCGAGGCCGCCAAGCATGAGCAGGAGGCCGTCCCCCTGGTGCGCACCGCCTTGGCCGTCAAGCTCCCGCTGGTCGTGGTCACGCTCATCGTGCTTTGGCTGGTGATGCTCGGGCGGGGCAGCTCG
Source organism: uncultured Gammaproteobacteria bacterium (assembly GCA_964648865.1). Lineage (GTDB taxonomy): Bacteria > Patescibacteriota > Patescibacteriia > 2-12-FULL-57-11 > 2-12-FULL-57-11 > SCUL01. Next base: position 72,746 of record CAZYLV010000003.1, on the reverse strand, counting down.
CCGGAGCTGCTGCGCATCCTGGCGCCGGCATCGGCCATCCTGCTGTTCGACGCCGTCGCCATGGTCTTCTACGCGCTCTTCCGGGCGCGGCAGATGGTCTGGGTCGAGGCCCTTGCGCTGCTGTTCTTCCAGAGCGTGACGCTGGCCCTCGGGACGACGGCGCTCCTTGCCACGCGCGATCCCTTCTGGCTGATGTGCGCGCTGGCCGCCGCGAGCGGCGTCAACGCCGTCTTCCTGTTCTCGATGGGCGCGCGGCAGTTCGGCACCGTCGTGCATCCGGACTTCCACCCGGCGCGCGCCCGGCACCTGCTGCGCATGCTCCCGGCCTTCGCCGCCTCGAACGTCTTCCAGAAGGTCTACAACGTGGCCGACTCGGTGCTGCTGCTCTTCCTCGCCACGGAGCGCGACGTCGGCATCTACGCCATCCCGGCGAAGGTCACGACGGCACTGCAGACGCTGGTGCCCGGCGCCTTCGCCACGGCCATCTACCCCTCGATGTCCAACTACGCGGCGCATGCCCGTGAGCGGTTGGCCGCGCTCTTCGAGCGGAGCTTCGCCTATCTGCTCATGGTCGTGTTGCCGATGGCCGTTGGGCTCTTCGTGCTCACCGACGACATCCTGACGACGATCTGGCCGCAGTACGGGGACGCGCGCATGCCCTTCCTGATCATGGTCGCGGCGCTGCCGGTGGTCTTCCTTTCGTATCCCACCGGATCGCTCTTGAACGCCATCGGCATGGAGAAGCGCAGCTCCGTGCACCGAGGGGTCACGACCGCCCTCAACGTCGCGCTCAACGTCGCGCTCATCCCGCGCTTCGGCGTGGTCGGCGCGGCCCTGGCCTTCGCCGCCTCGAACGCCGCCTTGTTCCTCATGGACTTCCTGGCCACGGCACGCTACCTGGGCAAGGCGCTCCATGCCCTGCCGTCGCTCGTGGCGCGCATCGCGCTGGCCGCCGCGGCCATGGGGCTTCTCGTCACGCTCACGTCCGGTGCGTTGCCGCTGCCGCTCTCGGTCGTCCTCGGCGCGGCCGCCTACGCGCTCTGCGTCCGGGTGCTGCGTGTCGTCACCGGGGACGATTGGGCCGCCTTCCTGCGCAGCGTCCGCCGGACCGGCGAGCCGACCCAGCCCCTATGAAGCGTCTCCTCGTCATCAGCGACGAATACCCTCCGGTGCGCGGCGGCGTCGCCAACTACCTGCACGGCGTCTTGGAGGCCTTCTGCACGTACGCCGACGTCCGCCTTCTGGCGCCGCCGGACCTGGCGGAGAAGGCTGTGGCGCCGTTCCCGGTCGTGCCCGCGCCGTTCCGCAGCCGGTGGCTGGTGCCGCGCTGGATCGGGCTGGTCCCCGCGCTCCTGCGTCTCCAAGCGGACGTCTCCGGCGACGCCTACGCCGCCAGCCACCTCTTGCCGTACGGTACCGCCGCCTGGCTGGCGTCGCGCCTCTCCAAGAAGAAGACCGTGGTCTTCGTGCACGGGCTGGACATCGCCCGTGCCGAGCTGCAGCCGCGCAAGCGCTCCCTGGCGGCCCGGGTGCTCGGCGACGCCGACATCGTCGTCGCCAACAGCGAGTACACGCTCTCCCGGGCCAAGGCGCTGGCTCCGCTCAAGGACGGCGTCGTCGTCTATCCCTGTCCGGCCGTGGATCCCAAGGGCGACGAGCCGCCGCCGGCGCGACGCTTCGTGCTCGCGGCCGGCCGCATGGTGCCGCGCAAGGGCTTCCGCACGCTGCTGCGGGCCGTGGCGCAGCTCCGCGCGGAGGCGCCGGACTTCCGGCTGGTCATGGTCGGCGACGGTCCGGAACGCGCCGAGGTGCTCGACGACCGTGCGCATCTCGGGCTTGAGGACGCGGTCGAGGTCCGTTCGGCGACGGACGACGAGCTGCGGACGCTCTTCGCGCAGTGCGCCTTCTTCGCGCTTCCCACGCAGAGCTCGGATGCCGACCCCGAGGGCTTCGGCATCGTGTTCATCGAGGCGGCGGGCTTCGGCAAGGCCGTGGTCGCCGGCGTCGGCGGTGGGGTGGGCGAGGCGGTGCTCGACAAGGAGACCGGCCTGCTCGTTGACGGCAAGGACCCCAACGCCATCGCCCAGGCCCTGCTCGCGCTGTGGCGCGACCCTGCCTACGCCGCGCTGCTCGGCGAGACGGGGCGCCGCCGCGTCGCCGAGCGCTTCCGCTACATCCACGCCATCCAACCGCTCGTCGACGCCTGGAACCGGCTATGGAGCGCATCAGCGTGATCGTGCCGGCCCATGACGCCGCGGAGACGCTCGGCGCCTGCTTGGCGAGCGTCCAGGCGCAGACGCGACGGGCCGACGAGGTCATCGTCGTCGACGACGGTTCCACCGACGGCACGCCCGACATCGCGCGCGCTGCCGGTGCCGCGGTGCGCAGCGTGCCGCACTGCGGCGCGGCCGCGGCACGCAACGTCGGCGCCGGCATGGCGACGGGAGAGCTGCTCTTCTTCTGCGACGCCGACCTGGCCCTCGACCCGCGCCTGCTGGAGCGGCTCACGGCGGCGCTCGCCGCGCATCCGGAGGCCGCCTTCGCGTACTGCGGCTTCGAGTGGGGCGGCAAGGCCTTCGGCATGCGGCCCTTCGATGCGGCGGCGGTGCGACGCAACAACTTCATCAGCACCATGTCGCTCATCCGTCGCCGCGACTTCCCGGGATTCGACGCGTCGCTCGAACGTTTCCAGGACTGGGACCTGTGGCTGACCATGATTGGGCAGGGGAAGGTCGGCGTCGGCGTGCCGGAGGTGCTGTTCCGCGTGCGGAGCGAGGGGACCATGAGCCGACGCGGCGGCCTCTCGCGGCTCAGGGCCACGGCGCGCATCCGCCGCAAGCACCGGCTGCCCTGGCGCGTCTCGGACGTCTGGTTGGCGTTCAAGGAATCCCTGCGGGCCGGACGCCTATGACGCCTGAGGTCTCCATCGTCATCGTCAATTACAGGGTCAAGCCGTTGGTGTTGCGGCTGTTGGCCTCCATCCGTGCGCATGTGCGTGTCCCGCATGAGACCCTGGTCATCGACAACGCCAGCGGCGACGGTCTCGGCGACGAACTGCGCCGCTCGTTCCCTGAGGTCCGCTTCATCGGCAACGCCGAAAACAGGGGATTCGCCGCCGCATGCAACCAAGGCATCCGCACGGCGTCCGGCCGCCACGTGCTGCTCCTCAATCCGGACACCGAGCTCATCGAGGATGCGCCGGCCGCGCTGGTACGGTTCGCGGACGCGCATCCGCAGGCCGCCGTGGTCGGCTGCCACGTGCTCAACGCGGACCGCAGCACGCAGCGATCGGTGCTGGACTTCCCGCGCCCCGCCGATCAGGCCATGATCATGCTCAAGCTGCAGCACGTCTCGCGTTCCCTCCCGTTCCTGCGGCGGTATTTCCGCGACGGCTTCGACTACGCCAAGACGCAACGGGCCGAGCAGGTCATCGGCGCGGCCTTCCTGATGACGCGCGTCGGCCTGGACCGCCTGGGGCCCCTGGATGAGCGCTACTTCATCTGGTTCGAGGAAGTCGACTGGTGCAAGCAAGCGGTCGACGCCGGACTGGAGGTCTGGTACGACGCGGAGACGGCCGTCATCCATCATGGCGGGCAGAGCTTCGCCCAGGTCTTCGCGCCGCAGCGCCAACGCTTCTATGACGCGAGCCTGGCCGCGTACATGCGCAAGCATCACGGACCGTTCGCCTGGGCCCTGGTCCGTCTCCTGCACCCCGTGGCAATGCTTCTGGCTTGGGGCATCGGCATGCTCGGCATGAAGCGTTCCACCTACGCATGACGGTTCCCCTGCGACCCTATCTCCTCGCGTTCGGGGCGACGTCCCTCGCGCTTCTCGCCTCCTTCGGCGCTTCGCAGGCGCGGGGGCTGGAGCCGGTGGGCGTCGTCGTCGTGGCCGGCGTGGCCGCGCTCCTGTACCGTCGGTCATTCGCGCTCGGGACGGCCGTCGTCCTCGTGGAGCTCGCGGCAGGGTCCTTGGGCCGGAGCTTCGTCCTTCCCTGGGGAGGGCTCTCGGTCCGCATGGTGCTGTTCGCGGTCGCGCTCGCGGCAACGGCCTGGGAGCTGCGCCGCCCCGACCTGCGGCGGCATCTCACGCCCGTCCTGCGTCATCCGGCCACGCTCCTGCTTGCCGCAGCCGTGGCCTGGGGCGCGACGTGGGGCCTCACGCAGCGGCCGTTCGGCCGGGTGTTCTCGGACCTCAACGCCTACCTGTACCTGCTGCTCCTGCCGACGTACGTCTTGGCGCTGCGGAACGCCAAAGATCGCGCCATGCTCCTCTCCGCGGTCCTCGGCGCGGTCGCCGCCGGTGCCGTGCAGACGCTGCTGCTGTTCTTCCTCTACACCCACGCGACGCCGGAGCCGGTGCTGCGCGCCTCGTACGTCTGGATCCGCGATTTCGGCTTCGGGGAAATCACGCGCGCGCCCGGCGGGTTCTATCGTGTCTTCTTCCAGGCGCATCTCTGGACCTTCGCCGTGTTCCTGATGGCACCGGCGCTGTACGTCGCCGCCCGCACCGAGCGTGACCGCGCGGCGCCAGGCGATCCGACGCTGCCGAACCGCCTCATCATCGAGGTCTCGGGCATCCTCGCGGCCGCCGTGGTCTTCGTCTCCTTCTCGCGGACCTTCTGGCTCGCGGCCGCCGTCGCCGCCGCGCTCGGCGCGCTGACCGTCGCCGCATGGCATGTCACGCGTCCCAAGCTCGGCGCGTACCTGCTCGCCCTGCTCGTGTTCGCCGCGTTGGGCATCGGGTTGCCGTTCCTGCTCTCGCGCTCGGTGAGCGGCGCGGCGTTCTCTCGCGTCGGCGCGGTCGCCGGCGAGCCCGCGGCCGACAGCCGCATGAACCTGCTGCGGGTGATGTGGCCGGCGATCCGTGAGCAGCCGCTGCTCGGCCACGGCTTCGGCAAGGAGCTGACGTACGTGACGCGTGACCCGCGTCTGCTCGCGTATTTCCCTGACGGCAATTACACGACCAGCGCCTTCGAGTGGGGCTGGCTGGACTTCTGGTTGAAGATGGGTCTCGTCGGTCCGATCGCCTTCGCCTTCTTCCTTTGCGTGGTCTTATGGCGCTCCTGGCAGGCGGCAAAAACGGACCCTGACGGTCCGTGGCTGCATATCGGTTTGGGCCTGGCCGTGCTCGGCACCGCGGGAGCGCATCTGCTCTCGCCGTGGCTCAACCATCCGTTGGGGATAGGCGTGCTGCTGTTGGCGTACGGGATCAGCGGAACCGTCCGTCCAGGAACATCGGCATCCCGCGCAGCAGCTCCGTGAGGGTCAGGCGCTTCTTGCCTTCGACCTGCAGTTCGCCGAAGGACACGGATTCCGCATGGGCTCCCACGAGGAGCCGGTCCTGCCGCTGCGACAGGGCTCCCAAGTCGGCGACCACGTCCTCGACGCGCGCATCGAAGAGCTTGACGCGCAGCGTCGCCGTGCCGTCGGTCCACTCGGTCCAGATGCCGGGCCACGGATCGTAGGCACGGTCGAGACGGGCGATGGAGACGGCGGACGCGCTCCAGTCCACGCGGCCGCTGTCCCGGTCCAGCATGCCGCAGAAGACGGCCTGGTCGTGGTCCTGCGACACGGGTCGCAGTCCGCCTGAGACGTACCGCGGGACCGTCTCCAAGAGCAGCGCGGCCCCGACCTCGGCAAGGTGCGTCTCGAGCGTGGGGTACCGTTCGGTCCCGGAGAGCGGGACGCGGCGCTGCGCGAGCAGGGGACCGTGGTCCATCTCGGCGTCGAGCAGCATGATGCTCACCCCGGTCTCGGCGTCGCCGTGCGCGATGGCCGCCTGGATGGGTGAGGGACCGCGCCAGCGGGGCAGCAATGACGGGTGGATGTTGAGCGTGCCCAGCCGCGGGATCGCCAGCAGCGCCTCCGGGATGATGCGGCCGTAGGCGGCCACGACCGCGACGTCGGGCGCCGCATCCTCGAGCGTCTGCCGGAGCGTCTCGTCCCTCACGGTCTCCGGCTGGAGCAGCGTCAGGCCGAGCTCTCGCGCGGCGGCGGCCACGGGGCCCGGCAGGATGTCGCCATGACGGCCGTGCGGCTTGTCCGGTTGGGTGACCACGGCGACGAGCTCGACGCCATCAGCGGCGTGCAGCGCGCGCAAGGCCGGGACGGCGAAGGTCGAGGTCCCCCAAAAGACGATGCGCATGGCTCAGGCGTCGCGCGGCTCGGCCTCGTGGACCTCGACCGCGCGGTCGATGAACAGCGTCCCGTTGAGGTGGTCGGTCTCGTGCTGGATGACGCGGGCGAAGAAGCCCTTGGCCGTGAAGGACAGCGGCGTGCCGTCACGGCCGAGGGCCTCCACGTCGAGCTCCACCGAGCGGTCCACGAGTCCCCAGACGCCGGGCACGGACAGGCAGCCCTCCTCGCCGCGTTCCGTCTTCTTGGACATGCGGGTGACGCGCGGATTGATGAGCGCCAACGGGCCGTCCTTGGTGGAGATGACCGTGACCTGCCTGGAGACGGCCACTTGATTGGCGGCGAGCCCCACGCCGTCGGCCTCGAACATCGTCTTGGTCATGTCCTCGAGGAACGCCTGGAACTCCGGCGTGACGATCTCCTCCGGACGAACCGAAGCCGTCCTCTTGCGGAGGACAGGGTTCGGCAGCGCGATGATGGGCAGACGCTTGGGCATGTCAGGAAAACCGTTCGGGTTCGGGCTCGACGATCCAGTCCGGCGGCAGCGCCGCGAAGGCGCGACGCACGTCTTGTTCCGCAGCCGCGGTGCGCAGGCGCAGCGCCGGACGTCCGCGGACCGCGCGCCGTCCCTCCGCGCGTTCGATCGGGAAGACGTCGGCATCGGGGAGCGCGCGGCGCAGCGTCGCAGCCGCCGCATCGGCGGTCGAGGTCGGGTAGAGGGTCCAGAGCGCGGCGAACGGCGGATAACCGTAGGCTTTGCGGTCCGTCAGTTCCTGTGCGACGAGCGCGGCAGGGTTGCCGCTCTGCACTGCCGCAAGCACCGGATGGTCCGGCTCCCAGGCCTGGAGCAGCAGCGGGGCCTCGGCGCGGCGGGCCACGTTCGCCAGACGCTCCAGGAGCGCCCAAGCCTGCTCTGCCGCTCGATACTCGGGCAGACGCAGGCCGGTGTCGGCTTCCAGCGCAGCCACCAGGCCCAGGGGGCGGGAGAGGATGCCGCGGGCGTTCTTGAAGAGCGTCTCCGTGGTCAGGAACACCGCGGGCGCGTCGTCGGCAGGGACGTCGCGATCCCGGGTCAGCGCATGCACCGGCAGTTCCGGCAACGCCCTGGCCAACGCCGTGCGCACGGCATCGATGCCTGGGCCGCGCTCGGTGAGCCGCTGGCCGCCGCAACGCGGGCAGGATCCGGGCATGGCGACGCGCGTCGCGCAGCGGCCGCAGGCCAATCGACCGTCGCGCACGGCCTGCGCCAGTCCGCACGTGGGACAGCGCAGGACGAGGCCGCAATCGGCGCAGGAGACGCTCCGTGCGTTGGCCGTACGGTTGAGCAACGCTACCACGTTTTTTCCGCTCTGTCCAGCCTCGCGGGCCGCGTCCAGGAGGGCGCCGGAGAGCAGGCTCCGGCGGAATCCCATCGGCTCCTGCCGGAGCGGGACCAAGCGCGTCTCCGGCGGTGCCGGGGGCGGCGCCGTGGACTCCCACCGCGACTCCCGCGCCCGCCAGGCCGTCGCGAAGCGCGGCGTCTCCGAGGCGAGCAGCAGCGCGGCGCGGGACAGGCGTGCGCGGCGCTCGGCGGCGTCCCGTGCGTCCAGGTAGGGGAAGGCGTCGCGTTGCACATGGTCGGCGTCGTCCTCGCCGTCGACGATGACCTGGCCGAGCAGCGGCGCAGGCGCGAAGACTCCGGACTTGGTGACGATCAGCGCGTCCGCCTCCTGGCGGGCCAGCGCATTCCACGCCTTCCAGCGCGCGCCGGCGGCGAGCTCGTGATGACAAAAGGCCACGCACAACCGCGCCCGGGAAAACGCCTCCCACAGATCCGTCCCGCGCAGGATGTCCGGAACCACGATGAGCGTCTGCCGTGCGGCCGCGCCGGTCTCCCGGATCACGTCGAGGTAGCGTTCGACGACGTCGCCGCGATGGCGCACGAGCGCACCAGTGGAGCCGGCACCAAGCTCGGCCGACCGCAGGCTCTCCGGCAGCGGCAGCGCGCGGCGGGGGACCGTCGGCAGGGTCGAGGCCAGCAGCCAGGGCAAGGGCGCATGGAAGAGCGCGGCCGTCTCGCGGAAGGCCTGGAGCGTCGGCGCCTCGAGACGCGAGAGCGGACGCAGCGCCTCGGGCAGGACGGCGAGCTTGACCGTCGGCACCGCGCTCGTCCGCGCTTCCTCAAGCAGGAGCGCGGCCACCTGCCGGCGGCGGAACGGCACCCAGACCACGTCGCCCGGCGCCACGGCCGCGTCGTCCGGGCACGCATAATCCAGCCAGCCGATGCGCGGCGGCAGGCGCAAGGCGGGGACGGCGCGGACGATGCGCATCAGGAGAACTGCAGGTGGCCCACCAGGTAGCCGATGCCGAGCGGCCCCTCGTAGGAGAGGATGCGCGGCGTGTAATCGATGCCGTCGAGGACGCCGAGCGCCGTGAGGATGCCGCGCAGGCCGCATTCCTTGGCCTCCTCGCAGAGTCCCGGGTCGAGCTGCAGCAGGGCCGCGACGTTGCGCTGGGCGAGCAGCTCCTGGACCTTGGCATCGAACTCGGCGCCCCTGGGCGAGAAGCCGCCCGGCGCGTCGTTCTTGAGGGTGTGCGCGAGGTCGCCTGAGGCGATCACCGCGACGCGCTTGTTGGACGTGAGGATCTCCTCGCGCATGGCGCGGCCGAACTCGAAATGCGTCCTGAGGTCGAGGCCGGAGGTGGTCACCGGGACCACGGCCGGGTTGGGGATGTGCTCGGTGAGGAGATGCAGCGGCACGCCGAAGCCGTAGTCCAGCGTCTCGGCGCTGTGCAGGGCCAGGGGGATGTCCTTGCGGATGGAACGCTGGATCTTGTCGATGAGCATGAAGTCCGAGCGGAACGTCTTGGTCGCGCGGAAGTTGCCGAAATCCTTGAAGGACGTCCTGTACGACGCCGAGAGGTTGATGCCGAAGGCGTCCGGCATGACGTCGCCGTGCGGCGAGATGATGAGCAGCGTGTCGGGACGCGTCACGTACAGACGCTGCTCGATGTCCGTCACCGCGGCGACGGTCTTGGCCAGCTTCTTGGCGTGCGTCTTGCCGATCTCGGGGATGAGCAGCGGGGAGTGGGGGATGATGGCGCCGAAGACGATCATAGGGGTCAGAAACCGGCGGTCAGCACCTCCGGCGTCGGTTTGACGTCGACCGCCTCGCCGAGCGGATGCACGGCGAGCGCGGCGCGGTTGGTCCAGATGACGTTCCTGAAGTCCCAGCCGTAGACGCGGAAGGCGTCCTCGGAGACGATCGGCCGACGCTTGCCTTTGGAGACCACGTAGACCGAGGGGTCGCCGGCCGCTCCGACCAGCGTGCCGTCCTTGAAGGTCAGCGGCGGCGCCATCTCGTAGCCCTCCAGGGTTCTCGGCGAGACCGGCAGGACGCGTCGGCCCGGGAATGAGGCCAGCATGATCTCACGCGAGACGATGGGCGCGCGCCGACCGTCCTTGACCCACCAGACGCCGCCGGTGGTGTTGTCCTGCAGCAGCGCCCCGGTGGGGTATGCCGAGGCGAGCGTCACCGGTTCGCCGACGGCGTAGGCCTCGAGGTCGACCCGTTCCACCTCGAGCAGCTCGTCGAGCGAGAAGCCGATCTTGCGGAAGACCTCCATCGAGCTGATATGGCGCAGCGTGTCGCCGTCGAGCAGCCAGATGGCGCCGTCCGGCTCATGCAGCAGCGAGTAGTTGGGGAAACGGATGGGCGCGCCCTCCTCGTAGTCGTCGAGCTCGGCGTCGCGGATGGTCACGGCCTGCGTCGTGGAATACCGGGAGAGGTAGGCGGTCATCGAGCCGAACGGTCGGCGCTGGCCGCCGGAGATCAGCCAGAACCGTTTGCCGTCCTCGGAGCGGACCACCGTCCCGTCGGGGATCTCCTTCTCGAACCAGCGCTTGAGGATACGGGCGAAGTTGAGGTTGCCGTTGAGGTGCGGGGTGTACGTGTAGAGGATGGCCGTGGCGCGGTTGAGCGGCGTCACCGCCAGACCGTCGACGACCTTGGTGATGCCCGGCCCCCAGCCGGTCTGCGTGGCGCCGGTGCGCGCCAGATCGGCCAGGTAGTGGTCGCGGATGCGTGCGGCGGCGCCCTCGAGCTGCCGGGCGAACCCGCGATAGGCGGCGACCAGCGGATGGTCCACGTCGCAACTGTCGCAGCGGGCGTAGCCGACGGCCCAGTCGAGCTGGTACTGGTTGGGCCGCGTGGCTTCGACCAAGGATTGCTCGCGCTGCAGGAGCGCCAGCAGGAACTTGGGGTTGATGCGGTAGTCCTGGGCGACGCGCCAGATGATCTCCGCGGCGGAGCGCGTGGCGCCGTCGACGTCCTGGAACGACAGCTGCCCCAAGCCGCCCTTGTTGGCGAGGAAGGCGGCGATCTGCCCGGGGGTCATGGCGTCGGCGCGCTCCAGCTCGCTGTCCGGGAAGAGGTTCTCCGGGTCGACCGTGGCGCGGGCGGCAAGCGGGGCCATGCCCGACGCGAGGAGCGCGCCGGACAACACGATTCCCATGGCTTTCTTGAGCCATGCCATACCCGCAGAGTATACCACGCGCATCACAGCGAGACCACGATGGCGCGCCGCACGATGAGCGCCTTCGGCGAGCGCGCTGCGCCGTGGAAGTCGAACCAGACGCGGAGGAAGGTGTCGTGCGGGAGGCGCACGAAGCCGGGGACGGAGGGGTCGCGCAGGACCACGCGGTCCGCCGTCACGTCGACGACCACGGAGTAGTGGCCTTCGTCCACGGAAAACCAATCGACGATGGGCGGGACGCCGCGACGGACCAGCCGGCGCAGCGCCGGGATGCTGCTTCGGTCCAGGACGCGTCCGCGCAGCCCGAAGCGTTCGGCGCCGCGGATGATGCCTTCCGCCGAGGTGCCTTCCGGATGCCAGACCGGTTTGCAGCCGGTGAGTTTGGCGAGCAGACGCTCGGAGGCAGAAATGCCATGATAGGCCAGCACCATCCGCAGGACCGTCGGTCCGCAGCGGCCGGGGGATTGTCGGAACCAGGGGACACGTAGCATACGCGTCCATTCTACAGCAAAAGACCCCGCCGCGGCGGGGTCTTTTGGGATCAGGCCACGGCGGCCTTGACCTTGCGGCGGGCGCGGTTGACGGTCAGCGCGTCCTTCTTGACGTCGACCGCGGCCGTGTCGCCCTCGGCGATGTCGCCCTTGAGCAATGCCTCGGCCAGGCGGTTGCCGACCTCCGTCTGGATGAGCCGCTTGAGCGGGCGGGCGCCGAAGCTCGGCGAGTAGCCCTTCTCGGCCAGGTAGGCCTTGGCGGCGTCGCTCACCTCCACGGCGACGCGGCGCTCCTTGAGCCGCTCGGCGAGCCGCGAGAGCTGCACGTCGACGATGTCGGCGATATGCGTCCTCGTGAGCGGATGGAAGGTGATGATCTCGTCGACGCGGTTGAGGAACTCCGGCCGGAAGCGCTCCTCGAGCTCCTCGCGGATCTTCTCGCGCATGCGCTGCTCCGGTTCCTGCCCGCCGTCGCCGTCGGCGAAGCCCAACGCCGCGCCGGTCGTGACCTGGCTGAGCGAGCGGCTTCCGACATTGGAGGTCATGATGATGACGGTGTTCTTGAAGTTCACGCGGCGGCCCTTGGCGTCCGTCAGCCGGCCGTCGTCGAGGATCTGCAACAGCAGGTTGAAGACGTCCGGATGGGCCTTCTCGACCTCGTCGAAGAGCACCACGCTGTACGGCCGGCGGCGGACCTTCTCGGTGAGCTGGCCGCCCTCGTCGTGGCCGACGTAGCCGGGCGGCGAACCGATCAGCTTGGCCGTCTCGTGGCGTTCCATGAACTCGGACATGTCCACCCGGATCATGGCCGTCTCGTCGTTGAAGAGATAGGCGGCCAGCGCGCGGGCCAGCTCCGTCTTGCCGACGCCCGTTGGGCCCAGGAAGAGGAACGAGCCGATGGGCCGTTCGCCCTCGCTCACCCCGGCGCGGTTGCGGCGGAGCGCGTTGGCCACGGCGGCGATGGCCTCGGGCTGGCCGACGACGCGCTTGCCGAGTCCGGCCTCGAGCTGCAGGAGCTTCTCCCGTTCCGTCTCGAGCATCTTGGTGACCGGGATGCCGGTCCAGCGCGAGACGACCGCGGCGATCTCCTCGGCGCCGACCTTGTCCTTGATGAAGCGTTCGCCCTTCTGGGTGCGATGCTTCTCCTCGAGCGCGGCCATGGCCTTTTCCTGCGCCGGGATGCGGCCGTAGCGGATCTCGGCGACCTGCTCGAGCTCGCCGCGGCGCTCGGCGATGTCGCTCTCGGTGCGCAGGCGTTCCAGCTCCTTTTGGGCCGTGCGCAGCGCGCCGACGATCTCCTTCTCCTTGGTCCACTTGGCGGCCAGCGCGGCGATGCGTTCGTTGAGCTCGACCAGCTCGCGGCCGACCTGGGTCTTGCGCTCGGCCTGTGCCGGGTCGTCCTCGGCCTCCAGGGCGCGCTTCTCGATCTCCAGGCGCGTGGCGTCGCGGCGCAGGCGCTCGATCTCCACGGGCTGGCTGTCGACGTCCATGCGCAGCGCGGCGGCGGCCTCGTCCACGAGGTCGACGGCCTTGTCCGGCAGGGAGCGGTCGTTGATGTAACGGTGGCTGAGCTCGGCAGCGGCGACGATGGCGGCGTCGGTGATCTTGACGCCGTGGTGGACCTCGTATTTCTCCTTGATGCCGCGGAGCATGGCGATGGTGTCCTCGACCGTCGGCTCATGGACCATGACCGGCTGGAAGCGCCGCTCCAGCGCGGGGTCCTTCTCGATATGCTTCTGGAACTCGCGCAGCGTCGTGGCGCCGATCGCGTGCAGCTCGCCGCGGGCCAGCGCAGGCTTGAGGATGTTGGAGGCGTCCAGCGAGCCGCCGTCGGCTCCGCCGGCGCCGACGAGCGTGTGGAGCTCGTCGATGAAGAGGATGATGCCGCCGTTCGATTTCTCGATCTCCTTCATGACGGCCTAGAGGCGCTCCTCGAACTCGCCGCGGAACTTGGTGCCGGCCACGAGGGCGCCGAGGTCCAGCGCCACGACGTCGCGGTCGACCAGCGACTCGGGTACGTCGCCTGAGGCGATGCGCTGGGCCAGGCCCTCGACGATGGCCGTCTTGCCGACCCCGGCCTCGCCCACCAGCACCGGGTTGTTCTTGGTGCGGCGGCTGAGCACCTGGATGACGCGGCGGATCTCGTCGTCGCGACCGATGACCGGATCGAGCTTCTTTTGCCGCGCCAGTGCCGTGAGGTTGCGGCCGTACTTCTCGAGCACCTTGGGCGCCTCGCGCTCCGGGGCTCGCCCCGTCCCGGCCTCGCGGGCGTCCTTGAGCGCCGCCTCGAAGCTCTTGCGGTCCACCCCGTGGTCCTGGAAGAGGGGAATGAGGCGCTCGCCCTTATCGAGCAGCCCGAGGAACATGTGTTCGGTGCCGACCACCGGGTCGCCCATCTCCTGGGAGAGCGTCTCCGCGGCGGAGAGCGCGTCGATCAGGCGGCGCGTCGTACCGAAGACGATCTCGCCCGGGGGCATGCCCTCGTGGATGAGCTCGTCGGTCTCCTCGAGCAACGCATCGACATCGACGCCGATGCGCTCCAGGACGCCGGGGACCAACCCGTCCGGCTGGCTGACCAGCGCGGAGAGCAGATGCATGTCGTCGATGGCGCGGTGCCGGTGCCGCTCGGCGATCTCGCGCGCGGCGCGAACGGCCTCGTCGCCCTTCTTGGTGAAACGGTCGTTTGCCATAGGGTCCTCCGGTTAGCACTCTCGATGCTTGACTGCTAACCAGCATACCATCATGGAGAGGAGCGTCAAGGGTGGACGGAAGCCGTGGATTTCCTTACGATTCCGCCATGTCCTTGCGCCTCTTCTTGGCCATCCCGATTCCCGCCGGCGTCCGGCAGGTGCTTGATGACGTGATGCGACAGATGCGTCGCTCGGTGCGGCCGCGCGTGCGCTGGGCGCCGCCCGAGAGCATCCACATGACCCTGCATTTCCTCGGGCATCTCGAGGAGGGGAGCGTCGCGGCCGTGCACGCCGCCATGGCGCCCATCGCGGCACGGTATCGCCCGACCGAGGTCCGGCTCACCGAGGTCGGGTTCTTCCCGGACGCGGTGCACCCGCGCGTCGTCTGGGTGGGGGTCGCCGAGCCGCACGGATCGGCCGTCGCCTCGTTGCGCGAGGATGTCGGCAAGGAGCTGGAGCGCCTGCGGATCGACGTCGACCATCGTCCTTGGGCGCCGCATCTCACCGTGGCCCGGCTCGAGGCGCCGGTGCCGGCGGATGCCTTCCGCGCGCACGTAGCGGAGACGCGCTTCCTCGTCGACCGATTCGGTCTCTACCGAAGCGACATCGGCCGCGGCGGCGCGCGCTATACCGAGCTCCACGGCTACCCGCTCGGCGTATGATACGCACGACCGTCGCCGGCGCTCCGGTGGACGCGCTGACCCGCACCGGCGCCGAAGCGGCGTTGCGGGAGGCGCTCCGCACGGGACGCGGCGTGACGGCGCTCTCCGTGAATCCGGAGATCGTCCTGGCGGCCAGGCGCGACCCGGCGCTCGCGGAGGCCCTCGCGCGTGCCGTACTGCTGCTGCCTGACGGCACCGGCGTGGTCTGGGCGCTGCTCCTGCGCGGCCTCGCCGCGGAGCGCGTACCGGGCGCGGACATGATGGAGTCGGTCCTGGACGAAGCGGCCGCCCGGGGGCTCACGGTACGTTTCGTCATCCGGCATGGCGGGTTGAGCGGTGCCGCGGACATCTCCACCGCGGTCCGTGCCCGTTGGCCGGCGCTCCGCTTCGCCGTGGAGGAACGGCGCTCCGTGGGTGCGGACGGGGGAGATGAGGAGGTCATCATCGTCAACTTCGGCGCGCCGCACCAGGAGCGCTGGATCGCGCGGTTCGGCGCGGCGTATCCCAAGGCGCGGCTGCTGATGGCCGTGGGCGGCGGCCTGGACTTCCTCACCGGGCGCGTACCGCGCGCGCCACGTCTGATGCAGCGCCTCGGCCTGGAGTGGCTGTGGCGGCTCGTCCTTCAGCCACGGCGGTTGTGGCGCATCGTCCGCGCTGTTATCATTTTCCCGCTGACTGTCCTGTTTTCTTCTCGGAAACCGCCTATGCCATCGTCGAACACCATCCGTGTTCGATTCGCGCCCAGTCCCACGGGATACCTCCACATCGGCGGGCTGCGCACGGCGCTCTACAACGCGCTCTTCGCCCGCAAGCATGGCGGCGTCTTCGCCCTGCGCATCGAGGACACGGACCGCAGCCGGCTCGTGCCCGGCGCGGCGGAAAGGCTCATGGAGACGCTCACGACCATGGGTCTCACCTGGGACGAAGGGCCCGTGGTGCAGAGCGAGCGGCTGGCGCTCTATGACGAGCACCTGAAGCGGCTCGTCGATGCCGGGAAGGCTTACCCGTGCTTCTGCACGTCGAAGGAACTCGAGGCCATGCGCCAGCACCAGGCCGCGCGCAAGGAGCCGCCGATGTACGACGGCCGTTGCCGGAGGCTCACGGCCGACCAACGGACCGCCCGCATCGGCGCCGGCACGCCGCACGTCATCCGCCTCGCCGTGCCGCGCGACCGCGCCGAGGTCGCCTTCACGGACGCGATCCGCGGCGACATCCGCTTCCCGACGTCCTCCATCGACGACGCCGTGCTCTCCAAGAGCGACGGATTCCCCACGTATCACCTGGCCAACGTCGTCGACGACCATGACATGCGCATCAGCCACGTCATCCGCGGCGAGGAGTGGATCTCCTCGACCCCCAAACACGTGCTGCTCTACGAGGCCTTCGGCTGGACGCCGCCGGTCTTCGCGCACCTGCCGCTCCTGCTCAACGCCGACCGCAGCAAGCTGTCCAAGCGCCAGGGCGACGTGGCCGTGGAGGACTATCTCGCCAAGGGTTACCTGCCGGAGGCGCTCATCAACTTCGTCGCGCTGCTCGGCTGGAATCCGACGGGGGAGCGGGAGATATACGCGGTCGATGAGCTTGCGCAGCGTTTCGATCTCGCCAAGGTCAACCCGTCGGGCGCGGTCGTCAACTTCGAGAAGCTGGACTGGCTGAACGCCCAGTACCTGCGGGCCTTGCCGGAGGATCGGCTTGCCGAGATGGCCGCGGAGGAGCTCAGGAAAGCGGGCTGCGACGGCCGTCTTGATGATGCGCAGTGGCTCGCCGGCGTGGTAGCATTGGCCAAGGACCGGTTGGTGCGCATGCCGCAGCTGCCGGAGCTCGTCTCGTTCCTCTTCCGCGGGCCGGCCGAGCACGATCCGTCGCTGCTCATCTGGAAGAAGTCGGACCTCGCGCGTACCCAAGCGGCGCTCGATGGCCTGGCCGCCTGGTTCGAGACCTACGCGGGGGAGTGGAGCGCCGCAGCGATCGAGGGGGGACTCAAGGCCTGGATCGCCGCAGAAGGGCTCCAGAACGGCGACGTGTTGTGGCCGTTGCGCGTGGCGCTCACAGGGCTGCCTGCCTCACCGGGACCCTTCGAGATCGCTCCGTTGCTGTCGCGGGACGACGTCGTGCGACGCATCAGACAAGCCCGCTCGCGCTTGTGATGGAACACCCGAAAAACCGGATCGGCGTGCTGGGGCTCGCGGCGATCGCGCTGAGCCTCTTCGTGGCATATTCCGGCTGGCAGGTCTACCAGGCGTTCGCTGAGGAGGAGGCGCCGACGGAGAGCGCGGAGACACCAGGCGAGGAAGAGTACTCGGAGGCCACGCGCGAGGAGATCCTGCGGCTCAATGACGCCGTGGCCCGCAAGAAGCAAGCCGTCTCAGACCTGCAGCAGCGCATCGGCACGCTCCAGGGCACCATCGCCAACCGCCGCAGCCAGACGGTCTCGCTCCAGAACCAGCTGGGACTGCTCGAGAACCGCCTGGCCAAGACCGAACTGGACATCCAGCAGACCGAGGCCGAGATCGAGCAGGTCAACCTGGAGATCGCCGCGCTCGACCTGCATATCGGTGAGCGCAGCGCGCAGATCGAACGGCGGAAGGCATACCTCTCCGAGTTCCTGCGGACCATCGCCCGGGCCAGCGACCGGAGCGCGCTCGAGGTGCTGCTGATGAACGAGTCCTTCTCGGAATTCTACGATCGCCTCAAGACCTCCGAGGAGATCGGCAAGGACCTGCAGCGCGCGTTGGAGGAGGTCGTGGCGCTCAAGACGACGCTCGAGGGCCAGCAGGACGACAAGGAAGCGCAACGGCAGAAGCTCTCAGACCTCAAGAAACGCTTGGAGATCTCCCAGGCCGAGCTCGAGGAGTCGCGCACCGGCAAACAGAAGCTGGCCGAGACGTTGGAGCAGGAGACGCAGGGGCTGCAACAGAACCTGGCCACGCTGCGGTCGCAGCAGCAGACGGTCGACAGCGACATCGTGACGCTCGAGAACACGCTGCGGCGCAAGCTCGAGTCCCAGGACAAGCTGCGCAACCTGACGGGCGATTCCACGGTCCTTTCCTGGCCCGTCGACCCGTCACGCGGCATCACGGCCTACTTCCACGATCCGGATTACCCGTTCCGCCACGTCTTCGAGCATCCGGCAATCGACGTCCGCGCCTACCAGGGGACGCGCATCGGCGCCGCCGCGCCCGGCTACGTGGCCCGCGCCAAGAACGCCGGCTTGGGCTACAGCTACGTGATGCTCATCCACGACAACGGCATCTCAACCGTCTACGGCCACGTCTCGCGCATCATGGTCTCGGAAGGGGAGTTCGTGGAGCGGGGACAGGTCATCGCGCTCTCTGGAGGCACCCCGGGCACGCCCGGCGCCGGCAACCTCACCACGGGCCCGCACCTGCACTTCGAGACGCGTTTGAACGGCATCCCGGTCAATCCGCTGGATTATCTGCTGAAGTAGGGACGCCTGGGATTTACCGTCACTTCGCTCCTCGAAATGACGCTAGGCGATAGAGCGTTACTAGTGTCGCCCAATGTATCTTATGCGACGCTAGGTTGCGGAAATGCCCGGGATAGGCCTCTTCGTGTGAGCCTCTGTAGGGCCCTACTTGTAGTACACGCGATCCTGGTATCGCACGTCCACGTACTCCAGCGTGCCGCGGTCCGTGATCTGCTCCTGCAGGACGGCACGCAGCGCCTCGAGCGGCGCCTCCAGACCGAGCCCGGGGTCCAAGAGCACACGCCAGCCCTCGGACGTGACGACGTTCATCTCATGCCGTCGGTCGCGGTCGTAGATGGCGCCGACGGCGTTCAGCGAGCTGTCGGTCTCGTTGAGGAGCCCGGAGACCCTCCGCACCGTGTCGACGATGGCCGGTGGGACGATCGCCTCCCCCCTGAGGAAGGCCGTCTCTGATGTGTCGTACAATGTCGGATAGGTCGTCGTCGCACGCTGCTGCACGATGCGCACGAGATCAGGGAGCTTCCAGGTGGACGTCGCGAAGAGCGGCGTGCTGGTGGAGCCGAGGGGCGGCGTGACGGTCGGCGGACGGCCTCCCCCCTCCCCCAGGAAGACCTCGAAGGCGATGCCCTCGTCGTCGACCAGCGCCCGCGCGTCGGTGGTCAGGACCTGGAACTCCGCCTCGCGTTCCACGACGCGCACGCTCAGACGGTCCGGGAAGGCCTTGGAGACGTCCGCCGCGGCGATGGAAGGGTGCGCTTCCAGGCGCCCGCGCAGCGCGGCGGCGCGGAAGAGGAAGTAGTTGCGTCGCGGGAAGATGCCGAGGAACCGGACGTCGTACTCCTCCCGGATGGCGGCGTCGATCTCCTCGCGGCCGACACGCCCATGTCCCGTGACGCTGATCTGGCCGATGGCGAGGCCGGGCAGCGTCAGCCCGAGGATCGCCGCGACGCCGAGCGCGAGCGCCGCGCCGCATGTCGTCACGAGCGGCAGGACGCGTACCATGCGCCGTTGGACGCGACGGTTGAAGTAGGGGTTCTCCGAGGGGCCGCGCGTGGAGCGCGGCAAGCGGTAGACCTTGCGGCCCGCCGGCGGTCGCGGTCCGCGGCGCAAGAAAGGCAGGCGCATGGTCAGGGACCCGTTCCGGCGATCCACCAGCCGCCGGTGGCATGCGAACGCAGCAAGGCGCGGCGTGCGGCGTGCCGCTCCTGGGCCAGACGCACCAGCTCGTCGAGCAGCGCCGGCTGCGGCAGGCCGCTGGCCTTCCAGAGCGTCGGGTACATGCTGATGTCCGTGAACCCCGGGATGGTGTTGACCTCGTTGAGGACGAGCTGGTCCGTCTCCCGGGAGAGCAGGAAGTCGACGCGTGCCATGCCTGCCAGATCCAGGGCGCGGAAGGCGTGCAGGGCCAGCCGCGTGACGCGCTCCGCGACGGCAGGTTCGAGCGAGGCCGGCACGACGGAACGCGAGGCGCCGTCGACGTATTTGGCGTCGTAGTCGTAGAACTCGCCGGACGGGACGATCTCGCCGATGACCGAGGCCCGAGGCGCCTCGTTGCCGAGCACGGCGATCTCCAGCTCTCGCGCCGCCGGCACGGCCGCCTCGATGAGCACCCGGCGGTCGTGGCGCAACGCCTCGTCCACCGCGGCGCGCAACGCATCGGCGGTCTTGACCTTGCTGACGCCGACGGACGATCCGGCGTTGGCCGGCTTCACGAACAGCGGCAGGTCAAGCGCAGCGGCGTGGGCGGCGACGCCGGGCCAGTCACCGGCGACCTCGACGGCATCGGTCGCCACGGCGGGCGCGACAGGGATGCCGGCATCACGCAGCATCGCCTTTTGCGCGATCTTGTCCATGCCGACGGCCGATCCGAGCACGCCGCAGCCCACATAAGGCACGTCGGCGAGCTCCAGGAGACCCTGCAGCGTCCCATCCTCGCCGTTGGTGCCGTGGATGAGCGGGAAGATGACGTCGAACGGCCGGCCGGCATCCGGTACCGGCTGTAGGGGCGCCGCATGCTGCGCCCCTACACGGACATCGATTTCCGGAAATGAACCGTGCGCCAGATAGTGCGCGGCCGCCTCGCCGCGGTGCCAGGTGCCGTCCTTGGCCACGAGCACCGGTACGGCCTCGTAGCGCGCCTGGTCGAACGCGGCCAGCACGTTGCGTGCCGACGCGCAGCTCACCTCGTGCTCGCCGCTCCTGCCGCCGAAGATGACGCCGATGCGGAGTTTCTTCATACCAGGATACGCGGCAACGTCGGGTTGATGCGCGTCACGACTTCGTAGTTGATGGTGCCGAGCTTCGCGGCGAGATCCTCGGCGCTGACCGCTCCCCTCCCCTGCCGGCCGAGGAGGACGACCTCGTCGCCCGGGCGGACGCCGGGGACGCCCGTGACGTCGACCATCATCATGTTCATGCAGACGCGGCCGAGCACCTTTGCGCGCCGCCCGCGGATGAGCGCCTGTCCGACGGACGAGAGTCCGCGAGCGTAGCCGTCCCAGTATCCCACCGGCAGCACGGCGACCCTGCCGGTGCGCGCCATGCGCTCCGTGAGGCCGTAACTCACCGGTGTCCCGGCGCGCACGCGCTTGACTTGGGCGACGGTCGTCTTCCATGCGAGCGCCGGCCGCAGGTCGATGGGCTTGCCCGCGGCGCGTGCCGAGACGAGCGTCTCCTTGCTCGGCCAGAGGCCATAGAGGGAGATGCCGACGCGGGACAGCGCGAAGTGCGTCTGCGGAAAGAGGATGGCCGCGGCGGAGCATGCCGTGTGCGGCAGCGGCACCGGCGTGCCCAGGACCTTCTCCGCGATGGACAACGCCTTGCGGAAGCGCGTCAGTTGGCCACGGGCGTAGCTGTGCTCGGTCGTATCCTCGATGTTGGCGTAGTGCGTGAACAGCCCCTCGACGCGCACCCCGGCGCGTCGGAGCAGACGCAGCGTCGACGGCAGGTCCTTCTCCCCGATCCCCTGCCGTGTCAGGCCTGTCTCGACCTCCAGGTGGACGGTGGCTCGGGGTGCCTTGCGGGCCAGGACGGCAGCGGCCTCGGGGCTGGAGACGCTCAGCCGGATGCCCTTCTTGGCCGCGGGAGCCAACCACTCCGGCAGGAACGCGCCCAGAGCCAAAAAACGGGCCTGGGGAGCGCTTTGGAGTCCCGAGATGGCCTCGGGGACACTATCGACACCGAACCACGGGACACGGCCTTTCAAGGCCTGGACGGTCTCAGTGAGACCATGGCCGTACGCGTTGCTCTTGACGACCGCCATGAGGGCCGCGGCTGGCCCGAGCGCGTGGCGGAACTCCTGCGCGTTGTGCCGGAGCGCGGCCCGCGAAACCTCGACCCAGGTTTTCGGCGCCAGGCGCATGGGCGGATCAGCGGGGCGTGAGTCTCGTCACGCCGCGCATGTACGGATGCAGGACCACGGGGACATCGATGCTGCCGTCCTCCCGTTGGAAATTCTCGAGGATGGCGATGAGCATGCGCCCCATGGCCACGGCCGTGGCGTCGTTCATGTGGACGAACTGCGTGCTGCCGTCGGCGCGCCTGACGCGGGTATTGAGCCGACGCGCCTGGAAATCGGTCATCAGGTCCGCGGTGTGCGTCTCGCGGTAGGTGTCCTGCCCCGGCATCCAGCACTCGATGTCGATCTGGCGCGCGTCCGGCGTGCCCATGTCGCCCGTGCAGATCGCCATGACGCGATACGGGATGCCCAGCGCAGCGACGACATGTTCCTGGATGGCCACGAAGAGGTCCTGCTCGGCCACGGCCCGCTCGGGCAGCGCGAAGGATTCCATCTCCATCTTGTCGAACTGGTGAAGCCGCAGGATGCCGCGCGTGTCCTTGCCGTAGCTGCCCGCCTCGCGGCGGAAGGCCGGGGTCAGGGCCACGTAGCGCAGCGGCAGGTCGGCCTCGGCCAGGATCTCGTCCATGTGCAACGGCCCGAGGGTGTGCTCGGCGCTGCCGATGAGATACAGGTCGTCGGCATCCATGCGGTAGCGCTCGTCCTTGGGCTCGAGGCGCCCCATCCGCTCGAAGACGCCGGGCGTGATCATGAGCGGCGGCACGACCGGGATGAACGGCGTGTCCGGCACGTCGAGCTCGGCCTTCTTGATGAGCGCGCCCAAGGCCGCACGGTCCGTCAGAAGGTCGAAGACGAACTGGCCCAGCGACTGCTGGAGGCGCACCAGATCGCCGAGGAGATACGTGAAGCGTGCGCCGGAGACGCGGGCGGCGCGTTCCTGATCGATGATGCCCAGCGCGGTGCCGAGCGCCATGTGGTCCTTGGGGGCGAAACCGAATGTCGGCGGTTCGCCGACGCGGCGGATCTCCACGTTGCCGCTCTCGTCCGGACCCACCGGCACCTCAGGCAGCGGGATGTTGGGCAGCTGCTTGAGCAGCGCATCGAGCTCTCCCTCGAGCTTGGCCAGCTTCTTCTCCAGCTTGTCGGCGTCCTTGTCGAAGTCCTTCATCTCGGCGATGAGGGCCTTCTTCTCCGCCGGCGGTGCCTTGGCGATCTTGTCTGAGGCCTTGCGCTTCAGGGCGCGGAAGTCCTCGACCTTGCGCAGCACGTCGAGCCGCTGTCCTTCCATCTTCACGATGGCGTCCACGTCGACCTTCAGCCGACGGTCGGCGACCGCCTTCTTGAGGATGTCCGGACGCTCACGGACGAGTTTTCTGTCGATCATAGATGCGGGCTTTCAACCGGGACGAGGCGTGATGGGGTGGACCGATGCGCGGCAGCGGGACGAGCCGTGGGCGCGGGCGGAGGTCGGCGAGCTGGCGGACGACCTCGGGCCGCGCGGCGGTCTGGTCGTGCCCCAGGGCGATGACGCGCGGGCGCAACCGTCGTACCGCGCCCCAGCGGCCGGCGGCGTCGCCGAGTACGGCCTTATCCACCCAGCGCAGGGCTGCGACGAGCGCGAGCCGCTCGCGTTCGCGGAAGACGGGCGCCTTGCCCTTCTCCCGGCGCACGCGGGCGTCCCGGGCCACCACCACGACCAGCTCGTCGCCCAACCGGCGCGCCCGCCGCAGGAACGCGGCGTGCCCCGGATGGAGCAGGTCGAACGTGCCGAAGACCACGACGCGCCGCTTCATACGGGGTGCTCGGGCCGCAGCGTCGGGAAGAGGATGGTCTCCTTGATGTTGTGCGTGCCGGTGAGCAGCAACACCAGGCGATCGATGCCCATGCCCATGCCCGCCGCGGGGGGCATGCCGTGCTCGAGCGCGCGCAGGAAGCCCTCATCCATGGGCTGCGCTTCCGCGCTCCCCTGCTCCCTGAGCCGCTGCTGCTCCTCGAAGCGCGCCCGCTGGTCGAGCGGGTCGTTGAGCTCGTGGTAGAAGGCGTTGATGATCTCGGCGCCGCGCACCACGAGCTGCGCCGAGGCGCTCTTGGCGGGATCCTCCGGATGACGGCGCGTCAGCGGCTTCATCTCCACCGGGTAGTCCAGGACCCAGGTGGGCCGGACGATGCGCGGCCGTGCGGCGCGCTTCCAGAGTTCGTCATAGCACTCGCCGAGGCCCACGCAGCCGCCGAAGTCGACCGCGACCCTCTTGCGCGCCGCGGCCGCGGCGAGCGCCTCGGGGTTCCGGGCCTCGTCGATGTCGATGCCAGTGGCGTCGAGGACGGCCTGGCGGAACGTCGTGCGCGGCCAGGGCGCGGCGAAGTCGAGCCGCTCGCCTTCGTACTCGAGCACGGTGCCGCCGACCGTCTCGGTGAGCACGCGGCCGAGCATCTCCTCGAGCATGGCCAGGAAGGCGTCCTTCTCGGCGTAGGCCCAGTACAGCTCGAGCATCGTGAACTCGGGGTTGTGCGAGTAATCGATGCCCTCGTTGCGGAAGCAGCGTCCCAGCTCGAAGATGCGCTCGAAGCCGCCCACGAGCAGCCGCTTGAGGTACAGCTCCGGGGCGATGCGCAAGAAAAGGTCCACGCCGAGCGCGTTGTGGTGGGTGACGAACGGCCGGGCGCTGGCACCGCCGGCGATGGGGTGCAGCATCGGCGTCTCCACTTCCAGGAACCCGCGCTCGTGCAGGAAGGCGCGGACCGCGTGGATGGCCCGTGAGCGCAACAGGAAGCGCTCACGGACGACGTCGTTGGCCAGCAGGTCGATCTCGCGCTCACGGAAACGCGTCTCCACGTCCGTGAGTCCGTGCCACTTCTCGGGCAGGGGGAGGAGGGCTTTGGCCAGCGGGCGCCACGCGGCCACGAGCAGCGACTGCTCGCCGCGCTTGGTGGTGAACGCGGCGCCGGTGGCCTCCACGATGTCGCCCGGGTCCATGCGGTCCCGGAAGCGGGCGAAGGACGTCGCGCCGACCTGGTCTTCCTTGAGCATCAGCTGGATGCGGCCGGTCGCGTCCCGCAGGTCGGCGAACAGCAGGGCGCCATGGACGCGGACGGTCATCAGCCGACCGGTGATCGTGACGTTGTCGCCGCCCCTCTCGCGCTCCGCGAACGATGCCAGCAGCTCGCCCACCGTGGCGGTGCGCAGCGGGTCCGGCGGATAGGCCTCGATTCCCTCTTGGCGGAGGGCCTCGAGCTTCTCGCGGCGTGCGACGGTCTCTTCGGCCATATCGACGCAGTATAGCGCGCCCCGGACCTTCAGGAAATGGAGCGGATGACGTAGGTCGTCTTGCCGGCGGGCAAGGTGACCTCGATGCTGTCGCCGACCTTCTTGCCGAGCAGCGCGTGGGCCAGCGGCGTCTCGTTGGAGATGCGGCCGGCGGCCGGATCGGCCTCGCTCGAGCCGACGATGGTGTAGGTCCGCGCCTTGCCGCCGACCTCGACCTCCACCGTATGGCCGATGGAGACGGTCTCGGTACCGGCGCTCTCGATGACCTTGGAGCGGTTGACCGCATCCTCGAGTTCCATGATGCGTCCCTCGATGAAGGCCATCTCGTCCTTGGCGTCCGCGTACTCGGCGTTCTCGGAGAGGTCGCCGAGCTCCTTGGCCTTCTCGATCCGGTCCGCGACCTCACGCTTGCGGACCGTCTTGAGCTCATGGAGCTCCTTCTTGAGTTTTTCGAGCCCCGCGGGGGTGACGTAGACGTATTCGTTCATATCGTACGAAGAAAGCTGACCCCGGACGGGGTCAGCGGAATGGTTCGGTTGTCGCCTCTCACGCTACCGGCCGGCCGCGGCGCCGTCAAGCGACGGTGTGGACAGACGGGCGCCGAAATACCAGCTGAGGAACTCCCGTGCCACAGGCACGGCCACCGACGAACCCTCGCCGCCTTCCTCGATGAGGATGGCGACGACGATTTCCGGGCGGTCGTAAGGCGCGAAGCCGGTGAACCAGGCGTGCGTCGGCCGGCCGTCGCGCCACTGCGCGGTGCCGGTCTTGCCGGCCACGGGGACCGGCACGAGCTGCAGCGAGGGCGCGCTGCCCGCAAGGACGGTCTGGCGCATGCCCTCGCGGACGATGCGCAGCGTCTCGGCGTCCAGGAAGCCGTCCGCCAGCACGCGGGCCGGCTCGATCGTCTCCGTGCCCTCGGCGACGTGCGCGGCCACCAGCCGCGGCCCGTAGACCGTGCCGCCGTTGGCGAAGGCCTGGGTCACCGTGGCCATCTGCAGCGGCGTCACCAGCACGTCGCCCTGCCCGATGGAGACGTGATAGGTGTCGCCGATGAACCACGACTGCCGCTTGGTGCGTTCCTTCCAGTCCGGCGTCGGCACGAGGCCCGCAGCCTCACCCGGCAGCTCGACGCCCGTCGCCTCGCCGAGGCCGAAGCGGCGGAACCACTGCGCGAGCCGGTCGATGCCCAGCCCCGGGAAGCTGTCGGTGCCGCCGCCGACCATGTAGAAGAACGTGTTGACCGAGTCGGCGATGGCCTTCTTGACGTCGGTCGAGCCGTGGCCGCCGGTGCGCCAGTCCGGGAAGAACCACTCCCCGTAGCGCACGCCGCCGGTGGAGAGCACCGTGGTCCGCTCGCCGACGATGCCTTCTTCCAACGCCGCCGCGGCGACCAGCGGCTTGATGGTCGAGCCGGACGGGTAGGTGCCGGAGACGGCGCGCGGGAAGAGCGGAGCGTCGGGATCCTCGGCCAGGGCGCGGTAGGTGCTCGAGGCCACGCCGCCGGAGAAGAGGTTCTGGCCGTAGCCCGGCAGCGAGACGAGAGCGATGACGCCCCCGTCGCGCGGATCCAGGGCCACGGCCGCGGCCCGCGTCCGGCCGATGCGGCGCATGGCGGCCGTCAGCACCTGCTCGAGCTTCTCCTGCGCGGCGAGGTCGACCGTCAACCGCACGCTGGCGCCGTCCTCGGGCGGCTCCTCGGCGATGACGCGCCGTTCCCGACCGAGGGCGTCGACCTCCACCTGCCGGGTGCCGTAGCTGCCGCGCAGCAGCGGCTCGAGCGCGGCCTCGATGCCGGCCCGGCCGACGCGGTCGTTGAGCAGGTACGTGCCGGGCGTCGCGGCCGCATAGAGCCCCTCGGTGATCTTCCCGACGTAGCCGAAGAGATGGCCAAGGGACTGCGCCTCGGCGCCCCCGGCATACTGCCGGACGGTATCCACGACGACGCTCACCCCGGGCAGCCGTTCCGCGGCCACCTCCACGCGCAAGGCGTTGTCGTACGGGATGTCCGTGGCCGCGGCGTATGGGACGAAGGGCGTACGGCGGGCCTCGCCGACGGCCATGGCAAGCTCCTCGACCGGCACGCCGGAGAGCCGCGCCGCGTCGGCGATGACGGCGATGCGCTGCGGGTCGTCGACGGGCAGGTCGGCGTAGGTCAGCATCAGGGCGAACGTCGGGACGTTGGTCACGAGCGGCGTGCCGGCGCGGTCGAAGAAGACGCCGCGCACGGCGCGCGTCGGCAGCACCCGTACGCGGTTGCGGTCGGCTTGGCTGCGGTGCTCCTCGCCGGAGAAGACCTGGAGTTGGGCCGCACGCGCCGTGAGGATGCCGAAGGCGGCCATCAGCACGCCGATGAGGGCGATGAGCCGGCGACGGCTCACGGCGACGCCGAGATACTGTGCGCGGGCCGACGTCTCGGGACGCTTCTCGGTCGCTGCGGCATCGGTCACGTCCCAGCGCTCGTCGCTGCGACGGACGGTCATGCCCAAGGGCGTACGGACGTCGTCCATATCAGCGCAGGCGATGGATACGCACGTCGGCGGCGCGCCGGACGAGCACCAGCGGCACGGAAAGCGCCGCGGTGGCGGCCGCCTGGAGCAGCACCGCACGCATGGCCGCGGCGAAGGCGCCGGGGTCGGCACCGCGCGCGGCGTCGAGGAAGGCGCGGATCAGCGCCGGGGACCAGAACGCCGCGGCGCACAGGAAGGCCAGCCCGGCCATGGAGACCAGCGAGCGTTGGCTGAGGTACATCCGGCTCACCCAGGCCGTCCCCCACCCCGCGACGATCCCCGCGGCGAGATAGGCGACGGCCGGCAAGCTGCCGACCAGCGAAAAGAGCGTCCCGGCCGCCGCCCCGAGCGCGGCGGCGCGGCCGTGCGGCAGGCCGCGTGCCAGGAAGGCCAGGCTGGCGGCGGTGATCCAGAACGCCTCCGGCACGCCGAACGCCGGCAGGACGAAGACGTCCATCCAAAACGAGGCGGCGATCGCCGTCAGGCGGAGGAGGAACCCGAGGATCATAGGGCGTCCGGGGTCGTGACGCGGACCACGGCCACGAAGGACTGCCGGTCCGCGGCGACCATCGGGCTGACGACCGCCGTCTGGAACGGTTCCTGCGGCGCGCGCGTCACCCGCTCCACGCGGCCGATGACCAGTCCGCGGGGGATGGCAGGATCCAACCCGGACGTCACGACGAGCTGTCCGGCATCGACGCGCTCATCCTGCGGGATGAGCCGCATGGCCATGCCGAGTCCGCGCCCGCCTTCCACGTAGCCGATGCTGCGCGTGCCGTTCTGGAGCATGGCCGCGACGCGGTGGCGGCTGTCGGTACCGAGCAGCACCACGGCGGTCGTCGGTCCGGCCTGGCGCACCAGGCCGAGGTAGAAGCCGTCGCCGGCGATGACGGCCATCCCCTCCCCCACGCCGTCGTCCGTGCCGCGGTCGATGAGCAGGCCGTCCAGACCGAGGTCGCTGGTGCGTCCGATGACGCGCGCGGCGACCGGTTCCTGACCGCTCCGCTCCCGGTATGCGAGCAACGCCCGCAGCTCCTCGGCCTCCTGGGCGGTGCCGCGCAGCCTGGCGTTCTCGAGCACGAGCGCGTCGCGCTCCTCGCGGAGCCGCGCGCTGTCCGCATCGGGTGCCTGACGCCAGCCGGTCGCCAGGCCGCGGGCGGCGGCGCCGAGGGCCGCACCGGGAGCCAACAGCAGGCGCGCCGCGCCGTCGCGCACCGGCGCGGCCGCGGGCAGCGCGGCAAGCGCGACGCCGCCGGCGAGGATGCCGACGGCGGCGAGGACGGGCGCGGGGCGGACGCGCAGGCGCATGTCACCCGACGGCCGGGCCGCGGTCGTCACGCGCCGACGGCACGGCGATGATCTTGAGCAGGGCGGGGTTCTCGAGCAGCACGCCGGTGCCGCGGACCACGCACGTCAGCGGGTCGTCGGCGACGCGCACCGGGATCTGCGCGGTCCGGGCGATGGCCTTGTCGATGCCCTTGAGCAAGGCGCCGCCGCCGGTCAGCACGATGCCGCGCTCGTAGATGTCGGCGACGAGCTCCGGCGGCGTGTTCTCGAGCGTCGCCTTGACGTTCTCGATGACGGTCTTCACGGAACGCGCCAGGGCCTCGCGGATCTGCCCGTCGGTGACGACGATCTCCTTGGGCAAGCCGGAGATGAGGTCGCGGCCGCGCAAGGCCATCTCCAACGGCTCGTCGAGCTCGGCCGCGGAGCCGATGCGGATCTTGACCTGTTCCGCGTTGCGCTCGCCCAACAGGATGGAGAAGACGTCGCGGGCGTACTGGACGATGTTGCGGGTCAGCTCGTCGCCGGCCACGTGCAGCGACTTCCAGGTGACCACGCCGCCCAGCGAGATGACGGCGATCTCCGTGGTGCCGCCGCCAATGTCGACGATCATGTTGCCGATGGCGTCCTCGATGGGGAGTCGGGCGCCGATCGCGGCGGCCATGGGCTCCTCGATGAGGTAGACCTCGCGCGCGCCGGCCGAGAGCACGGCGTCCTCCACCGCCTTGCGCTCCACCTCGGTGATCTCGAGCGGCACGCCGACGACGACGCGCGGCGCCGGCGCGAGCATGGAGCGGTCGGCATGGACCTTCTGGATGAAGTGCTTGAGCATCTTCTCGGTGACCTCGAAGTCCGAGATGACGCCCTTGAGCAACGGCCGCACCACGACGATGTGGGCCGGCGTCTTGCCGGCCATCTCCTTGGCCTCGCGGCCGACGGCGAGGATCTGGCCGGTCCGCGTGTTGACGGCGACGACCGAGGGCTCGTTGATGACGAGCCCCTTATCCTTGGCATAGACCAGGGTGTTGGCCGTCCCCAGGTCGATGCCGATGTCGCGGGAGAAAGCCCCGAAAAACCGCTTCAGCATATAGCCGAAAAAGTGTACCGACCCCCCTCCGGCCTGGCAAGCCGGCTAGGCGCGGGGCCGATAGGAGAGGAAAAACAGCTCGGTCAGCACCAAAACCGCGAGAAGCAGCGTGGTATTGAGGATGTTCAGGAGCCCGTTGCGCTGGAGCGCCAGGGCGACGACCACCAGCAGCGCCACCAGCATGCCCTCGCGGAACGCATGGGTGACCTGCTTTGAGAGCACGTCCTGAGTGCGGACCACGACCGTGCGGACGAAGAGTCCGATCAAGGCCAACGTGCCGGACGTGGCCACGGCCAGCGAGACGTAGAAGAACGCCAGGCCGAGCAGGCCGGCGCTCGTCGGGTCGACGAGCGCGACGATCAGCAGGAAGGCCGCCCAGGCGATGAGCGTCCCGAGACCCATGGCCATGATGTACTGACGGAAGGTCATGCGTCTCCATCGTACCGCGCGCCGACACCGTACCGCAACGCACGGACGGCGCTGCCGAGACGCGCGCGCAGGCCTGCAAGGTACCGGCCCTCGCGCAGCCGCAGTTCCGCGGCCGCCGCGCCGCTGGCCGTCGCCACGGAGAGGATGCCGTCGCGGAAGGAGACCACACGGACGCGCTTGGCGAGCGACGGGTAGGCGTCGGCGAGCTCCTGCCCTGCTGCGGCGACGATGCGCGCCGCGGTCAACGGCCCGGCCAAGTCGGCCTTGGCGGCGATCTGCTTCTTGATCAGCTTGCCGAGCGGTTCCATGGCCATAGCTAGACGACGCGCGATTCGCAGATGTCCTTGAAGTCGCAGAACCTGCAGGCCAAGACGTTGGGGGTGGCGTCGAAACGGCTGGCCCGGATCTTGGCCACGGTCGCGTTGATGCGCTCCTCAAGGTCAGCGAGATCGTCGTCGGTGCCGAGGAACGACGTCTCCACGTCTCCCTCGAGATAGTGGTACGTGAGCGCTGACGGCCTCATCTCGAGGACACGCAGTGCCGCCAGCTGGTAGATGAACAGCTGGTCCTTGTCCGGCCGCTCCTTGGGTTTGCCGGTCTTGTAGTCGACGATGCGGACCGTCCCGTCCGGGAGCCGGTCGATGCGGTCGATGCGGCCCTTGACCACGGCATCGCCGAACTTGAGCGTGAACCCGACCTCGATGCCCGCGATGTCGACCGTCTCGCCGGCGATGCGGTTCCAATACGCGGTGAGCGCCGCGCGGCCGCGTTCATAACGCTCGGTGCGCCGCGCGGCATCCGCATACCACTCGTCGACGAACTTCTCCCGATAGATCTCCAGCAGCTCGTCGAGCGGCACCACCTGCCCGACCGGCTTCCGCTCCGCGGCCGGCGCCTGGTCGAAGAGCGTCGGCACGGCCGCTGCCCCGCGGGCCCGGTAACGCTCGAAGAACTCCTGCAGCGTCCCGTGCACCGACTGTCCGAAGCTCTGGTTCTCGTTGCCGCGCTTGGGGATGCGCAGGAGGTGCTCGTACTTGTACTGCAGCGGGCACGTCTCGAAGGCCGCGAACTGCGTGAAGCTCATCCGCTCCGGGATGGGCAGCGCGCCGAAGGCCGGACGCGGCATCGGGTCGAACTCGACGATCGGCTCGCGGCTCTCCGCGGTCGCCGGCCCGAAGCCGGACTCCTCCAGGAAGCGCGAGGGCTTTTTGGCGCGGCTGCCGCCGTAGTCTTCGGCCGACGTCAGGAACAGCCGGTCCCGGGCGCGCGTCATGGCCACGTAGAACAGGCGGCGTTCCTCCTGGAGGTGGGCGTCGCCCTCGGGCAACTGTTCCTTGATGAAGGCCTCCGGCACCGGAATCGCGTCGCGGCGTTCCGACGTCGGGAAGCGGCGGTCCACGAGATTGACCACGAAGACGTTGGCGAACTCGAGCCCTTTGGCGGCATGGCAGGTCATGACACGCACGAGCTCCGGACCGGCCTCCGGGTCCGGCGGCAAGAAGCCGGAGTCGCCGGCGTCGAGCTGCATGCGCACGTGTTGCAGGAAGCGTTGGGCGGTGGGCTCGGGTTCCTCCGCGGAAAAGCCCTCGACGGCCCTCCAGAACTGCTGCAGCACGCGCATGGCCTCGCGGCTCATCTCGTCGCTCTGGTTGGCCAGCGCCCTGAGGTAGCCCGACTCGTGCAGCATGGCGAGCAGCACGCGTCCGACCGGCGCGCGGCGCGCCTCGAGCCCATGCCGCTCCAGCAGCGCCACCAGGGTGCGCAACGCCGTGGCGGCCCCCTCCCCCACCCCGGGCACGGCCTCGGCGCGACGGGCGGCCTCGAACAGCGTCACGCCCTTCCTGGCCGCGTGGTGGGTGAGCGCCACCAGCGCGTCATGGGCGATGGGCGCCACCGGCGTCGTCAGCAGCCGGTAGAAGGACGGGCTGTCGTTCGGGTCCGTGAGGCACCGGAGGTAGGCCAGGATGTCGATGGCGATGGGGTCGGTGAAGAGCCCGCGCGCCGCCACGAACTCGTGCGGGATGCCGCGCGCCCTGAGCGCCTGCAGGAACGGCTCGGCGTGGTCGTTGGCGCGGCTGAGGATGGCGAAGTCGTTCCAGCTGGCGCCGTCCTTCTCGTGCAGCTCAAGGATCTTCTCGGCCACCAGCCGGGCCTCGTCGCCCAGGCTCTTGCCATGCAGGCGGATGATGGCGCCGCCCGTCCCCCGCTCGGCGACGAGCCTCTTGGAGAGCGCCTCACCCATGCGGGCCTCGAGGCGGTCCGGGTTGTTGTGTTGGATGAAGGCGTGCGCGCAGTCCAGGATCTCCTGCCGCGAACGGTAGTTGCGGGTCAGCACCACGCGCGCCGCGTCCGGGAAGTCCCGCGTGAAGTCCAGGATGTTGGAGACGGAAGCGCCGCGGAACTTGTAGATGGACTGGTCATCGTCGCCGACCACGGTGACGTTCCTGGCGTCCCCGGCCAGCAGCTTCACCAGTTCGTACTGCGCCCAGTTGGTGTCCTGGAACTCGTCGACCAGGACGTACCGGAAGCGCGCCCGGAATTCGGCCAGCACCTGCGGGCGCTCCCGCAACAGCCGCAGCGTCTCGTTGATGAGGTCGGAAAAGTCGAGCGCGCCCTCGTCGCGGAGGATGCGCTTGTAGGCGTGATAGGTCTCGGCCACCTCGGCCAGCCTCTTTGCCTCGCTGTCGCGCGCCTCGTCGGCGTCGGTGTCCAGCGCCTGCGCCTTGGCGAACTCCAGGTACTGCGCCGGCGCGACCAGCTCGTCCTGGACGCGGGAGAAGTGCGCGATGAGCGCCTGCAGGAACTTGGTGGGATTGCCGAGCGGCCGGTAGTAGTCGAGCCTGAGCGCGTCCCAGTGGCGGCGCAGCAGCATCCACTGGCCGGTCTCGTCGAGCAGGCGGAAGCCGCCGGGCAGGCCGATCTCCAGGCCCCGCTCGCGCAGCACGCGCTCGCCGAACCCGTGGAAGGTCGACATCCAAAGGTCGCCGTAACCGAGCGGCAGCAGCCGATCGACCCGCTCCTCCATCTCGGCCGCCGCTTTGTCCGTGAAGGTCAGCGCCAGGATCCCTTCGGCCGGCGCCTTGCCCGAGGCCATCAGCCAGCCGATGCGCCGGGTGATGACGCTGGTCTTGCCGGTCCCCGCCCCGGCCACGATCAGCAACGGGCCGCGGTCGTGGGTGACCGCCGTCCGCTGCTCCGGGTTGAGGTCGGTGAGCAGGTCCTCGGGGCGCATTGACATCGGCATCGGAGGGTGCTATGTTCCCATCTCCCTCACCCAGGAGGCAAGCGTGGGAGACGAGACGAAGCTCTGCTACATCGTCGACGACGAGGAGCTCGTCGGACGGGCGATGAAACGGACGCTGCAGGCGCTCTACGGCGTCCGCATGCGGTTCGAGTGGTTCAGGTGGGGATCCGAGGCGCTCGAGGCGTGCCGGACGCAGCTCCCGGACATCCTCATCGCCGATCTCGAGTCGCCCAGGATGCGCGGCGACGAGGTGGCGCGGGAGATGCGGATCCTCAGGCCGGGCCTGCCGGTGATCCTGACCTCGGGCAACGACGAGGCGCTGGCGCCGGCGGCGGCGGACATCCCCGACGCGCGGGCCGTCGCCAAACCCGCCCCGGGCGTCGAGTACAAGAATCACATCGACGAGCTGCTCCAGCTCGGCCAGCCGCTCCCGTGATCGGGACGGTTTTTCTTTTTCCGGAGGATTGACGTGGACAAAAAACCGGCACCGCGCGGGGTGCCGTTTCCTGCCGTCCTCAGACGCGCGAGGGCATCTCCGGTGGGACGGGCGGGATCGAGTAGCGGGTGTGCTTGAGCCCGCGCATCTTGCCGGCATGCACGTCGATCTCGGCGACGTAGCCCTGCACGGAAATCCGCGGGTAACGCCTGTCCAGCATCCCCCATGCCTCGCCGATGTCGTCGATCAGCCACTCCTGTTCTTCGCCCTCATCCATCTCCGGGCGCTCCTGGCGGTAGACCGCGCAGTGCGTGTGCTGGATCATGATGATGGTCTCCGGCATGCCTTGCGCGACCAGCCCGTCGAGGTCCTCCAGGAGCGTCCTGGAGCGGTGCTCCGGACCGTGGATCAGACGATGGATGCCCCCCGGGACGGCCAGGAGGTCGTAGCGCGCCCGGTCGGCGCGCCACCGGTCGAGGTGGCTGCGGAGCTCCGCTTCCCAGATGCGCCAGTCGCAGCAGATGAGCACGATCATGTCGCAGCTCAGGGCGTGCCGCTCCCGAGGCGTCGGGTCCTTCAGGAACATGGGTCTCCTCTCCGCCGCGGCGGTCGTCGCCGACGGCCCCGTGAGGCTACCCGCCGCGTGGCGACGCGTCAATACCGCAAGACGGCCCCGAGGGCCGTCTTGCTCATCCGCCGCCGGGGACCGTCGGCGCGCTGCGCGGAGCGCGTTTGCGTGCCACCCGCAACCGGGCCATCTCATGTTCCAGGGCGGCCACGGCCGAGGCGTAGGCCGAGTCGTCCAGGCGCACCTGCTCCGTGAGCGCCTTGCGGGCCCGCTCCTCGGCCGCTTCGATGGCCTTGATGTCCAGCTCATCGTCTCGCTCTGCCGCGTCGGCCAGGATGACCACCTGGTCGCCCGGCCGGACCTGCACGAAACCCCCGGCGACCGCGTAGGAACGGGTCTCGCCGTCCACGCGCAGGCGCAGTTCGCCCGCCGCCAGCTCCGTGACCAGCGGCAGGTGCCCCGGGAGCACGGTGATCTCGCCTAGCACGGTCGGGATCGACACCTGGTCGACCGCCATCTTGGCGACCTGCCGCTCGGGCGAGGTGATCTCGAAGCGGATGGGAGGCATGTCACTTCTTGTGTTCGGCCAGCACCTCGTCGATCGTCCCCTTGAGGTAGAACGCCTGTTCCGGCACCTGGTCCAGCTCGCCGTCCAGGATCATGGTGAAGCCACGGATGGTCTCGGCCAGCGGCACGTACTTGCCCGGACGGCCGGTGAAGACCTCGGCCACGAAGAAGGGCTGCGAGAGGAAGCGCTGGATCTTGCGGGCGCGGCTCACGGTGAGCTTGTCGTCCTCGGAGAGCTCCTCCATGCCGAGGATGGCGATGATGTCCTGGAGGTCCTTGTAGCGCTGCAGCACCTGCTGGACGCGACGCGCCACGCGGTAGTGCTCCTCGCCGACGGCCTGCGGGTCGAGGATGCTCGACGTGGAATCGAGCGGATCGACCGCCGGGTAGATGCCCAGCTCGGACAGCGCGCGCGAGAGCACCACGGTGGAGTCGAGGTGGCCGAAGGTCGTGGCCGGGGCCGGGTCGGTGAGGTCGTCGGCCGGCACGTACACGGCCTGGACCGAGGTGATGGAGCCGTCCTTGGTGGAGGTGATGCGCTCCTGCAGCTGGCCCATTTCCGTGGCCAAGGTGGGCTGGTAGCCCACGGCCGACGGGATGCGGCCCAAGAGCGCCGAGACCTCGGAGCCGGCCTGGGTGAAGCGGAAGATGTTGTCGACGAACAGCAGCACGTCCTGCTTTTCCTCGTCACGGAAGTACTCGGCCATGGAGAGGCCGGTCAGCGCCACGCGGGCGCGGGCGCCGGGCGGCTCGTTCATCTGACCGAAGACCAGCGCCGTCTTGTCGATGACGCCGGACTCCTTCATCTCGAGGTAGAGCCCGTTGCCCTCGCGGGTGCGCTCCCCCACCCCGCAGAACACCGAGAAGCCGCCGTGCTCCGTGGCGATGTTGCGGATGAGCTCCATGACGATGACCGTCTTGCCGACGCCGGCGCCGCCGAAGAGCCCGACCTTGCCGCCCTTCATGAACGGGCAGATGAGGTCGATGACCTTGATGCCGGTCTCGAAGACTTCGGCCTTGGTGGACTGGTCGGCGAAGCTCGGCGCCGGACGGTGGATGGGATAACGCTTCTCGGCCTTGATTTCGGCGCCGCCGTCGATGGCCCCGCCGGTGACGTCGATGAGGCGGCCCAGCACCTCCTTGCCCACGGGCACGCTGATGGGCGCGCCGGTGGCCTCCACGGCCATGCCGCGCTCCAACCCGTCGGTCGAGCTCATGGCGACGGCGCGGACGCTGCGCTCGCCCACGTGCGCCGCCACCTCGAGCGTGATGTCGCCGGAGCCGGTGCGCACGCGCAGCGCGTCCAGGATCTTCGGCAGGTCAGCGGCGAACTCGACGTCGACGACCGGGCCGATGACCTGGACAATCGTGCCGTGTGCGGTTTTCGTTGCGGTCTTGGTCATAAGGGTGGTCATTCTTGGGCCGCGGTCCCAGCCGCGATCTCGGCGATCTCTCGGGTGATGCCCGCCTGGCGGGCGCCGTTATAGGTGAGGGTCAGGTCGTCGATCATGTCGCCGGCGGCGTCCGTGGCGTTGCGCATGGCCAGCATGCGAGCGCTGTGCTCGGAGGCCGACGACTCGAGCAGCGTCTGGAAGGTCAGCGCCTCGACGAGCCGGGGCAGCATGGCCGCGAGCACGGTCGCCGGATCCGGCTCGAAGAGCGTCTCGGCCAGGTCGGTCCGCGGCGCGGCGCCGGCGTCGGACCCGGCACGGCCGTCGTCGGCCAGCAGGGCCTCGAGGTCCGCGGCCGAGACCGGCAGCAGCTGGATGAGCCGCGGCGCCTGGACGAGCGAAGAGACGAAATCGGTGTAGGCGACGACGACCTTCTGGTATTTCCCGGAAAGGAACTCACGTTGCGCCAACTGGGCGATGGGCCGGGCCTCGGCGGCCGTGGGGATGTCGCCGGCGATCCGGAAGCTCGCGACGACGTCCGCGCCGGCCCGCCGGAAGGCCTCCTCGCCCTTGCGGCCGACGGCGACGACGTCGACGGCCAGGCGCTCGGCGGGCGGCACGTCCGCCTCCCCGATGCGCTGCACGGCGAGCCGGCGCGGCCGGCGCCACTGGCCCACGGCGCGGCGCAGGATGTTGGCGTTGAAGCCGCCGCACAAGCCGCGGTGGCTGGTGATGACGATGAGCAGCATGCGCTCCACCGGCGCCGCGGCCAAGAGCGGGTGCGCGTCCGGCTCCACGAGTCCGGCCAAGCGGGAGAGCATGTCGCGGGCCACGGCGGCGTAGCTGCGGGAGCGCTGCGAGGCGGCCACGGCGCGGCGCATCTTGGCCGCTGCCACGAGCTCCATCGCGCGGGTGATCTTGCGCGTGTTGCCGACGGACTTGATGCGCCGCCGGATGATGCGAGGTGACACCGCCATAATCAGATCGTAGGGGCGTGATGCATCACGCCCACGCGGCGCGGAAGGCCTCGATGCCCGCGGTGAGCTTGGGCACGATCACCCCGTCCCAATCCGCGCTCGCGGCGATGTCCTCGAGCACGCCCTCGCCCCGGGCCTCCAGGAAGGCCAGGAACTTTTCCTCCCACTCCTTGACGCGCTCCACGGCGACGTCGTCGATGTGGCCGCCGGTCACGGCGTAGAGTACGGCCACCATGCGGCCCACGGACTGCGGCGCGTACTGGCCCTGCTTGAGCACCTCCACGGTGCGGCGTCCGCGCTCGATCTGCTTGCGCGTCGTCTCGTCCAGGTCCGTGGCGAACTGGGCGAAGGCCTCGAGCTCGCGGAACTGGGCCAGGTCGAGCCGCAGCTTGCCGGCGACCTTCTTCATGGGCTTGGTCTGCGCGGCCGAGCCGACGCGCGAGACGGAGATGCCGACGTTGATGGCCGGACGCACGCCCTTGTAGAACAGGTCGCTCTCCAAGTAGATCTGACCGTCCGTGATGGAGATGACGTTGGTCGGGATGTAGGCCGAGACGTCGCCGGCCTGCGTCTCGATGATGGGGAGCGCCGTGAGCGACCCGCCCCCCTGCTCCTGGGACATCCGCGCGGCCCGTTCCAGCAGCCGCGAGTGCAGGTAGAAGACGTCGCCGGGGTAGGCTTCGCGGCCCGGCGGACGGCGCAGGATGAGCGAGATCTCGCGGTAGGCCCAGGCATGCTTTGACAGGTCGTCGTAGACGGCCAGGGCGTCCTTCCCCTTGGCCATGAACCACTCGCCGATGGCCGCGCCGGTGTACGGCGCGATATAGACGAGCGGCGCGGGCGCGCTGGCGCCGGCGACGACCACGACCGTGTGGGCCAGGGCGCCGGTCTCCTCGAGCTTGGCGACGATCTTGGCGACCTTGGATTCCTTCTGCCCGATGGCAACGTAGACGCAGACCACGCCGGTCCCCTTCTGGTTGATGATGGCGTCGACGGCGATGGCCGTCTTGCCGGTCTGACGGTCGCCGATGATCAGCTGGCGCTGGCCGCGGCCGATGGGAATCATCGCGTCGACGGCCTTGAGCCCGGTGGCCAACGGGGTGTCCACCGGCTGGCGGGCCACCACGCCCGGGGCGACGCGCTCGATCTCCACGAACTCGCCCTTGGGGATGGGACCCTTGCCGTCCAGCGGGTTGCCGAGCGGGTCGATGACGCGGCCGACCATCTTCTCGGACACCGGGATGGACAGGATGCGGCCGGTGCGCTTCACCGAGTCTCCCTCCTTGATGCCCGTGACGCTTCCCAGCACCACCGCGCCGATGGTCTCGCGTTCCAGGTTGAGGGCCACGCCCATGGTGCCGTCCGCGAACTGCAGCATCTCCGCGGCCCGGCAGCCGGCGAGCCCGGTCATGCGGGCCACGCCGTCGCGCACCTCCACGACCGTGCCGACCTCCTCGGCCTTGGGAGCCAGCTCGGCGTCGGCGATGCGCTTCTTGAGCCGTTCGATGATGGTGGAAGCGGGAGTTGACATATCACGTATAGTGGGCTAGGGTCCCCTGTTCCGTTCAGGAGGTGTCTATGGGCAGGAATCGCATCGGTTCCGGGTCCATACCCCCGGAACGGCGGCTGGAGCCGGACGAGTTGTGGAACATGCTGCTGCGGTACTTCCGCGAGCACGAGGCGCTCTCCAAGGTCATCCGCGAGACGGGCTGGGACGCGCTCGAGGGAGGGCGCGCGGAGTTCACGCGGCGGATGGGAGCGTTCAGCACGCTCGAGAAGAGGGTCAAGCCGTACGTCGGCCGCCTTCCCGAGGAGCTGAGGAACGAGATCGTCTTGGGCGTCCTGTCGGACAGCGTCACGCTGCTCAACAGCGCCCGGACGGAATTCTTCTCCTGGTACTTCCTCCAGGAGGATTGACGGACCACGCGTGGTCCGTCCTTTCTTTTTACGGTACGAACAGGCGTCGCGCCCGGTCGCGGGCCGTACCCGCGACGACCACGTCTCCCGCCGTGACGCGCATGCCCGCGGCAAG
The DNA here is from genome assembly GCA_964648865.1 of uncultured Gammaproteobacteria bacterium. Taxonomy (GTDB): domain Bacteria; phylum Patescibacteriota; class Patescibacteriia; order 2-12-FULL-57-11; family 2-12-FULL-57-11; genus SCUL01. The sequence continues at coordinate 33,715 of CAZYLV010000003.1, read as the reverse complement.
CGTCGCGTCCACGCGCTCGTCGATGACGAGCTTGTCGGGCGACACGCCCAGCCGCTCGGCCAGTGCCGTGCGGTCCGCCGCCGTCAGCGGCTCCGGCGCCTCCACGGTGACGCGCATGCCGCCCTCGGCCGCGAGCGCCGACCGCTCGACCGCCGCGAGCACGCGCGTCAGCCAACCGCTCCGGCCTGCCGCCGCGAGCTCGTCGGCCACGGCGTCGACCGCCCTGGCCACGGCGTCCGCGTCGCGGTCGGAGGCGAGTTGGAGCAGCGCGCGGGCGTAGTGCTCCGGCGTGGCGCGGCTCATACGCGGACCTCCTTGGCGGCCTCGAGCGCGTCCTGCATCAGCCGCACGTGGTCCTTGGCGTCGACGGCGCGGTCCAGCACCTTGCCGACCGCCGCCGCGAGCAGGCCTTCGAGCTCCGTCTCGACGCCAGCCATCATCGCGGCGCGCTCCTGCTCGATGCGGGCCATGCCCTCCTTGAGCATGCGTTCGACCTCGATGCGCGTCTTGGCCACGACCTCCGTGCGCAGCTCGTCCGCCGCCTTCTTGCCGTCGGCGACGATGCGCTGCGACTCCTGCGCCGCGGCCACGAGGGCTTTCTGCTTGAGGGCGTCCGCTTCGGCACGGAAGGCCTCGGCCGCCGCGGCGTCCGCCAGCCCCTTGGCGATGCGGGCTTGGCGTTCCTCCAGGGCCTTGAGGATCGGGCCGTAGGCGAAGACGCGGAGCGCGCCGAGAAGCACGAGGAACATCACCACCTGCCAGAGGAGGATGCGCCAGTCGATGCCGAGGGTATTCACTAGCTCCATATCGCGATTCCCGTAGGGGCGCGGCATGCCGCGCCCCTACACAGGGCGTTCCTAGACAAATTTGATGATCAGCGCCATCACGAAGGCGTAGATGGCGATGGCCTCGGCGAAGGCCACGGTCAGGATCATCGGGACGAAGATCTTGCCCGCCGCCTCCGGATTGCGGCCGATGGACTCCATGGCCTTGCTGGCGATCTTGCCGATCGCCAGGCCCGGGATCATGCCGCCGATGGCGATGGTCATGCCCGCGCCGACCGTCTTGATGGCCTCGGCCTCGCCGGCGAAACCGCCGAGCACCTGCTGGACGCCCTCCGCGACCATCGCTGTTTCCTGTGCTGCCATAGTGTCTCCTGCGCGCGTCGGTGGACGGTGGCTTTTTGGGTTTAACGTCCCCTGCGCGTCATTGGATGATGTGCCACCGCGCGGGGACGTCCGCAGACGCCGCGGCGCGGAGACGCATCATGCCTGCTCCTCGGCGAAATGCCGCCTGATGTCGGCCTCGTGACCGATGCGGCGCTCGTCCTCGGCGCTGCCGTGGCCCTCCTCGTCGTGGCCCATCGTGGCGATGGCCAGGAAGACCGCCGTGAGCAGCGCGAAGACCAGGGCCTGCACCACGCCGACGAACAGCTCAAGGAAGAGGAACGGCAACGTGCCGCCGGTCGGCGCCAACGTCCCCACGACGATGAGCAGGATCTCGCCGGCGAAGATGTTGCCGAAGAGACGGAAGGAGAAGCTCACGACCTTGGCGAACTCCGAGACCAGCTCGAGCAGCCCGACGAACGTGCCGATCAGGTGCGGCGACTTCCACGGCGGGACGAAGAACTTGCCCCAGTGCCCGAAGAAGCCGAGATGCTTCATGCCGTACCACTGCGCGGCGATGACCGAGACGAGCGCCAGGGCCAAGGTGAAGTTGAGGTCGGCCGAGGGCGCGCGCAGGAACGGCACGAGTTCGATCTCGCCGTGCAGCTCCTTGTAGATGCCGAGCGACCCGAGCCCCGGCAGCAATCCCGTCCAGTTGGAGAACAGGATGAAGAAGAAGAGCGTCGCCACGATGGGCAGGAACTCCTTGGCTTTGGCGCGGTCGTGGGTGATGCCCTCGATGGTCGCGAGGAAGTACTCCACGCCTGCCTCGGCGATGTTGGCCGCTCCGCGCGGGACGCCGGTGGAGATGCGGGTGCGCAACAGCAGTCCGGCCGCGAGCAGCCCCGCGAAGACGACGACGCCGACGACCACCGAGTTGGTCACCGGGAGCGTGCCGATCGTGAACAGCGGTTCGGCGGCGAGCGAGACGGTCATACGCGGGGTTTGGTCTCCGTCACGGCCTCGTACCGCGCGCGCAGGGAGCGCGTCCGGCGCAGGATCCAGGCCGTGGAGAGGACGGCGGCCACGGCCGTGCCGAGGAGCAGGAACAGCGGGCTCGTCCCCAGCTGCTTATCGGCAAGGCGGCCGAGCAGCGCGAAGACCGTGATGGGCAGGGCGATCATCAGCCCGAGCTGGCCTGCCAACGACACGGCGAACAGCCACTGCGCGGTGCCGTCGTCCGTCTTCGTCACGGGGGTCTTCGGGTCCATATCGCCAAAAAAGCGCACGCATCATAGAGGCGCGCCACGGTACGGTCAAGCGGGTTTTTCCACGGCACGGCTCTACTGAGCCATTTTTGGGAAAAGCGCGAACGCGTTACGGGTCGTTTGGCGCGCCAAATCCTCATACGTCACCCCGCGCAGCGATGCCAGGAAACGCGCGGCATGCTCCACGTAGAGCGGCTCGTTGCGCCCACCACGGTGCGGCACGGGAGCGAGATACGGCGCGTCCGTCTCCACGAGGATGCGGTCGTCCGGCACGGCCTTGGCGGCCGCGAGCATGCGCTCCTGCGCTTCGGGTGCGCTCTTCTTGGGCGGGAAAGTCACCACGCCGGCGAAGGACACGTACATGCCGAGCGCCACGTAGCGACGCGCCGTCACCTCGTCCGCGGTGTAGCAATGGATGACGCCGCGGCGCGGATTCTTGCCTGCGGCGACGCGCTCCTCGAGCAGGGCGATGACGTCGCCGTGCGCGGACGGGAGCGCAGCATCGCGGGGATCGCGGCAGTGGATGACGACCGGGAGATCGTGCTCGTGCGCGAAATCGAGCTGCAACGAGAACTGCTCACGCTGTAGTGCGCGCAGCTCCGGGAACGGGATGGACTCAGGGAGATGGTAGTAGTCGATGCCGCACTCCCCCACCGCGACGGTCTTGGGATGCGCGGCGAGTGGCGCGTAGTATGCAGGATCGAACCGTTCGTCGCGCGTGCGCACGTCGAGCTCGTCCTCGTCGAAATGCATCTGCGCGAGATGGTTCGGGTGGAGCCCGATGGTCGCGAAGACGCCCTCGCCGAGCCGCGCGGCGGTCTCCACGGCATTCTTGGAGGTCGTGCTCTGCGTGCCCACGAGGTTCACCCAGATGCCGGCGGCGACGGTACGGCGCAGCACGTCGTCCGTCTCGCCGGCGAAGGCGTGGAACTGGACGTGGGCGTGGGTGTCGACGAGACGCGGCATCTTAACGCGAGATCGCGCCGCGGACGGCACGGATGGCCTCGGGGATGAGCGGCACCAGCAGCGCCGCCGCGCCAATCAGCCAGCGCGCCACCGCGGAGCCGGTGACGTAGTCCGCCACGCCCGCGAACGGGAAGCGGCTGGCGAAGTACAGGGTGAGCCCGAGCACCAGCACGCCCTCGACGAAGCCGAGCGCGGCGCCGAGCAGCCGGTCGATGGTGCGCAGGAACGGGATGATGGTCAGGAAGCGGAAGGCCTTTTCGACCACCCAGAACAGCAGGCCCACGAAGCGGTTGATGAGGACGAACAGGAACAGGAAGACGAGCACCCGCCACAGGTTGAGCGAACCGCCGGCCGCGCCGTGCAGCCACTGCGCGACGGGCTCGTACATGCGGCTGGCCAAGAAGGCGCCGGCCACGGTGCCCACCAGCGCCCCGAAGGCGTGGATGAAGCCGAACCACAGCCCGAACAGCACGAAACCGCCGAGCAGGATGAGGATGACGGCGTCGAAGATGGGCATATATGCATGGTCATTGCGAGCGGCAGCGAAGCAATCTTGCAGGATTGCTTCGTCGCTTCGCTCCTCGCAATGACATTACCCTTTTTCAGCCAGCCGCGGGAAGAGGATGTCTCCTTTGGTCACCGCGGCGCCCGCCGCCAGGCCGCCCCAGGTGCGGTCGTAAGACGCGGGGTCTGCGGAAAGCTGTGTCAAGAGCGTGGCGGCGCCCCTCGGGATGATGGGCAGGAGCGCCAGACCGATGTGGCGGAGCGCCTCGGCGAGCTGGTACATGAAGGCGCTCACGTCTTCCCCCGCTTTGGCCTTCTTGAACGGCTGTTGCACGTCGATCTCCTTGTTGCAAGCAGCGACCAGCTCCTCCACGGCTTTGACCGCCTCGTCGAAGCGGAACGCGGCAAGCGCATCGTCATAGGAGCGCCAGAAGCGGTCGACAGCGAAGATGTCCGGCGCCTCAGCCGGAACCTTGGCATCGCAGTACTTCTCGACCATCGTTGCCACGCGCGCCGCCAGGTTGCCGACGCCGTTCACCAGCTTGGCGTTGTAGATTTCCTCGAAGTGTTTCTGCGAATAGTCGCCGTCCTCGTACGACGGCAGCCCGCCGAGCAGGAAGTAGCGCACCGGATCGGTGTTATACCGCGCGACGAGCTCATACGGGCTGACGACGTTACCGAGCGACTTGGACATCTTCTGCCCGTCGGCGGTGATGAAGCCATGGATGAAGATCTGCTTGCTGAGCGGCAGCCCGGCCGAGAGCAGCATCCCCTGCCACATCGCCGCCTGCTGGCGCAGGTTGTCCTTGCCGGCCACCTGCACGCCGGGCCAGGCCGCCTCGAAGCGCGCCATGTCGGTCGGCCAGCCGATGGTGCTGATGTAGTTCACGAGCGCGTCGAACCACACGTACATGACCTGCTCGTCGTCGCCCGGCACCGGCACGCCCCAGGGCAGCTTGGACTTCAGGCGCGAGATGCTGAAGTCCTGCAGCCCGCCCTCGACGAAGCTGCGGATCTCATTGAGCCGCGAGCTCGGCACCACGAAGTCGGGATGTGCATCGTAGTGATCGAGCAATGCCTGCTGGTACTTGGACCAGCGGAAAAAGTAGTTCTCCTCCTCGATGATCTCGATCTCGAGCTTCGGGTGGATCGGGCAGCGGCCATCGACCAGCTCAGAATCGGTCTTCTCCAACTCGCAGCCGACGCAGTACTTCACCTTGTAGGCCTTCTTGTAAATGTCGCCGTTGGCCGCGCAGCGCCGCCAGAACTCCTGGGCCGCGGCCACGTGATGCGCGTCCGTGGTGCGGATGAAGTGCGTGTAGGACAGGTCGAGCGCTTCCTTGAGTCCGTCGAACTTGGCGGCGTAGCCGTCCACGTAGGCCTGCGGCTCCATGCCCGCGGCCTGGGCGTTCTTCCAGATCTTCAGCCCATGCTCGTCCGTGCCGGTGTTGAAGATCACCGTCTTGCCAAGCAGCCGCCAATAGCGCGCCAGGACGTCGGCCTGCACGATCTCTAGCGCGAAGCCGATGTGGGGGTCGGCGTTGACGTACGGCAGCGTGGTGGTGATGTAGGCGGTCTTGGGGTCGGCCATACCGGTGGAGGGGCGTATTGCAATACGCCCCTACGGTACGCGATTTATCCTGATTTGTCAGCGTTTCCCCCGCTCCACGACGACAACGAACTCCCCCTTGAGCGGGGCGGCGCGGACCACGTCCAGCACATGGCTGAGCGGACCGCGGACGATGGTCTCGTAGACCTTGGTCATCTCGCGGGCGATGCAGATGCGGCGTTGCGGCTCGAGGACGTCGGCCAGGGCCTCCAGCGTCTTCCCGATGCGGTGCGGCGACTCGTAGAAGACGACCGTCTCGTCCGCTTCGGCGACCTCCTTGAAGAAGACCCCTCTCCCTTTCTTGTGCGGCGGGAAGCCGAGGAAGAGGAAGCGGTCGGCGTAGAAGCCGGAGACGGACAGCGCGGTGACGGCCGCCGACGGCCCCGGGATGGGTACGACGCGCAGCCCCGGCAACGCGGCATAGGCCCGGTCCAGGAAGTGCGCGCCGGGATCCGAGATGCCGGGCGTGCCGGCGTCGGTCACCAGCGCGCAGCGCTCGCCGGACGCGAGACGCTCGATGGCGTCACGGATGGCCTTCTCCGAGCTGTGCGCATGGAGCGAGAAGAGCCGCTGCGCCGGGATCCCGAGTGCGGACAGCAGGGCGCGGGCGACGCGCGTGTCCTCGGCGATGATGGTGCCGACCTCGGCGAGTACGCGCCGGGCGCGTGGCGAGAGATCCTCGAGGTTGCCGATGGGCGTGGCGACGACGTACAGCGTGGCGTCCATAAACAGGCGTAGGGGCGATTCATGAATCGCCCCTACACGGTATCATTTTTGGATCTTTACTGCGCGAGCGCGGCGTCGATCTGGGCGGCCAGCGTCTCGAAGGGCACGGCCCCGGAGACGGCGATGCCGTTGACCAGCGTGTGCGGCGTGCCGCGGACCCCGGCGGCGACGCCGGCCTGGTAGTCGTCCTGGACCTTCTGGCGGTACGTTCCCTCGGTCAGGCACTTGTTGAAGTTGGTGACGTTGAGCCCGAGCTCCTGGGCCAACTGCGGATAGTAGGCGCTCGAAAGCTGGTCCTGGTTGGCGAACAGCGCGTCGTGGAATTCCCAGAACTTGCCCTGCGCGGCCGCGCACTCGCTGGCCTCGGCCGCGGGCCGGGCCTGCGGATGGATGGAGTCGAGCGGGAAGTGCTTGTAGACGAAGCGGATCTTGTCTCCGTACTGGTCCAGCGCTTGCTTCACGGAGGGGGCGAAACGCTGGCAGAACGGGCACTCGAAATCCGAGAATTCCACGACCGTCACCTTGGCGTCCTTGTTGCCGCGGATGTGGTCCTTGTCCGTGATGCTGACCTCGACCGGACCGGTGGGCTGGCCCGCTCCCGGGTCCTCCGTGGGGTAATAGGCCGTCGGCGCATTGACCGTCGGCGCGGTCCTGGAACCCATCTCGAGCGAACCGCCCTTGAGGAGCAATGAGAGCACGGCGACGAGCGCGATGAGCGCCATGCCGCCGCCGCCCAGGATGAGGCCGAAGATGAACGCGGTCCGCGACGGGATCGCATCGAGCCAGGACTTTTCCGCCATACGCGAAGGTCAGGAGTATTACTACACAGTGTAGCACCAGGTGGAAACGCCGTCAGCGTCGCGGGTGTGGATATTGTCGCGCGACGCACCCTCCGTTACACTGGAACCTCGAATTAACGGTTCCCTTATGGCTTACGCTCCCTACGAGGCCAAGCCGCTTCCCTTCCGGAAGTCGCTCACCGGCATCTCGGAGAAGACCCTCGCCATCCACCACGACAAGCTCTACGCGGGCTACGTGGCCAAGATGAACGAGATCGCGGAGAAGCTGAAGGCCGCCCGCGAGAATCCGGAGGCGCTCGCCGGCGCCAACCAGTCCTACTCGGAGCTGCGGGCGCTGCGCGACGGCGAGACCTTCGCCAAGAACGGCGTCTACCTGCACGAGTACTACTTCAACGTCCTCGGCGGCGACGGCGCTCCGAAAGGCAAACTCGTCGACGCCATCGTCGGGAAGTACGGGTCGCTCGAGCGGTTCATCGCCTACTTCTCCGCCAGCGGCATGGCCGTGCGCGGCTGGGTGGTCCTCGCCTGGGACACGCATGCCGGTTCGCTGCAGGTCTACGGCGCCGACGCCCACAACCAGGGCGGTGTCTGGGGGGCGATCCCCATCATCGTGCTCGACGTCTACGAGCACGCCTACTTCATCGACTACGGCTCGGACCGCAAGGCCTACATCGCCGACTTCTGGAAGAACCTCAACTGGGACGCCGCCACCGCCGTCTACGAGCGCTGCTTGAAATTGACCTGATCGGGCGGACACATTGGTCCGCCCCTACACCTGCATATGATCAAGCTTGGCAAACCCGCACCCGTCTTCGAGAACGTGATGAGCTATCACCAGGGCGAGTTCCACCGCATCTCGCTCAAGGACTACGCCGGCAAGTGGGTGGTGCTCTTTTTCTACCCGCGCGACTTCACCTTCATCTGCCCGACGGAGCTCAAGGGCTTCGCCACGCACGAGGCGGAGTTCGAGAAGCTCAACGCCGCGGTCATCTCGGCCTCCACGGACTCCGAGTGGAGCCACAAGGCCTGGTTCGAGCGCGACCTGCCGATGGTCAAGTATCCGGTCATCGCCGACACCACGCAGGAGCTGTCCCGCCAGTACGAGGTGCTCAACGACGAGGACGGTTCCGCCGAGCGCGGCCTGTTCATCATCGACCCGGACGGCATCGTCCGCTACGTGCTGGTCTCGTCCGGCTCGGTCGGCCGTTCCGTGAAGGAAGTGCTGCGCGTGCTCACCGCCATCCAGAGCGGCGAACGCTGCCCGGTGGACTGGGAACCCGGCCAAGCGACGCTCGGGAAAGCATAAAGCAAAAGACCCCGCCAAAAGCGGGGTCTTTTCTTTTCTAGAACGATTGCAGGAACCGCAGGAGCGTCCGCACGCCGTAGCCGGTGCCGCCCTTCTGGAGGTACGGGGCGAACTCGCGCTCCGCCCAGGCCGGACCGGCGATGTCGAGGTGCGCCCAGGGCGTCCCCTTCACGAAGTGCTCCAGGAACAGCCCGGCGGTGATGGCGCCGCCATAACGCACCGAGCCGCTGTTGGAGAGGTCGCCTGCGGTCCCCTTCACGAGGTCGCGATACTCGGGCGCGAGCGGCAGTTCCCACAGCCGTTCGCCGCTCTCGGCGGCGGCCTTCTTGAGCCGGTCGCCGAGCTTGGCGTCGTTGGCCATGAGCGCGGCGATCTCCTCGCCGAGCGCGGACATGGCCGCCCCGGTGAGCGTGGCCAAATCGACGATGAGATCCGGTTTGAGCGCCGCGGCGTAGCTCAAGGAATCCGCGAGCGTCACGCGCCCTTCGGCATCGGTGTGCCCGATCTCGATGGTCGTGCCGTCCATGGCGCGCACCACGTCGCCCGGCTTGTAGGCCATGGGGCCTGGCATGTTCTCCGTGGCGGCGATGATGCCGTGCACCTCGACGTCCGGGGAGAGCGTCGGCAGCGCGGAGAAGACGCCGAGCACGGCGGCGGCTCCGGCCATGTCCGTCTTCATGGAGGCCATGCCGTGGTCCGGCTTGATCTGCAGGCCGCCCGAGTCGAAGGTGATGCCCTTGCCGACGAGCGCGATGCGCCTCTTGCTCTTCCCTTTCGGCCTATAGGTGAGGTGGATGAACCTCGGCTCCTCCCCTGCCCCGCGGGCCACGGCGAGGAACGCGCCCATGCCGCGGCGCTCGGCCTCGGCGCGATCGAAGACCTTGGCGGTGATGCGACCGCTGCCTTTGGCGAGCGCTTGGGCGTGGTCTGCGAGGTGCGCGGGCGTGCAGATGGATGCCGGTTCGTTCACCAGGTCCCGCGCCACGACGGCCGCGGCGGAAGCGAGGAGCGCCCGGGCGACACCGGCCTCTGCCTGCCGCGCCTTGGCGGCCTCGCGCTCGACGATGACCAGCTCCTCGATCCCCCTCTTGAGGCCTTTCTGCGGCGTGCGATGTTTCTTGAAATGGTAATCGGCGAGCAGCGCGCCCTCGGCCAGCGCCTGCGCGGCCTCGCCCGGTCCCAGCCCACCGATGCCGGCACCGTGCAGCACGGTGGCGATGCGTCCGACGCCGCCGCCGCGGAAACGACGGACCACCGAGGCCGCGACACGGCGCACCGTCTCGGCGGAGAACGTCTCCCGGGACCCGAGTCCGGCCAGGGCCACGCGCGCGGCAGGCAGCGTGCCGAGGGTCGCAAGCACGAGGGTCTCGCCGAGCTTGCCCTCGAAGGACAGATCCCTGATCTCCTTGCCGAGCGCACCGCCGAGTGCGGCATCCGCCGCGCCGGTGACCCCGCCCGGCGCGGTCACGCCCTGGAAGAGATTGACGACCAGGACGTCGGCGCGGACATCAAGCAGGTCGCCTTTGTGTACGGAAATCCGCATACGATCGCATCTTGCGCAATGGTCGGGGGATTGGCAAGGCGGTATACTGCAGTGGATTCAAATATCCACAGGAGGACTATGAAAACGAACATCGGCGCACTGGACCGCATCGCGCGTCTCACGCTCGGCGTCCTGATACTGGCATTGGGCGTGATGGCCTTCGCCAACCCCATCGCCAAGCTCTTCTTCTCGCTTGCCGGCCTCTACTTCCTCTTCGAGGCCATGAGCGGTTCCTGCCCGCTCTACGCGAGACTGGGCGCCACCAAGCCCACGCAGCGTCTGGGCGACGCCAACCTCTATCTGGTGGCGATCCTCGGCGTACAGCTCGTCCTGGCGTACGTGTGGTTCCATGCGGGCTGGGAGAAGGTCACCGGCGACTTCGTGACCGGGATGCCGCAGACGCTCGGCTACTTCCTGAGCGAGAATCCCTATCCCTGGTTCAAGGCTTTCCTCAACGCCGTCGTCATCCCCAACGCGACGCTCTTCGGGCTGCTGGTGGAGTGGGGCCAACTGCTCGTGGGCTTCGGCTTGGCCGCGGGCGCGCTCACCGCGCTCTACGGCTCCCCGGAGTGGCGGCGCGCCGGGATGGTCCTTTCCGTGGCCGCACTGCTCTCCGGTGCGCTGATGAACAAGGAGTTCTGGCTGGCCGCCGGCTGGACCGGCCCGGGCACGGCGACCTCCAACGTGATGATGTTCTGGCCGCAGCTCATCCTGGCCTACGTCTGGATCGTGCGGCTCAGCGGCGAACGCAGGTAGCGGCATGCGGAAACGCCCCGTCGGATGACGGGGCGTTTTGCGTTCACCGCACCCACTCCACGGGTCTCTTGGGCCAGCCGCGGACGAGGAGCAGCGCCAGCGGCGCGCCCCAATTCGCCCAGCGCTCGACGAAGTCCCAGACGGGCTCGCCGACGACCGGCCGGACGAGCGCGGTCCAGAACCCCCAGACGGCCGCCCATAGCAACACGGCGCGCGGCACCCTTCGCCACAGCAACACGCTGGCGGCGACGGCGATGTCCATGAGTCCGATGAGCATCAAGAGCGTCGCGGCCGTCGACGCGTCGACGCGCAACAGCTCTTCGATCCAGCCGATCCACTGCGCCTTGCCCTGCAGGGCGAAGACGCCGTGACCGAGGAACTCGCCGGCGACCGCGATGCGCAGGACCCACTCGATGAGCTTGGTGTTCATATGCCGAGATCAGCGCCGCGCGGGCGTATAGGCCCGCAGCCGGAGCGAATTGAGCACGACGGACAACGAGGAGATGGCCATGGCCGCGCCCGCGAGGATCGGGTTGAGCAGCGTGCCGTTGATCGGGTAGAGCACGCCGGCGGCGACCGGGATGAGCACCACGTTGTAGCCGAAGGCCCAGATGAGGTTCTGCCGGGCGTTGCGGATGGTGGCCCGGGAGAGATCGATGGCATCGGCCAAGGCGCGCAAGTCGCCGCGCATCAGCGTCACGTCGCCCGCCTCCATGGCCACGTCCGTGCCGGTGCCCATGGCGAAGCCGACGTCGGCCTGCGCCAGCGCCGGCGCGTCGTTGACCCCGTCGCCGGCCATGCCGACGCGCAGTCCTTGCGCCTGGTACTCCTTGATGATGCCGGCCTTGTCTTCCGGCAGCACCTGAGCGCGATACTCGTGGATGTCCACCTGCCGGGCGATGGCCTGGGCGACGCGGTCATGGTCGCCGGTCAGCATGACCACCTTCAGCCCCATCTTCCGCAGCCGCTCGACGGCCTCGCGCGACGTCTCCTTGATGGTGTCGGCGATGGCGATGACGCCGACGATCTTCCCGTCGCGGGCCACGAGGATGCTGGTCTTGCCCTGCTCCTCGAGCGGCGCGAGCTTGGCTTCCCAGCCGGCGTCCGGGATGCCGTTGTCCTTCATGAGCTTGCGCGTCCCCACCAGCACCGCCGCACCGTCGACGGTGGCGCGCACGCCGGCACCGGCCACGGCCTGGAAGCCGGCCGGTTCGGCCAAGGCGATCTTCTTGTCTTCCGCCGCGGCGACGATGGCCCGGGCCAGCGGATGCTCGCTGTGACGCTCGGCCGAGGCCGCGAGGCGCAGGACATCTTTCATGTCCCCGTCGATGACGTCGGTGACCGAGGGCTTGCCTTTGGTGATGGTGCCGGTCTTGTCGAAGACGACGGCCGTGAGCTTGCGCGCTTCCTCGAGCGCGGCCGCATCCTTGATGAGCACGCCCATCTCCGCGCCTTTCCCGGTACCGACCATGACGGCGATCGGCGTGGCCAGGCCCATGGCGCACGGGCAGGCGATGATCAGCACGCCGACGGTGTTGAGGAGCGCGAAGGTGAAAGCCGGCTGCGGCCCGAAGAACAGCCAGACGAGGAAGGTCAGCGCGGCGATGCCGAAGACGATCGGCACGAAGACCGATGAGACGGAATCCGCGAGCCGTTGGATGGGCGCCTTGCTGGCCTGCGCCTGCTCGACCATGTGGACGATCTGCGCGAGCACCGTGTCGGCACCGACCTTGTCGGCCCGGAGCACCAGCGTACCGGCCTGGTTGACCGTGGTGCCGATGACGCGGTCGCCGACGGCCTTGTCCACGGGGATGGACTCGCCGGTGACGAGCGACTCGTCGACCGCGGAATCGCCCTCGGTGACGACGCCGTCCACGGGGATCTTCTCGCCCGGCCGGACGCGCAGGAAGTCGCCCACCCGCACCTTCTCCACCGGCACGTCCTCTTCCTTACCGTCCACGATGCGGTGCGCGACTTTCACCTGCAAGCCGAGAAGCTTGCGGATGGCCTCGTTGGCCTTCTTGCGGGCCTTCGCCTCCAGATAGCGCCCGAGCAGGATGAGCGTCACGATGACCGCCGAGGTGTCGTAGTAGAGCTCCGGATCGCGCCCGCCCTGCATGAACCACTGGGGGGCGACGGTCGCGGCGACGCTGTAGGAGAACGCCGCAAGCGTGCCGACGGAGACGAGGGTATTCATGTCCGCCCGCCGGTGCTTCACCAGCAGGCCGAGCCCAGCATAGAACGAGCTGCCGACCCAGAACTGCACCGGGACCGTGAGGAGAAGCAACACCCACCCGTCAGCCAGTGCCGCGGGCAGGAACGGGAACAGCTGCGGGTAGCTGCCGAGCAGGATGATCACGGACAAGCCGATACCGACCCAGACCTTCCTCTGCATGTCGCGCCCTTCCATCTCGCGCAACATCGCGGCGTGGTCATGTCCCGGTTCGCCCATGGCCGGCGGTGCGCCGGACGGCGGAGCGGCGGCCACGTCCAATCGGTAGCCGACCTCCTGCGTGGCCTTGGCCAGCTGGTCCGGCGTGGCCTTTGCGGGGTCGAAGGTCACCTGCGCCTTCTCGGCGGCGAGGTTGACGCCGACCTTGGAGACGCCCGGCACCTTGCCGAGGGCCGTCTCGATGGTCCGTACGCAGCTGGCGCAATGCATGCCGCGCACGGGATAGGTCTTGGTGGTCTCAGCCATATCAGCTTCCGGTGACGGTGAATTGTCCACGCACCATGCCCATGCCGCAGGCGAAGGTGAACGTCCCTTCCTTGGTGGGCACGAGGGCGATTTCGGTCTTCTTCTTGGGGTCGAGGACCTGGTTGACCCCGAAGCGCGGGACGGTGAAGCTCGAGAGGCATCCGTTGACCTCGCCGCCGACACGCAGGAGCGCCGGGACGTCCTTCTTGAGGATGAAGTTGTTGGGCGAGTAACCGTCGATGCCGACGTCGATGTCCACGACCTGCCTGCCCTCGACCATGCGCACCGCGCCCGCGGCCGGCTCGGCGGCCTGGAGACGGGGCACGGTGATGGGATAGCCCGCGACGGTCAGGCCGTTCTGCACGTTCCAGAAGCCGAGCACCACCACCACGGCGCCGGAGAAGCGCAGGAAGAAGCGTCCGGCCGTGCCTTTGAGGCTCGACGACGCCCAACCGAGCGCGAAGAGCGCGGGCGCCGTGCCGAGCGCGAAGGCGAAGAGCAATGCCGCTCCGGCCCAGAAGCCCCCCACGGTGAGCGCGTAGAGCTGGAGCGATTGCGTGAAGCCGCACGGCAGGAAGAACGTCCCGGCGCCGAGCAGCACGGGAAGCAAGGGATGCTGGCCGCCTTGCGCGTCCATGAGCTTGTGCCCGAGCGCCTTCGGCACGCGCGGCAGGATGCGCTTGAGCCAGGCCGGGGCGATGCCCAGCATGTCCAGCCCCATGACCAGCATGAAGACGGCCACGGCGACGGTGATGCCGCCGGTGACGAGCGGGGGCGGTTGCATGGCTTGGCCGAGCAGCCCGATGAGTCCGCCGAAGACGGCGTACGATGCCAGCCGCCCGGAGACGAACAGCACGATCGGGCGGAGCTTGGCCGCGGGAGGCGCGTCCGGATGGCGGGCCACGAAGGCCGTCACCCCGGAGAGCATCAGCCCGCCGGAGACGGCGATGCACGAGGAGCTCGCCGCGAGCAGTCCGACCAGGAACACGGCAAGGAACCCGGCTTGCGGATCCACGCTGCCGGCGAGGTTGAGCAGCCCGAGCTTGCCGAGGGCGTATCCGAGGAAGATGACCAGCGCGAAGATGCCGGCCAGCTGGAGGGTCGAGAGTCGCTGCGGAGCGTCCGTGGGCGTGGCGTCCGCGAGGGTATAGCCGAACGGGGCGATGGCCGCCGCGACGGCCTCGCGGGACGGCGCTGCGCCGGAGACGCGGGCGCGCCCGGTGGCGGCGCTGACGCTGACCCGGGTCACCCCGGGGAGGGCCTTGACGGCGCGCTCGATCTTGAGCTCGCAGGCCTGGCAACTCATGCCGGCGATGCGGAACTCACAGGAGATGTTTTTTGATGGATGGGATGGCATACGGAACGAATAAGGTTCGGATCCGTATGCGGCGCTATTCGCGCAGGACGACGGTATCGACGCCGCGTAAGCGTTGGGACGCGGACAGCGCGGAGGCGAGGGCCGCGGCGAGCGGCCGCGCCCGCGGAAGCACCAAAGGGAGCGCCGCCAGCATGGCCGCCGCGGTGACGGCCCCGGAGACGACGGCGTTGACGGCGTGATCGGCCTGTGCGGCAGAAAGGCAATGCGTGACGCAGAAGGCCAGCGGGAGCTCCGGCGTCCCGCAGGGAGCCGCGGCGCACTCCCCCATCATGGCGTGGGAGTCCGGGAGCGTCTTGGGCAGCGCCCCGACGGCGAAGACCAGGAAGACCGCGGCGACCAGGAGCCAGGCGACCGTGCGTGGGGGGATACGTGCGTCGCGCGTCATACTACTCCCTGTAGTATACACCCCGCGGCAAAGAAGGCCTAGTTCCGCAACCGCCAGCCGATGGCGAAGAGATGCCGGCAGACCAGCAAGAGCGCCGTCGTCAGGACCGCCAGCAGGACGGCGCCCAGGATGACGTTGCCGTCTGCCGCCCCGGTCATGGAATAGCGCAGCCCGTCGATCATGTAGAAGAACGGGTTGAAGGCCACGACGGGCCGGATGGCGGCCGGGAGCATGTCGAGCGTGTTGAACATGCCGCCCAAGAAGGTCAACGGCGTGATGATGAAGGTCGGCACGATGGACAGCTGCTCGAAGCCGTTGGCCCAGAGACCAACCAGCAGTCCGAAGAGCGAGAAGAGCAACGGCACGATGACGATATAGAACAGGAACCACGACGGATGCGCCATGGCACCGGCGCCGAAGAACAGACCGATGACAATGATGCCCGCGCCGACGATGAAGCCGCGCAGCACGCCGGAGACGATGAAGGCCAGGACCATCTCGCTCCACGAGAGCGGCGCGATGAGCACCTCCTCGATGTTCTTGAGGAAGCGCTGGAAGTAGAGCGCCGAGCTGGCCTGCATGAAGGAGGCCGTCAGTACGCTCATCATCAGCACGCCGGGCAGCACGAAGGACACGTACGGGACGCCGCCGATGTCCCCGATGCGCGCGCCGACGATCTTGCCGAAGACGACGATGAACAGCAGCGCCGAGAGCCACGGCGTGACGATGGCCTGCACGGCCACGCGCTGGGCCCGGTCGAGCTCGCGGCGGACGAGGGTGGCGGTCCCGATGACGTTCATGTGTGGATGGGTTCGCGGCCGGTGATGGCCAGGTAGCTCTGCTCCAGCGTCCGCCCGTCGTGCACCAGTTCCTCCTTGGGCCCGAAGAACGCGAGCTTCCCCTTGTTGATGATGGCGATGCGGGTGCACAGCGCCTGGACCTCCTCGAGGTAGTGGGAGGTCAGCACGATGGTCTTTCCCTTGCCGTTGAGCTCCTTGAGCCAGCGCCACAGGTCGTGCCGGAGCTCCACGTCCACGCCGGCGGTGGGCTCATCCAAGATGATGAGGTCGGGCTCGTGGATGAGGGCGCGCGCCAGGGTGACGCGCCGCTTCTGTCCGCCGGAGAGCGTCCGGAAGGGCTGGTCCTTGAAGGGCATCATCTCGAAATCCAGGAGCAGGCGGGTGATGCGCTCCTTGCGGTCGGCCGCGGGCACGCCATAGAAGCCGCCGACGTAGTCGAGCAGCGTGGCCGCGCCGATGAACGGGTCGATGTTGAAATCCTGCGGCGCCAGGCCGATCTTGGCGCGGGCGGCGCGGTAGTCCGTGTCCACGTCATGGCCGAAGACGCGGATGCTGCCGGAGGTCGGCTTGGTGATGCCGACGATGCAGTTGATGGTCGTGGTCTTGCCGGCGCCGTTCGGTCCGAGGAAGCCGAAGAACTCGCCCGGCGGGACCGCGAAGTCGACGCCGTCGACGGCGGTCTTGTCGCCGAAGCGCTTGGTGAGGGAGACGATCTCGAGGGCTGGATGCATAGTCATCTGCTCGGGAATCTGCCAAGATTCTGCGCGATGGCCGCCAACCTGTCAAAACCCGCACCCGATTTCTCCGAAGCCGAGCTCGGCGCGGTCCCGGAACTCGACCTCCACGGTCGCCGGAGCGAGGAGGTGCACTGGCTCGTCGACGACTTCGTTGCCGAGAGCGCCGTCGGCGGCTGGCGCGCCTGCCGCATCGTCCATGGGCGCGGCGACGGCCGGTTGCGGGCCGCGGTGCAGCGCCTGCTCGCCGGGAACCGGCAGGTGGCCGCCTTCGCCGACAGCGCGCTCCCGGACCGCGCCGGCGGTGTGACGCTCGTCCTGCTGGCATAAGCGAAGCCCCGTCGTGTGACGGGGCTTCTCCTTGGTCGGTCAGGCCTCTTGGACGTTGGCCTTCATCTTCTCCTTCATCGCGTCTTCCCCCATCTCGGACATCATCTTGCCGACCTCCTCAGGATGGGCGGACATGCCGTGTTCGGTCAGTTTCCCCATCACTTCCTCGTCCGTCTCCCCTTCCGCGACGAACGGGCAGGCCATGCCCATGGACGCGCACGCGAGCTTCTTCATAGTCGCTCCGTTATGAATGACGCCGCCAGGATATCACAGCGCGCCCTCGGCACGCAGCAAGCGCTCCTTCTCGCCGCGCAGGCCGTTGTACCCGCCGGACGTGCCGTCGGCCTTGATGACGCGGTGGCAGGGCACGCTCGTGTCCCGGTTGTTGGCCATGATGGTGCCCACGGCGCGCGCCGCTCCTGGAGAGCCGGCGGCGGCGGCCACCTGGCCGTAACTCATGGTCTTGCCCGCCGGGATGGCACGGACGACGGCGCGGACGCGGTCGGCGAAACGTGCGTGCATATCAGCGTGACGTGCTGAGACACGAGAGGAGCTCCGCCGTCTCCGTCCAGCCGCACCGGCCGTCGGCCTGACGTTCGCAGCGGGCGTCCTTGTAACAGGCGTACTCCTCGCGCCACTCGCAGGTCGTCATGACGGCCTCATCCGCGCAGACGTGGTCGGAGCAGCCCGTGACCACGCAGCCGTCCGCGTCCGTGTTCCCCTGCGCCTCGCCGCGCCAGGTGAAGCGATAGACCACGCCGGCCTTGTCGTCCGAGACGTAGAGCGTGCCTCCCGGGAAGATGAGCATGTCAACCGGCCGGCCGAACAGTTCGTCCTGCGGCGTCAGGAAGCCGGTGATGAAGTCCTCCGCCGGTCCGATCTGCCGGCCCTCGGCGTCGAGCGGGATGCGCACCACCTTGTAGCCGACCGGCACCGAGCTGTTCCACGAGCCGTGCTCGGCGACGAGCAGGTGGTGCCACCACTCCTCCGGCCACCCCTCCTCCGGGATGAACGCCAGGCCGAGCGGCGCCACATGCGCCGGAAGGTCGACATGCGAGGCGGTCTCGGTCGGCTCCTCGCAGGGATCGCGGATGTACGTGTTCTTGTCGAAGACGGTGTCATGGACGTTCTTGCCGTAGCACGTCGGCCACCCGTAGTCCCTCCCCCGCTCCAGGATGTTGACCTCGTCCGGCGGCAGGTCGTCGCCCAGGAAGTCGCGGCCCATCTCGGTGGCCCAGACGTCGCCGGTCACGGGGTGCTGCGCCAGGAAGACGCTGTTGCGCAGCCCCGCGGCGAACGGCGCGAGGCCGCCCTCCGCGAGGTCGACCTCGTAGACCGCCGCGCGCCGCTCGTCGGTCTCGTGGCAGACGTCGCAGCTCGAGCCGATGGACACCAGGAGCCGGTCTCCCTCCGGCGGCGTCAGCAGGAGCAGCGAGCGCGTGGTGTGGCGGCCGCCTTGCGGCAGCTCGGCGAGCGTCTCCGGCGCGTCGGCCGTGTGCGTCTCGAGGTCGTAGGCGAAACGGGAGACGCGCCCCTCCTCGGCGACGTACAGGACGCAACGGCCGTCCAGGCAGCGCTGGGCGAGGCCGTGCGGCCGGTCCAGCCCATCGACGACGGTGACGATGCGGTCGGCCACGCCGTCGCCGTCGCCGTCCGGCAGGAGCGCCAGCACCTTGCCCTCGGCGGGCACGCTCACCAGGATGGCGCCGCTCTCGTCGAGCGCGAGGTCGCGCGCCGGTCCGATTCCGCGGGCGAAGACCTCCACGCCGAAGGCGGCGTTGGGCGGGACGATCGGCGAGCGGTCCTCGGCGATGAGGTCGGCGACGTCGCCCACCGGACGGCCGACGGCCGGACCGATGCCGCGGAAGTTCTGCCACCAGAAGAGCACGGCCCAGGCGAGGCCGGCCGCGGCGAAGGCCACGACGGTCAGCAGCAGCGCCTTGCGCGTGGCGTAGTTCATGGCAGGGATTGTACCAAAAAAGAAAAACCGACGGCATGGCCGTCGGGCGACCGTTCAGCCCTTGCCGGGGATGGGCGTATAGGGCAGGTGCGTGCCGTCCGCCGCCCGCTGCGGGCACGCGTCCGGCTCGTGGTCATCCACGTGCTTGCGGACGACCGCGATGATGGGGACGGTCGCGAGCGCCTCGTCGCGGATTTCCCCGCGTTGCAGCAGCATGCCGACGACGGCGACCGTGCCGCCGACCTCGCGGATGTGGCGCGCCAGGCGTCCGGCGCTGCCCCCGGTGGTCACGGCGTCCTCGACGATGGCGACGCGCTTGCCGCGGACCGCCTGGGCGAAGCCGCGCAGCAGGCGCAGCTCCTCCGACGACTCGTCCGCGACCCAGACGCCCTTCTCGGCGTCGTAGCGGGCCTTCTCCGCGTAGGCCGAGAGCGGCTGCGGCGGACGCTCGCCCACGCGCAGGCACGCCTGCATCTCCGCGATCCGCACCGCGGCCTCGTGCCCGGGGACGATGCCGCCCTTGGCCACGCCGACGACGGCGTCGACACGATGGTTCTGGAGCCTCTCGCCGAGGACAGCCGACCAGTACCGGAGCCGGGGCGCATCCATCAGCCCGAGCCGCGCGAACTGGTAGAAGTGCGCGCTGCAGCGGCCGCTGCGGAGCCGGAAGTGCCCCGTCAGGTGCGCCCCCGTCCGCTCCAAATCCCGATCCATCTCCCACTCGAACGACCCTTCGGATTCCATCCTTTCCTCCTCGCCGCACACTCCACCAGAGCGTGGGGAAAAAGAAAAGCGGCGACCAGGTCGCCGCGCTCAGCGTGCCGCGTACATCGCCTTGGGATCGGTGAGCGGGACGCCCTCCTTGCACTGATCGCACGCCGCGGCCAGGCAGTCCTCGGGCGAATAGTCGTACAGCGCGACCAGCGGACGGTCGCCGATCGTCTGCCGCGTCGCCTGCCCGCGGGTGATGATGGCCGCGACGCCGATCACGACCGTCGTCGGGTGCAGGTCCTGCACCGCTTCGATGAGCCGGCCGGTGATCCTGCCCGTGAAGATGACGCTCTGCACGACGACCACCTGCCTGCCCGCCAGCTGCCGGGCGTACTCCGGCGGGAACCGGAACCGCTCGTCCGCATAGGCGGTGACGAAGGCGTCGGCCAGATGCTCGGTGGCCGAGCTGCGCATGTACTGGGCCTCGATGCTGGCGCCCAAGGCGTGCGCCAGGGCGATGCCGTCGGGCGCAAGGCCGACGACCGCCGTCGGGACGCCGTCGATCCGTGTCAGCACCTGTCCGGCCATGTACCGGCAGAGGTTGCCGACGGACTGCGCCTTGGCGAGCAGCAGCCGCTCGGAGATCCAACTGCGGCTGTGGTACTCGCCCACCGCGAAATGGCCGTCCCATTCCGCGCCCGTCTGCTGGATCAGCGTGCGCACCATCACCTGGCCGCTGGAACGTGAGGATCCCTGGGGAGGACCGTTCGTGCCTGTGGTTGTCATGGAACACCCCCTACAGCTCCACAAGACACCGCCCGCCGGAAAAGCGCAAGCCCCGTCGGGCGACGGGGCCTGGCCGCGGCGGGTCAGCGCAGATGCTCGATGAGCAGCTCCTTGGCGCGTTCGTCGAAGGCCATGCTCCCCGGCCGGAGCACCACCATCTGCGGATGCATGTTGGCGCGGTAGAAGCGGCGCAGCCCGGCCGCGGTCACGTCGTTGAGCACGTTGAGGCCCGAAGGCGCCTCGAGGTAGCCCATGCAGAACAGCGCCCGATTGATGACCGAGACGTCCGGCGAGCGGTCGCGGTAGGCCAACGGCACGCCGATGCGCACCACCTCGGCCTTGCTTGGGCAGGGGCGGGCGGGAGTGGCAGTGGCCACGTTGGCGATGATCAGCGTCGGGAACACGGCCGACGCCAGGGCGAAGAGGACGAGATCGCGCAGATGGTTCCTCCCGTGCATACCGATCAAGTATACCACGTTCACGGCAGGCTCCCTGGAGCGACCTCATTGGCGACGATGGCCGCCGCCGGAAAGAACCAGGCGCGGACCGGCTCGCTGTCGACGGCGCGATACCCGCCGAGCTCGGAGAACGCCAGGATGACGGCCATCGGATGGCCCGGGAACAGCTCCTTCACCCACCACGGCGCCCACGGCGGCGTGTAACGCTCCGGCAACGTCTCGCGCTCCCTTCCGTAGAGATGCCATCCATCCCACTCGTAGCCGCCCTCGATGCTGTCGACGGGGGCGCCTGATGCGAGCAGCCGCTCTCCGAGCGTCCACCGCGCCCGCTGCCAGGCGTGGGCGTCGTGCGTGCCGACGACGGAGACCGCGAGCATGGCCGCGACACCGAGCGCGGCCAGCGGCCTGCTCCAGGGGCGGGCATCGAGCGCGACGGCCAGCGCGACGGACGCGGCCGGCAGCAGGAGCAGCAGGTAGCGGTCGAAGGACTGCACGAAGAGCAGCACGACAAGGGTAAGCGCGGCGTAGGCCCACAGGAACGCCCAGCGGCGGACGGAGGCGAGGAGCGCCGGACGCGTCAGCCAGAGCAGGCGCAGCGCCACGGCCGCGGACAGGAAGCAGACGACGGTGAGCGCGCCGAGCGTCCCCTTGCCGAAGAGCGGCGGCAGCGTCCCCTGCAGCACCTCCGTGGTCGGACCGAGACCGGACGGGGTGAGCAGGTTTCCCAGGCCCAAGACCAGCTCGCCTTTCCAGAGCGCGGCTGCGGGGAGGATCAGGGAGACGAGGAGCGTGGCCACGAACGACGGCGCGAACACCGCGCCGGGCTTCTGCCGCATCGCGGCCGGGACGACGGGCAACACGAAGAGGCCGCCGAGCAGCAGGAACTGCCAGGCCTGGAGAGAGACGTGACGCAGCACGGACCAGCCCTCCGGAAGCAGATGGGTCGCGGTCTGCGTGGGAAGCGGGAAACGCAGCAGGGCGATCAGGGCGGCCGCCAGGAACACCGGGCCGGCCACCGCAGCGGCCACGGGGCGAAGGCGCCACCGCCCGCGGCGCTGCACCGCCAGCCCCACCAGGACGCCGAGAAGGTACGGCGCGACGGTCTGGCGCGTGAAGAAGGCCAGCGCGAAGGCGGCGCTCCCCGCCGCCAACCAGCGGGAGGAAATGCGTACCGGGCGCTGGTCGAACGCCGCGGCATGGCAGAAGACGGCGAGCGTCAGGAAGAAGAGCGCCGCGATGTCGCCCATCGCCGTGGTCGCCAGCAGCAGGAACATCGGGTTGGCGCCGAGCAGCGCCGTCGTGAGGAGCGCGACCTGCACGGAGATGCCGGAACGACGCAACGTCAGGAAGGACAAGACGAGAGTCCCCGCGGCGAGCGCGATGTTGGTGAGCCGGAACAGCAAGAACGAAAAGCCGAAGATCTTGGTCAAGGCCATCCCGTAGGCGATCGGCACGTACATGAAGGCCGAGAGCCATGCGGGGTAGGAGAAGCGTCCGGTCGTCAGCCAATCGGCGATGGGGCGCAGGTGCGTCCAGTCGTCGTTCATGGGGTGCGCGCCCCACGGCGCCGCGACGAACGTCGCGGCCAGGAGGCCGCCGACGAGCAGCACGATGGCGGAGCGGTCGCGCATGGCGCTCAGGGCGCCGTCAGCGTGACGGAACCGGAGTGGGAGTGGGTGCCGTCGTGCCAGCGCGCCACCACGACGATCTCGTGCCCAGGCTCCTGCCCGAGCGTCTTGGGCGTCCCCGTGGCCAGCGCCAGCTGCTTGCCGTTCGTGAACAGCGTCACCTCCGTCTGCACGCCGTCCTTGGCGTACAGGGCCTGCTGCGCCAGCAGATGGACGGTCCCCGCCTCGATGCTGACGAGATCCGGGCGCGACACCTGCCACGTGGCCTCCGCAGTGACGTCACGGCTGACGAGCCCGTTGGGGGTCACGAAGACGGCGAAGGCCTGCAAGGCGAGCGGCCTGCCCGGTTCGAGCGTCAGACGCTGCGTCGGCGAGACGACGTCGACGCGCAGGAAATTGGAATGCTCGACGCCGGGATCCCGGAGCACGCCGGAGTCGGCCTCCTGTTGGAGCGCACGGCTCTCCTCCACCGCCGCAGCGCCCAACATGCCGCGCGCGTCCATGACGCCGGCACCGAAGGCGGCGTCCTCGTCGAGCTGGCGCTGGATCCAGGTCTGGTTGACGGTCTCGTCCGGCGTGGGGACGACACGCGGCGGCGTGGCGCCGGTCGTGTCCACGAGCGCGGTGAACCCGGCCGGGACGTCCGCCGTGAGCGCGCCGGTGTCGACGCCCACCAGCCCATCGAAGACGTCGACCGTGGCAAGCGTGCCGCGGCCGGTGACCGCGAAGGCCGTCCCGCGCACCGTGGCCACGACGTCGTTGTACTCCACGCCGTAGCGGGACTCCGGGTCGAGCAGCTTGAGCACGCGGCTCCAGACGCGGCCGCGCAACAGCGTCAGGCGGACGTCCTGCCTGCGCGGGTCGTCGGCGTCGGCCGTGGCCGTGGCGATGCGCACCTCCGTGCCGGCGTCGAGCTCGGCGCGCGCGCTCCAGAAGAAGGCGACGGACGCCGCGCTGGCCTCGCCCGTACGGACGACGTCGCCCTCGCGCAGCTCCTCCCCGTTGCCGACCTCCCGCTCCGCGCCATCCCGCTCGACACGGACGTCGCCGATGGCGCTGACGAGCGTGGCCGCGGGCGTGGGTAACGCCTCAAGCCTCGACTCCGGCCGGAAGGAGACGAACCAGAAGACGAGTCCGGTGCCGATGGTGATCAGTCCGAGCACGCTGAAGGCGATCCCGTAGCTCACGCGGATGCGCATAGGCGGTGTACACTGGTCGCGGACCATCGTACTGCATGCCGTACGGCCTCACAACCGAGGAATGGCGGCTCTTCCGCGCCCTGCGCACGCCGCACCGCATCCAGGACTTCGTGGAGGCCGTGCCCATGCCGCTCGGCCAAACCGAGGACCGCTGCCGTTCGCCCCGCGGCGTATTGCGCGAAGGCGCGGCGTTCTGCGTGGAGGGCGCGATGCTCGCGGCTGCGGCCCTGCGCGCCAACGGCCATCGGCCGCTCCTGCTCGACCTGACCGCCGCGCCGCACGACGACGACCATGTGGTGGCGCTCTACCGCGAGCGCGGACGCTGGGGCGCCATCTCCAAGACCAACCACGCCGTGCTGCGCTACCGCGATCCGATCTACCGTAGCGTGCGCGAGCTGGCCGCCTCGTACTTCCACGAGTACGCGGATGCCGCGGGGCGCAAGACGCTTCGCTCCTGGGCCGGCCCGGTGGACCTCGCGCGCTTCGACCGCCGCGGCTGGACGACGAGCGACGAGGACGTCTGGTTCGTCCCCGAGCACCTCGCGGACGTCCCGCATCAGACCTTCCTGAGCGCCGCCGAGGCGCGCCGTCTGCGCCCCGCGGACCCCATCGAACGCGCCGCCGGAACGCTCACCACCTGGCAGCGAGGTTATCCACAGCGGAGGTATTGAAACGGCATACGGAGGTCCTTACACTTGCCCTGCATTCCATGCGCCTTACTCATTAACCACGACGTATGGATGACACGATGCAGCAGCCGATGACGGGTGGCGACGAACCGATGACGCCCCCGGCGACTGAGGGTGGTGAGGGCATGCCCACGGAGGGCGGCTCGGACCAGCCCCAGCAGTAAGGCACAGCGACAAGACGCGGCGCACGCCGCGTCTTTCGTTTACGCTCGGAAGATGCTATCATCATGGCGATGAAGTCTTTCCTGGCAACGGCCACGGTCCTGCTCGTGCTCGGCGGCGCGTTCTCGGCGCTGCCCGCGGCGGCGAGCGAGCTGCCGCAGGAAACGCTCCCTGCCGGCGTCTTCCGCATGGCGGACGGCGTCTACTTCCACCCCAAGAGCGGCACGCGCGCGCCCGACCTCGACGCGCTGCTCGCCGCGCTCCCGTCCGAGGCCGCCGCTCCTGCGATGCCCGCGGAGCCTGCCACCTTCCCGCTCAAGGCCGCGATGGAGCGCGCCCGCGCCGAACTGCAGCGCCGCATCGATGCCGAGAGGCCGGCGACGCCGCGCTACGAACCCGAGGAGGCCGCCATGCGCGACGTGACCCTGGCGATCTGGAATCCGATCACGGACCACATCCGCTACGTCGAGGCGCGCAAGCAGGGCACCACGCTCATCCCCAAAACGCCCGACGCGCGCGTCACGGTGGCGCGCACCAACGGCATCAACTCCACCTATCGCGTCACCGGAGAGGACGGCGAGGTCGTGGTCGCCGTGCGCTACCAGATCTACAAGGACGTCAGCGGCAGTGGGACGAAGTACGAGGTCCAGGAGGTGACCTACGTCCCCTACTCGAACGGCATCAGGACGCCGGAGATGGCCGCCTACGGCAGCCAGTGGCTCGACCGGACGGTCCAGGACGTCTACGGCAAGCTGCGCCAGGACGGCATCGGCTCGCAGGCCTTCGACGGCAAGCTCATGGCCGACACCGTCGACCCGGAGCTGGTCAAGGCCATCTTGGCCATCGAGCACCTCGACGTGCAGACGGCGATCACATACCCGCAGGAGTCGCTTGACGCCTTCTACGCGTTGGTCGGCGCCAACGAGGAGCGTTCCTACAACTACTCCCGTTCTTCGGCCGGCGCCTTCGGCCTGGCCCAGTTCATCCCCTCGACCTACGCCTCCATGGCCCGGCGGCCGGAGCTCGGCCTCAATCCCGACTTCGAGGCCGGCCTCAAGGACCCCCATAACGCCATCCGCACCCAGGTCGCCTACCTCGACTACATCCACTCCCGCCTCCCCGAGACGACCGTGGCCGACTGGGACGCCGACCGCGACCGCATCCAGGAGTACCTCGCGGCCTCCTACAACGGCGGCTACCCCATCGTGCGCAAGGCCATGGTGGTCTGGGACGAGAACATGGACGCCCAAGAGCGCTACATCGTGCGTCTCCGCTCCCGCCTCAAGCTCGAGACGATGCACTACGTGCATAAGCTGCGCGCCGTGCGGGACGCCATGCGCAGCCGTGCGACGGCGGTCACGGCCGCGACGCGCTGACCCGCGGGAGGAGGCATGCTGACGGCGCATTTCCGCAGCCTCAAGGGCGAGCGGCTGACCGCGTCTCCCGACTTCCGCTCCGGCAGCTGGGTGCGCGCCGAAACGCCGACCGAGGCCGAGCTCGCGGAGCTCGTGCGCCGCTACGGGCTGGATCCGGGGCACCTCAAGGACGCGCTCGATCCGCTCGAGGTGCCGCGCCTGGAGATCGAGAGGGACGCCGTCTACATCTACACCCGCGCGCCCGTCCGACGCGTGGACGGCGTCCAGACCCAACCGCTGCTGATCGTCTTCGCCGAGACGGCGATCATCACCGTCAGCGGCGGCCCGCTGCCGAGCCTGGACGCGCTCGCCCGACGCGCCGACCTCGTGACGACGCAGAAGACCAAGCTGCTCCTGCAGCTCTTGGCCCACGTCACGCAGGGCTACAACGCCGCCGTCCAGGAGATCGCCCGGGGCATCCGCAACGCCGGGCTGCAGCTGCGGCTGGAGTCCCTCGACAACCGCGACATCGTGCGCTTCGTCGGCTACGAGGGCGTGCTCCAGGACTTCCTGACCTCGCTGACCCCGACCTTGGCCAGCCTCGAGCAGCTCGTCCTCGGCAAGCGCATCCGCTTCTACGAGGCCGACCAGGACCTGGTCGAGGACCTGACCCTCTCCACCAACCAGCTCATCGAGCTGTGCCGCTCCAACCTCAAGACCATCGTCACGATCCGCGAGGCCTACTCGACGATCATGACCAACAACCTCAACCGGGTCATCAAGCTGCTGACCTCGTTGACGGTCATCCTGATGGTGCCGAACCTGGTGAGCGGCTTCTACGGCATGAACATCGCCCTGCCCTTCGCGCAGCACCCCCTGGCGTTCTTCGGCCTCCTGACGTTCATCGGCGCCTGCTCCGGCCTGTTGCTGGCGGTCTTTTGGCGGAACCGCTGGCTCTGAGGCCTCCTGGCTTGACAAAAGCCGCCTGCCGTGCTATACTCCCCCCTTACCTGAAAAGACGTACAGAAAAGGAAAAAGCAACACTGTTCGGCCTTCAACTGCGTTCTCCAAAGGTTTGTATCGGTCGCGCTTGTCGGACCTGATAACGGAACCCCGGGGCTTGTCCCGGGGTTTCGTGTATCCGCTCACTTCTTGCCGAGGCGCCCGTAGAGCTTCCAGAGGACCATCATGATCAGGACCGAGTTGACGGTCCAGACCACCGCCCATACGAGCCAAAACGCTCCCATGAGCCCCCAGCCGCCCGCGCCGTAGAATCCCATCATACGCCTGCGATGAAGGATGACTGCTCCAGTGTATCACGCTTTCCGGGGACGGCGGCGGCCGCCGCGGTTGATGAGCCTGCCGTCCTGGTAGACGCGCATGCCGCGCTTCCACAGCTCGGCGAAGAACGGCTCGGGCGGGACCACCGGTTCCGGGGGGAAGCTGCCGCGCGCCTTGATGCGCCCGGAGGCGATCATCTGGGCGATGATCGACGCCGGCATGCCGGTGTCGACGTTGCAGCCGGCCTCCTCCCAGCCATCGATCGGCGGCACGATGCACTCCATGAGCGTGTCCGTCTTGCGGCCGTTCTTGGCCGTGCCCTTGATCCAGACCCAAAGGTTCTCGGTCTCGGTGTAGCCCGGCGGCATCTCCAGGCGGGTCAGGACGCGGGACAGCGCGTCGCCGGGGCGCACCAGCTGCTGCTCGATCTGCAGCGGTTCCTTCTCGCTGAAACCGAGGTCGATGAGCATGCGGATGACCCGCATGGTGTGGTCCGGGAAACCCGCGTAGAAGGTCAGGTTCTTGAGGCCGTCCTTCTTGTGATAGAGGGAGAAGGTGTAGGTCTCGGGATGGCGCACCGGGAAGATGGCCTGGCGGCCGATCTTGCGGAAGCGCCGCACCTCGACGTTCTCGAACGGCACCTTGTCGACCCATTTGCCGCCCTCGATGACCGGCGCCGGCTCGGTGCACTCCTCGATGATGCTCTCGATGGAGAACGGCACCACGAAGGTCTTGAGGCTCGAGGTCCAGGCGAAGCCCACCTCGATGTCGCGGACCGTGCGGAAGTCGCGCACCGCGTAGCGCAGCATGATGTTGTTGATGCCGGGCGTCGATCCGCAGCCGGTGATGGCCAGCAGCCCCGCGGCCTTGAAGTCCTGGTGCATGTCCAGCTGCTTGCGGGTCATCGGGATGTCCGAGCCCAAGTCGATGACGTGGACGCCGGCCTTGAGGCAGGCCTTGTAGACCAGGAGGTCCCAATCCCCTTCCGCGCAGTTGATGACGATCGGCGCGCCGACCTTGCGGATGAGACGCCGGGTGAGCGCCGGCTTGCGCACGTCCACGAACTCATAGGCCGTGAGCGGATAGCGCGTGAGGATGTCTTGGACACCGTCGGCGTAGAGGTCCGCCAGGCAGACGCGATGGCCGCTCTCCAACAGGTCGCGTGCCACGATGCGGCCCTGCATGCCGCCGCCTCCCAGGATCAGGAAATCGAAGGTCCTCATCGCGCGTTCCCCATTACGGTGAATTCCGCCTCCCACGCCCCGTCCTCGGTGCGCCTGACGCTGCCCGGCGTGACGCGGAGCGCGTCTGCCGGACGGGCGAAACCTCCGGCCCTGCGGCCGACGTAGCCGCCCTTGGCCTCGCGGTCGGTGATGAGCTCGAAGCGGGCGTGCTCGTACGCTTCGCCCTCGGCCACGGCCGACGCCAGGGCCTCGGACAGCAGCGCCTCGAGCAGCGCCTCGAAGGACTCGGCCTTGTGTGCGAACGGACGGTCGACCGCCTCCGATTCCGTCTGCGAGGCGGGCTCCGGCGGCAGCAAGGCCCTGGTCAGCCCCTGGACGGCGGCGATGACCAGCCCGGCGCGCGTGCCGCCGCGGACCGTGACGCGCCGACCGCCGTCCGTCTCGCTGATCTCGAATCTGTGCATAGCCGTCAGGATCGGCCCATCTTGCGGGCCAGCTCGTCGAAGACCTTCTCCAGGCGCGGCGCGTGGATGTCTTCCTGCAGCAGCGCGCCGTCCTCGCCCAAGGCCTTGGCGATGAACGGGATGTTGACCTCGTCGTGGACCTGGATCATGTGCAGCTCATCGGTCACCTGGCGGAGCTGCTCCACGGCGCGCGTCCCCGCGGCCACGCCGCCGTAACTCACGTAGGCCACCGGCTTGTCGTGCCACTCCTTGTACAGGTGGTCCAGCGCGTTCTTGAGCACGGCCGGATAGCCGTGGTTGTACTCGCAGGTCACGATGACGAACCCCTGGGCCTTCTGCACGTGCTTGGACCACTTCTTCGTGTAGGCGTAGGAGTAGTCGCCGGATCCGGGATAGTTGGGATCGTCGAAGAACGGCAGCGGCCAGTCGCGCAGGTCGACGAGCTCGGAGGTGAAGTCCTTGCGCTTCTTGGCCTTCTTGGCCACCCAGGCGGCGACCTTGTCGCCGACGCGGCCCTGGCGCGTGCTGGCGAGGATGATCTGGACGTGCGGCATATGGAGCACATGGTAACACAAAACCGCCCCGTCGGATGACAGGGCGGTCTTGGAGCGGCCTGCTTAGGCGCGCTGCACGTTGACCGCGCGAGGACCTTTGTCCGATTCCTCGGTCTCGAAGGAGACCTTGTCCCCCTCACGGAGCTCGTCGAAGTTGACCCCGACGAGGGAGGACATGTGGAAGAAGACGTCCTTGTCACCGCCGTCCGGGGCAATGAAGCCGAACCCCTTGTCGGTGACGCGCTTGATCGTACCGGTCATAGGTAGCGATTGGGCGTTCCTCAAGTGAATAACCTGCAAATTTCGGCACGTTGCGGAAATTCGACAGATTTCCACGCTGCCTGCCTTTGCGCCCACAGGATACAACACCCGTGGAGGAAGTAAAGCCGTGGTAGAATCCCAGCCATGGACGTCAAGACCCTGCTCACCCTGGCGCATCTGCTCGGTGTGGCCGTCGGCGCCGGCGGCGCCTTCGCCAGCGACGCCATGTTCCTGGCGAGCGTGCGGGACGGACGGCTCTCCGCCACCGAGCTCCGCTTCCTCAAGCTGGGCAGCCGCATGGTCTGGGCCGGCCTGGCCCTTCTCGCGGCGAGCGGCACCGGCCTCTTCCTGACCGATCCGCCGTACTACCTGGCCTCGTCCAAGTTCCTGGCCAAGATGACCGTCGTGGCGGTCATCACCGCCAACGGCCTGGTCTTCCACGCCGTCCACATCCCGCGGCTGCTCACCCACTCCGGCCGCGGGCCGGCGATCCGTGAGATGCTCGCCCGACACAAGACCCTCCTGCTCGCCGGCGGGGCCATCTCCGGCGTCTCCTGGCTGTCGGCGCTCACTCTCGGGGCGCTCCGCGCCGTACCGCTCCCGTACGCCTCCATCATGGGCGTCTATCTGCTGCTCCTGGCCTGCGCCGTCGCAACGGCCTTGCTGCTGCGCGACCGCATCATTCCGCGTCGCCGGTGATATGCAGGTCCCCCGCCGCCGTGCCGAGCAGCACCGCAAGTTCCAATCGCCCGCAGCCGACGCCTACCTCACGGCCGACGCCATGGCCCGCATGGAGCGGCAGCTCGAGCGGCTGGAGAAGGCCGAGCGGCCCAAAGCGGCCGAGGAGGTGGCCCGCACCAAGGAGATGGGTGACCTCTCGGAGAACGCCGCCTACACCGAAGCCAAGTCCCACCTGCGCCGCATCAACGACCGCATCGCCTCGCTGCGCGCGCGGCTGGCCCGTGCCGTGGTCGTGCCGGAGGGCGCGGCGGACGGCACGGTCGGCGTCGGCGCCACGGTGACGGTGCGCGTCGACGGCACGGAGCGCACCTACCGCATCGTCGGCTCGCAGGAAGCCGATCCCGGCAAGGGCCTGGTCTCGCACCTCTCCCCCATCGGACAGGCGCTCCTGGGACGCGCAGCCGGCGACCGCGTGGTCCGCGAGATCGCCGGCAGGGACGTCACCTACGAGATCGTGGCCGTGCGCTGATTACTTCTTCTTGGTCAGCTCGATGGCCTTCTTGCCGACCATCATGGCCAACCCGCCGCCGGGGACGAAATTGGCGACCTCCTTACCGAATTCGAACAGCTCGTCGTTGGTGAAGGACTCCCGCAGCCGCGTGGTGATCTTGTTGGCCTGCGGCCGCAGCTCGCCCGTGGCGCCGTCGAAGGACACGGTGACGCGCTTGTCCTTGGGCTTCCAGTGGAACTCGAAGGTGTAGACCGGGATGAAGGAGAGCGCCAATTCGGAGATGCCGATCCGCTCGTCGAGGATCTGATCGGCTTGGATGGGCTTGATGAGCGCCGTCACGGCGGTGCGCACGAGGAAGGCCGGCTTGGCCTCCAACGCGACGATGGGCGTGCCGTCCTTGGTGAGCTCGTCGGTGCCGGAGAGCTGCCGGGTGGGCAGGCCGACGTACTTGGCGTAGTCGCCCGGCTGGCCGGTGGAGGCGTCGACCAGGATCTCCTGACGGTATTCCTCGACGCAACGTTCCACGCCGGCGATCTCGAAGCTCTTGGCCTCCGGCGCCACGGAGAACGTCGTGCCGAGCGCCTCGATCTCGCGGACCATCGCGTCCACCGGAACGCGGTAGGACGCGCGCCGCTTGTACTCGAAGCGCGAGGCGCCGAGCACGCGCCAAAAGGCCTCGTAGCGCTTTTCCTCGTAGACCGTGTCGATATCTTCGACCTTCGGCCGGTTGAGCATGTTGAGCAGCCCGCCGAAGGCCTTGGGCTTGTGCGCCTGGGCCATCTCCCGGGCCTTGTCCATGCCGAGGACGTCCTCGATTGCCAGGAGCTTCTCCCCGTCGATCTTGATGTTGCTGAGGCCTTCGCCGGGCATATCGAGGGGATGCTACCGCACCGGGCTCCGGACGCCAATCCCCTCCCGTCGGACGTCAGACGCCGCGGCGGAGCACGCCGTCAAGCACGGCGCGCATGCGGCGGTGGACGACCTGCGAGTCCAGGAGCTCCGCCACGCGCCGCTGCTCGGTCTTGAGCACCGGCTTCTTGGCCAATCGCTTGACGACCTCGGCGACGCGGTCCGGATCGTCGAAGTCGTGCACCACCATGCGTTGCATCCCGGCCTTGCGCAGGATCTCGGAGAAGCCGACCTGCTCGGAGACCAACACCGGCGTCCCCAGGATGACGGCTTCGGCGGCGACGTTGCAGAAGGTCTCGAAGAGCGACGGCACGACCAGCAGATGGATGGAGCGGAAGAACCGCTGCAGGTCGTCGTGGCTCATCGACGGGACGATCTCCACCGTCTCCGGGACGATGCGCCGGTCGTAGGCGCCGGAGACGAGCATGGCCCGATGCGGCCAGCGCTCGGCGCGCAGCGTCTCGTGCAGCGCCACGAAGGCCTGGAAGTTCTTGATGCGGCTCCACCTGCCCACCGCGGCCATGGTGAAGCGGCCGCCCGGCCGACGCGACGGGAGCACCCTCGCCTCCACCGGATTGGGGATGACGACGCTCCGGGCCGCGGACGTCCGCATGATCTCCGCCTCGACGACGCTGCGGCAGAGCTGCGACGGGTAGACGATGGCGTCGGCGGTCTCGGCGATGGACCGCTCGTAGGCGAGCAGACGGCGGCGCGGCAGGTACCCCCAGTGCCCGACCTCGCGCTGCAGCACGCCGGCGTAGCGCAGCACCGTGGGGATGCCGAGCTCACGTGCCGCCGTAGCCAGGATCCACGGCGCGTAATAGGTGCCGTTGATGAGCACGACGTCCGGCACCTCCCGCCTGAGGATATCCTTGGTCTCCTCCACCAGCACGTCCCAGCGACGGCGCAACGCCGCAAGCGACCAGGCCTTCTCCCACGGCAGCCGTGGGATGATGTCGATGCCATTGACGATGTGGTGACGGAAGAACGACGGATCGTACCGGCGGAAGACCACCGGCCCCATGATATGGCGTCCGATCACGTACTCGATGCCGACGATGGTGTCCTTCTGCTCCTCCAACCAGTTGAAGAGCGCGAGGTTCGAGATGGTGATGCCGCCGAACGCGTCGCGCTGGACGTTCGTGGCGATCTTCATGCCTGCAGTATAGCAGACAGGAGACCGCCGCCCACATCATCAGGCACCGACCTGCACCGTGAAGCCGCCGGAGCTGAAACGCTTCATGTCGAACGGCATCTTCATGTCGGCATCGGTGTATTTCTCCTTCAAGAAGGCCATGACCTTCTTGTTGACGGCGTCGCGATGCCGCTTGTCCTTGTAGACGATGAACGAGAACCACACGGCCTCGCTCGGTCTGGCCCTGACCAGTTTGGGGAAGGTCGTCACGACCATCGGGTCCGGCCGCACGTCGTCCAGCACGCACTCTTTATAGTCCAGCGCGCCGAACCGCATCCAGACCTTGAGCCCTTCCCGCGCCATCTTCCTGTAAGCGGCCGCGTTCCGCTTGGGAATCATCAGGACGAAGCCGTCGACGTAGGTGCCTTTCTTCATATGCGATGCGTTACCTCTTTCCAGTCTTTTTGGATCGCCGACTGAGCACTCCCTGTACCGAAGGGCTGATCGCTTTGTCCGTGCGATGGATGCAGCCGATCCAGCAGCAGGGCCGACGCTTCCCCTCCTTGAGCTGGCGGACCGCCCTTTTGACATGCTCTTTGCGCGTCTCCTCCTTCTTGACGAAGGTCACCCAACAGATCCACTCGTTGCGCGCGAGCGGCGTGATCGCCTCCCAGGCCGCCAGCGCCGCCCTGTCGGCAGCGAGCGCATGGCGCATGTCCGCAGGAAGCGCGTGGACGGCCCCTTTGGAAATCGTCGCTTTGGCCATGCATTCATTGTACCCAAAATCATGACAAAACGCCCGGCGCGAGACCGAGCGTTTTGTCATGGCTCCGGGGGTGGGATTCGAACCCACGACCAATGGATTAACAGTCCACTGC
>CAZYLV010000002.1:0-150077 GCA_964648865.1 uncultured Gammaproteobacteria bacterium | reverse complement strand
GCCTCGTTCACTTCCTTGAACTTCTCCGGATCGCCGCCCTTGTCCGGGTGGTACTTATGCGCCAAAGACCGGAAGGCCTTCTTGAGGTCTTCCGGACTCGCGCCCTTCTCGACGCCGAGGATCTTGTAGTAGTCCTTGGGCATTTCTTGTTTTCATCACCCAGCGAGGCGGCGCGGCTGCTTATCGACGCGTGGCACATCCCCGCGCAAGCGGGGCTGTCGGCACTGCCGAGCGTCCGAGCGCGGCAGCCGGACACGACCCGACAACACCCATGTGCCGTGCGGAGAGGCAGCCGCGCCGCCGAGCGTCATTCTTTCTTCTCGGTAAACTCGCCTTCGATCGGCGCGTCATCTTTCTTCTCTTCGGCCTTGGGCTGCTCGGCGCCGGGCGGGGGCTGCTGCGCCTGGTAGAGCTTGGCGCCGACCTGCTGCGCGAGCTGGCCCAGGTCGTCGGCCGCCGCCTTGATGGCCGCGAGATCGTCGCCGTCCTTCACCTTTTGCAGCGCCGCGAGCTTCTCCTCAAGCTTCGTCTTCTCGTCCGCGGCGATCTTCTCGGCGTTCTCCTTGAGCATCTTCTCCGTGGTGTAGGCCATGGTGTCCGCGATGTTGCGCGCCTCGATCAGCTCCCGCTTCTTCTTGTCGTCCGCGGCGTGGAGCTCGGCGTCCTTCTTCATGCGCTCCACCTCTTCCTTGGAGAGGCCGGTCGAGGCGGTGATGGTGATCTTCTGCTCCTTGTTGGTGGCGCGGTCCTTGGCCTTCACGGACAGGATGCCGTTGGCGTCCAGGTCGAAGGAAACCTCGACCTGCGGGATGCCACGCGGCGCCGGCGGGATGCCGTCGAGCACGAACCGGCCGAGCGACTTGTTGTCCGCGCTCATCTCGCGCTCGCCCTGGAGCACGTGGATCTCCACCTGCGGCTGGTTGTCCGCGGCCGTGGAGAAGACCTGGGATTTGGAGACCGGGATGGTGGTGTTGCGCTCGATGAGCTTGGTCATCACGCCGCCCAGCGTCTCGATGCCGAGCGAGAGCGGGGTCACGTCGAGGAGCAGCAGCTCGCCCTTGAGGTCGCCCTGGAGGTTGCCGGCCTGGATGGCCGCGCCGATGGCAACGACCTCGTCCGGGTTGACCGTGATGTTGGGCTTCTTGCCGAAGAAACGTTCCACGGTCTGGAGCACCAGCGGCATGCGCGTCATGCCGCCGACCATGACCACCTCGTGGATGTCGCCGACGGAGAGCTTGGCGTCGGCAAGCGCCTTCTTGCACGGCTCGAGCGTCTTCTCCACCAGGTCGCCGACCAGCTCCTCGAGCTTGGCGCGGGAGAGCGTCATGCTCAAGTGCTTTGGGCCGTTGGCGTCCGAGGTGATGAAGGGCTGATTGATCTCGGTCTGCGCGGCGCTCGAGAGCTCGATCTTGGCCTTCTCCGCGGCCTCCTTGATGCGCTGCAGGGCGAGCGCGTCCTTGGAGAGGTCGATGCCGCTCTCCTTGCGGAACTCGGCGACCATCCAGTCGATGATGCGCTGGTCGAAGTCGTCGCCGCCCAGATGCGTGTCGCCGTTGGTGGCGCGGACCTCCACCGTGTTCTGCGCGCTGGAGGCGTCGTAGGCGATCTCCAGCACCGAGACGTCGAAGGTTCCGCCGCCCAAGTCGTAGACGACGATCTTCTCGTCCTTCTTGCGGTCGAAGCCGTAGGCCAGCGCCGCGGCGGTCGGCTCGTTGATGATGCGCGCGACCTTGAGCCCGGCGATCTTGCCGGCGTCCTTGGTGG
The DNA here is from genome assembly GCA_964648865.1 of uncultured Gammaproteobacteria bacterium. Lineage (GTDB taxonomy): Bacteria > Patescibacteriota > Patescibacteriia > 2-12-FULL-57-11 > 2-12-FULL-57-11 > SCUL01. The sequence goes on along the minus strand of CAZYLV010000002.1, from coordinate 148,313 downwards.
CCTGGCGCTGGGCGTCGTCGAAGTAGGCCGGCACGGTGATGACGGCCTCCGTGATCTTCTCACCCAGGCGCTCCTCGGCGTCGGCCTTGAGCTTCTGCAGGACCATCGCGGAAATCTCCTGCGGCGTGTAGTCCTTGTCGCCCATGCGGACCTTCACGCCTTCCCCGGCCTGCTGCACCTTGAAGGGCAGCCACTTGGCGTCGCGCTGCACCTCGGCGTCGCTCCAGCGGCGGCCGATGAGGCGCTTCACGGAGAAGAGCGTGTTCTCGGGGTTGGTCACGGCCTGGCGCTTGGCCAGCTGGCCGGCCAGGCGCTCGCCGGTCTTCGACACGGCGACCATCGAGGGCGTCGTCCGCGCCCCTTCTTTGTTGTCGACGACTTTGGGCTGGCCGCCCTCGATGACGGCCATGCAGGAGTTGGTGGTGCCCAAGTCGATTCCCAGGATCTTCGGCATAGGCTATTTCTTGATCTTCACGGAAATGCGCTTCCCCTTCTCTTCCGCTGCTTTGGGGATGGAGACGCGCAGGATACCCTTCTCGACCGTGGCCTCGGCTTTCTCGCCGACCACGTTCACCGGCAGCGCTACCGAGCGGCTGAAGCTGCCGTGGCGGACTTCTTTCCGGTAATAATTCTTCTCGTCGACTTCCGAGCGTTTCTCATCCTCACCACGGATAGTGAGAACCCCATCGGCGACGGTGATCTCGATCTTCTCGGGATCGACGCCCGGCACCGGCGACTCCACGACGACGGCGTTCTCCGTCTCGTAGACGTCGACGGGCGGGATGAGCGCGCGCATCTCCTCGAACTCAGGGAACATCTCGAACGGCGACCAGCGGATGAGGGACATATGGGTATTGATATGGACGTTATTTCTTGACGATCACTTTGGCGGGGCGGATGACGCGGCCGTCGAGCTCGTAGCCGGCCTGCACTTCGCGCAGCACCGTGCCCGCCGCGCCCTGGCCTTCCGCTTCCTCCCCTACCGCCTCGTGGCGGCTCGGGTCGAAGGCCAGGCCGACGCTCGGGAAGGCCCGTGCGCCGTAGCCGTTCAACACGCCCTCGAACTGCTTGACGATGAAGCCGACGCCCTTGGCCCAATCGCTCGCGGCGTGCTCCGCCGGGACGTGAGCCATGGCCTGCTTGAGGTTGTCGAGCACGGGCAAGAAGGAGTGGACGGCGTCCTCGGTGGCGTACGCGGCCATCTGGTTCTTGTCGCGCGCCACGTCCTTCTTGAGGTTGTCGTAATCCGCCAGCGCACGCTTCCATCCGGCCAGGTACTCGTCGCGCTGCTTGACGCATTCCTCAAGATTCGTTTGCCCCTCGACGTCGCTCGGGGACTTCTTCGGATCGGTCATACGCGTTCCAACAGGTGCTGAGCGGCGGTGAGGAGCTGCCAGTTGCGCTCGTAGTCCATCCGGAGCGGCCCGAGCACGCCGATGACCCCGGCGCTCCGGCCGTAGCGGGTGACGAGCGTGGCGCACAGCGCGCCGAACGGGTTCTCGCGCCCCAGCCAGACCGCGACGGTGCCGTCCACCTTGGGGTGCACGCGCTCGATCACCTCATCCAGACGATCGATGACCTCGCTGAAGCGGGCCACGCGGCCGTACTCCTGGAACTCGGGCTGCGAGAACAGCAGCGTCAGCCCGGTGTAGTAGACGTGGCGCGGACGGAAGCCGACGAAGACGGCCGTGCCGCAGCCGTCGGCCAAGTGCTTGGCCACGGCCTTCACGGCCTGCTCGGCATCCTTGGGCAACGCGGGCTTGCGGCTCTGCGCGGGCGCGCTCATGCCCTTCTCAAGCATGCGCTGGACGAAGAGGCGGTAGCCGGCCTCGGTGGGGATACGTCCGGCCGAGGTGTGCGGCTGGGCGATGTAGCCCTGCTCCTCGAGCGCGCCGAGCTCGATGCGGACGGTCGCCGGGGAGACGTCGAAGCCGTGCTTCCCGACGAGCGTCTGGGAGCCCACGGCCTCCGCCGAGCGCACATGCTCGCGGATGAGGGCGAAGAGCAGGTTTTCTTGCCGTTCGGTCAACATGGCGATTCCGTGTAGGGGCGTAATGCATGACGCCCCTACGTGCCCGAATTAGCAGTCACAGGCCAAGAGTGCCAAAACGAAAAAAGGGCGTCAAGCCCTTCGCTCCGTCTCAACCCCGATGGTCGCTGTGCATCCCCAGGTCCGAGAGCAGGACGTTCTCCACGAAGATGCCGCGCGGGTAGAAGATGCGCTCCAGCTCGTTCTTGGTCTCGGCTTCCACGTGGTCGCGCCGGTTGCCGAGGATCTCTTCCGCCGGATAGCGCGAGGCCACCATGCGCAGGCGGCTCTGGATGGTCGGCCGGACGATCTTGGCCACGAAGTCCTCGCCGATGGTCTGCCAGATGGTCGGGATCTGGTTGACGTCCAACCGCAGCAGGATCGTGCCCTCGATGGACAGCCGTGCGCCGTCCGCGGTCTGCGTCATGATGGGCTGGTCGCCCAGGCCGCGCGTGTTGGCCAGGTTGAACTGCTTGGAGATGGAGTACTCCAAGGTCTGCGTGTTGAACAGCTTGGCCTTCTGCCAGAACGGGATCTTGAGGTGGAGCCCCGGCGTCATCACCTTGCGCAGCACGCCGCGGCCGAGGTCGTAGACGCAGGCCACATAGCCCGGCGGCACGTAGATGAAGAGTCCCTTGAGGACGTCCTCCATCACGAAGGAGTACATCAGCTTGTCCAACGAATCGGCCATAGTGGGGATATCCTACGCAGCTTTCGCCGCGGCTGTCGAGGGCACCGGGAACATCGCCTTACGCAGCGCGACGATGCCCATGGAGAAGAGCATCGAGGTGAGGATGAACAGCGCCTTCACGGCCGGCAGCCACCACAGCACGAGGAAGGTGAAGAGCGGGAAGAACAGCGAGAAGAGCACGTCGCTCCTCGTGACGCTGCCCGGCGCACGGCGCTGCTCCAAGCCGATCTCGAAGAACAGCAGCGCCGCCACCACGCCCGCCCACAGGGCGCTGTGCCGGCCGATGTCCGTGCCCAGGAAGACGGTGTTGACCGAAGCCGGACGCGGCACCCAGGCATAGAGGTCCGTGAGGTGGACGTTGATGCCGTCCACGAAGACGCGGTAGAGCAGCACGAGCACGAGCGCCTGCACGCCGAGCCCCCAGACCTTGGCCCACGGGTGAAGCCTGCGCTCCTTGAGCAGCTCACGGATGCGCTCCTTGCGCTGCACCGGATCGTGGCGCGTGTCCTCGTTGATGCGCTCGAGGTCCGGCGCCAACTTGTCGAACTCGTAGCTGTCGCGCTCCGAGAGCACCGAGAGCGGCAACAAGGCCAGCCGCAGGCAGACGGTGAGCAGCACGATGGCCAAGCCCAGGTTCTGCCCGGCGCCGTACTGGTACAGCCACATCAGGGCGTTGAGCAACGGCGCGTACAGCAGGTTGTCCCAGATCCAGGACATGTCGGCGCTACGCTACCCCACCCTCACTCGTACCGCAAGGCGTCGATGGGATTGAGCTTGGCCGCCTTGGTGGCCGGGTAGAGGCCGAAGACGAGCCCCGTGCCGGCGGCCACGAGGAACGACACGATCACCGCCTCGAGGGGCACGATGAAGACCCAGCCCGTCTGCAGCCGGCCGATGACGATCGCCGCCAGGAACGACGCGCCAACCCCCAACGCGACGCCCAGGATCCCGCCGAAGCCGGTCAGCGTCACGGCCTCCACCAGGAACTGCCGCCGGATGTCGCGCGGGGTGGCGCCGACGGCCATGCGCAGGCCGATCTCGCGGGTCCGCTCGGTGACGGCCACGAGCATGATGTTCATGATGCCGATGCCGCCGACGACCAGCGAGATGCCGGCCACCGCCGTCAGGAACAGGGTCAACGCCAGGGAGACGCTGCCGAGGATGGCCGCGGCTTCCTCGGCGGTGGTGATGTGGAAATCGTCGTCGGCCGGGTCCTCGATGCGGTGGATCTCGCGCAGCGCCGCCGCCACGGCCTCCTTGGCCTGCGCCGCGGTCACGCCCGCTGCCGGCACCATCTCCGCATAGGCCACGTAATCCACGCCGAAGAGCCGGTCGGCGCCGGTCGTGAACGGCACGTAGACATAGGTGTCCATGTCGATGATGAATTGCGTGCCGCGCGGCTCGGCCACGCCGATCACCTCGAAGCCGCGCCGGCCGACGCGGATCTCCTGGCCGATGGCCGCGTCCGCGCCGCCGAAGATCTCGTCCGCCACCTTGCTGCCGAGCACGGCCACGAAGGCCGAGGCGTCGGACTCCTCCGGGGCGAAGAAGCGGCCGGCGGCCATGTCGACGCTCTCGATCTCCAGGATGTCCGGCGTGGTGGAGAAGACCGTCACGTTCATCTGCGTGCCGAAGGCGTTGGCGATCTCGTCGTTGAACAGCACCGGCGCCAGCGTCCCGACCTCGGGGACGTCCCGCAGCCTCTCCACGTCCTTGATCTTGAGGGCGGTCAACGAGGCCAGCTGCGACGGCCCTTCCGTCGCGCCCGGCTCCACGAACAGCGTGCTGGGCCCGAAGTTCTGCAGCTGGCCGAGGATGACGGACTCCGCGCCCTTGCCCAGCGAGAGCATGACGATGACCGCCGCCACGCCGATGATGATGCCGAGCGCGGTCAGCACCGAGCGCCCGGGCTTCTGCCGCAGGCCGCGCACCGCGGAGACGGTGATGTCCTGGAGGCGCATACGGTCACTCGAAGCGCAGGGCCTCGATGGGGTCGAGGCGTGAGGCGCGCACCGCCGGGTAGAAGCCGAACAGCATGCCGGTGGCCACGGAGACGCCGACGGCCAACCCCACGGCGTCGAGCGGCACGGCGAAGATCCAGCCCGTCTGGAACCTCGCGATCAGGACGGAAGCCAGGAGCGAGAACGTCGCCCCGCCCAAGACGCCGAGCACGCCGCCGCCGAAGGTCAGCAGCACGGCCTCGCCCAAGAACTGCCCCAGGACGTCGCGCCGGGCGGCGCCGACGGCCATGCGCAAGCCGATCTCGCGGGTCCGCTCGGTGACCGAGACCAACATGATGTTCATGATGCCGATGCCGCCGACGACCAGCGAGATGCTGGCGATGGCCGTAAGGAAGAGCGTCAGCACGGTGGAGATGCTGCCGAAGACGGCCGCGGCTTCCACGGAGCTGCCGACGCGGAAATCGTCCTTGTCGGGATCGTCCGTGGGGTTGTCGATGCCGTGCAGCTCGCGCATCACCCGCTGCAGCTCCTCCTGCGCGGTCTCCAGCGGCACCGCCGCCACGCCGGTGATGAAGTTGACGTAGTCGGGCGACGCGAGCTCCTTGCGCATGGCCGTGATGGGCACGTAGATGCGTTCGTCGAGGTTCTGGAAGAACTGGGTGCCCTGAGGCTCCACCACGCCGATGACCTCGAAGGGCTTGCGATTGAGCCGCACCGTCTGGCCGAGCGGGTCCTGCCCAGGAAAGAGGTCCGCGGCGATCTGGGAACCGATGACGGCCACGCTGCGGGCCGAGGACAGGTCGTCGTCCGTGAAGAAACCGCCCGCGGCCATGCGCAGGTTGTTGACCGCGGCGATTCCGGGCGCGGTGCCGTTGAGGTTGACCGTCTTCTTCTCGCTGCCGGCGGTGGCCCGGGCCTCCAGGAGCTGCACCGGCGCCATGGCCGAGAGCACGTCCGTGCTGCGGCGCAGCTGCTGCCAATCGCGGTACTTGATGGTGGTCAGGGCCCCGAAGCGCGGCGGGCCCGCTTCCCCGCCGCCGGGCTGGATGAAGACGGTGTCCGGACCGAAGCTCGAGACCTGCCCCAGGATCAGCCCCTCCGCGCCCTTGCCGAGCGAGAGCATGACGATGACGGAGCCGACACCGATGACGATGCCGAGCGTGGCCAGGAACGAGCGGAACAGGTTCTGCGTGAGGCCGCGGCAGGCGGTCTGCAGCACGTCGCGGATGCGCATACCTACTTGCCCAGGTCGCCGTTGTCGGTGGAGGCGTTGCGGCGGTGCGCGACCGTCTCGTCGCTGACGATGAGGCCGTCGCGGATGCGCAGGATGCGCTGGGCATGCTCGGCGGTCGCGGTCTCGTGCGTCACGACGATGATGGTGCGTCCCTTCTGGTGCAGCTCATCGAGCAGCACCATCACCTGCGCGCCGGACTTGGAGTCCAGGTTGCCGGTGGGTTCGTCCGCGAACAGCACCTGCGGATCGTTGACCAGCGCCCGGGCGATGGCCGTGCGCTGCTTCTCGCCGCCGGAAAGTTTCACGGCCGGATACTCCATGCGGTGGCCGAGACCGACGTCATGCACGGCCTCGCGCGCCCGCACCAGCCGTTTCGCCGGGCTCAGGTCGCCATAGGCCAACGGCAACATGACGTTCTCGAGCACCGTCATCTTGGGCAAGAGGAAGAACGCCTGGAAGACGAAGCCCACCTGGCTGCGGCGCATGTCCGCCAACTCGACGTCCGAAAGCCGACTGACGTCCTTGCCTTGGAAGCGGTAGGTGCCGGAGGTCAGCGTGTCCAGGAAACCCAGGATGTGCATGAGCGTCGACTTCCCGGACCCGGACGGCCCCATGATGGCCACGAACTCGCCCGGGTTGACGGAGACGCTCACGCCCTTCAGCACCGGTGTCACCTGCTCGCCGGAGAGGTAGTCCTTCTTGAGGTCGACGATCTCGAGGAGCGGCGTCATGGGCTTGCGGGACGGATGCTGACGATGACCGTCTCCCCTTCCGCCAGCCCGTCGACGATCTCCACCAGGCCGCCGTCGCCGCGGAGCCCCAGCGTGACCGTGCGGTCCTCGATGCTCCCGTCGGCCTTCTCCACGCGCACCACGCGCGTGCCGTCCACCTCGCGGGCGGCGCGGAACGGGACGATCAGCACGCCGTCCTTGCGGGTCCCGGTGAGGGTGATGTTGGCGGTCATGCCCGGGCGGATGTCCGGACCGTCGTCGAGGATGGCGATGCGCACCTTGTAGTAGACGACGTCCTGGATGAGCGTCTCCGCCGGGTTGACGGCGATGACGCGCCCGCGGAAGACGCGGTCGTTCCCGAAGGCGTCCAAGGTGAGCGTCACGTCGAGCCCGACGCTGACCTGGGTGATGTCGTTCTCCGAGACGTCGGCCTCGATCTCGGCGAACGTGCCGAGCATGGTCACGGCCGACGTCGACTGGATGGCTCCCGAGGTGGCCACGCGCGGCGTGGCGTCCTCGCCGGGGCTCACGGCCACGTCGGTGATGATGCCGTCGGCCGGCGCCACGATGCGCGCCTTGCGCAGGCCCTCCTCGGCGATGGCGACGGCGGCGCGTGCCTCCTCCACGGCGGCATCGAGCGGGCCGCGGTCCGAGGCGCGCAGCGCGGCCTTCTTGAGGTCGAGCGTGGCCTGGACGCCGTCGCGGCCGGCCACGGCCACGGCCACGGCGGCCTCCTGCGCGGCGACCGTGGTCTCCGCGTCGAGCCGTGCGGCCTCCAGCGCGTGCCTGGCCTGGTCGAGGGCGATGCGCGCGTCCTCCACGGCCTCGGCGTCGTCGTGCGCGCCGTTGGCGTTCTCGATCCTGGTGGTGGCGATGCCGTTGCGGTCGCCGAGCATGGTGCCGTAGTCCGTGGCCACGCCGGTGCGGTCCGTGCTGATGGTCGTCTTCTTGGTGTTGAGCTCGGTCAGCGTGAACTGGCTGCTCGGCGCCGTGGCGTCGAGCACCTCACGCGTCTTGGCCAAGGCGTCGGTGAAGGCCTCGCTGGCGGCGAGCGCGGGCGCGAAGGCCGCGTCCACGGCCGATGCGGAAGAGCCGACGCTCAGCGCCAGCACCGCGGCGTCGGCCTCGGCCTTGCGCGCCTTGGCGGCGAGGTAGGCGTTCTTGGCCGCCTCCACCGTCGGCGGACGCTGCGCGCCCAGGATGCTCTCGAAGGCGTCGTTGGCCGTGGTGCTGTCCACGCCGAGGATGACGTCCATGTCGTTGAGCGCGGTCGAGAAGGTCACCACGGCCTTGAGCAGGTCGGCGCGGGCCGTGTCGTATTTCTTGATGAGGGTCTCGGCGTCGAGCGCGGCGCTGTCCTGCTGGTCGCGCTGCGCCTGGGTGAGCGCGATCTCGGCGGCGGCGACGTCCAGCTCGGCGTCGCGGACGTCGAGCGCCGTGGTCCGCCGCAGGTTGGCCAGCGTCGTCTGCGCTTCGGTGAGCGACGCGGCGGCCTTGGCCACGTCCGCCTCGCTGGCACGGATGGCCTCGGGCGCCTCACCGGCGAGCTTCTGGTTGAGGTTGGCGACGGCCACGGCCAATACGGCGCGGGCGCGGCGCACCTCCAGGTCGATCTCCGAGGCGTCGAGCTCGGCCAGCACCTGACCGGCCTTCACTTCCTCACCGACCTCCACGAAGACGTCCTTGACGCGACCGGCGGTGTCGAAGTCGAGCGCGAACTCGGACGCGGCTTTGACGGCGCCGGTGGCCTCGACGGTGCGCTCCAGCATGCCGCGACGCACGGCCACGGTCTCGCGCATCTCGGGCGAGGGCCGGCTGCCTTGGTACGCGGCATAGGCGATGACGGCCGCCAGGGCGACGAGCGCGGCGCCGATCCAGATCCGTTTCTTGCGGTACCAGGGCTTCCCATCCATATCAGGAACGTTTCTCATAGACGTAGACATGGTCGCGCTGCGCCATGGGCTTCCACGCCGGGAGCGGGAAGGCGTTGACCACGATGCGCGACCCGGGACGGAGCTCCCGCTCGGCCTTTTCCTGCACCTTGGCCATCAACGACGGAAGCAGATAACAGAAGACGACGTCGTACTCCCCCAGATCGGCCTTGAGGAAGGTGCTGTTCCGGAAGTCGACGCGGTGTCCCAATCCGGCACGCCAGGCCAGGACGCGGGCCCGCAGCGTCAGGAAGGGGTTGATCTCGTAACCGATGGCCCGCGCCCCGAGCGCGGCCGCGGAAATCACCAGGCGCCCGTCGCCGGAGCCCAAGTCGACGACGCGCTCCCCCGGCTGGATGCGCGCCATGCGCAGCATCATCCGGATGCGCTCGTCGGACGACGGCACGTACGGCGCGCCGCCGAGGATGGAGATGAGATGCGTCCCGAGATGCCAGGTGGCGATGACGAGCAGCGCGCCGAGCAGCAGGACCGCGATCGAGAGCATAAACGGGGATATTCTAGCACAGGACGCAAAAACGCGCCTCGCTTCCACGAGACGCGTCTTTGGTAGCCCCAAGGGGAATCGAACCCCTCTTTGTTGGATGAGAACCAACTGTCCTAGCCGATAGACGATGGGGCCGCGATGTGAGGGAAAAGATAGCATCTTCCGCCTCCCCTGGCAAGGGTCGGGAAAGAAAAAGGCGAGCCCTGGTGGGGGCTCGCGCCGGTCTCACTCGCCGTCCGCGGACGGCGTGTCCGGCTCCGGCTCCTCGCGCTCCCGCCGTCGGCGTTCGCGGGCGCGGCGGCGCGCCTCGGCCTCCTGGCGGACGCGGATCTCGATGAGCCCGCAGTCCACCGGACGGTCGGCCTCCGCGCACCGCGCGGCCAGGTAGGCCGCGCAATGCCCGAGCCAGGCCGTCGACGGCGCACGCGCGGCGACCTCGGCCCGACAGAGCCGATGATGCTCGTCGAGCGCCGGATCGACGGGCGGCGCCGTGGCGCGAGGCACCACGGCCACCGGGCGCGGAGGCGCCGGCTCGACGAGGAGGGGCGTGCCCGCGTCCGGGCGTACCTCGGGAGGCTCCCGGAGACGCACGCCGGCGTCCGGGCGCTCGTGCCGCGCGACGGGCGTCACGCCGGCGTGCTCCCCGCGTCCGACGCTCAGGGCCATGAGGCCGATGCCGCCGGCCATCAGGAGCAGGACCACGGCGAACACCAGGAAGGACAGCCGCCCGGACGACGGCCCGTCCTCCTCGCCGCCGCGCGACCACTCGCGCGTCTCGGCGTCCTCGTCCGCCGACACGCCGACGCCCTTGACGCCGACGGTCGGCGGCTTGGATCCCGGTGCCGGCAGGGCCGGGAGGTCGAGCGGCACCTTGGGAGGCGTCAGGTCGAGGCGCGGCACGCCGATCGACGACAGATGCTCCGCCGACGGCCGCACCGAGCGGTTGACTTGGGCGCCGGTCGCCGCCGAGAGCCCGTCACGGAACTCACGGATGCTGGGCCGGTCCTTGGGGCTCTTGCAGAGCGCCCGCATGACCAGCGCGTCGAGCGCCGCCGGGCAGCTCGGGATGACGTCCTTGAGCGGGCGCGGCGGCTCGACGACGATCCGACGCAGCAGGCTCTCGGTGTCGTCGGTCTTGCGCTCCTCGATCGGCAGCCGACCGGAGAGCATCTCGTAGACCATCACCCCGACCGCGTAGACGTCCGCGGCAGGAGTCAGCGGCTCGCACAAGGCCTGCTCGGGCGCCATGTAGCACGGCGTACCGACGATGGTGTTGACGTCGGTGGCCAGCGTGGCCTTGAAGACCGCCGGATCCGAGAACCGGGCGATCCCGAAGTCCGCGAGCATGACCCGCGTCGCGCCGCGCTGCTCCTCGACGAAGACGTTCGAGGGCTTGACGTCGCGGTGGATGATGGGGAGCGCCCGGCCGTCCTCGCCGACGTGCTCGTGCGCCGCGATGAGCGCGCTGCAGACGTCGCCGATGACCTTGACGGCGTACTCGAGCGGGAACCGCCCGGGGACGCCGTGGTCACGGGCGTCGGCCATCATGTCCTCCACCGTCTTGCCGCGGACGAGCGGCATCACGATGTAGGGCTCGCCTTGGAACGGCGTCGCCTTGGCGATGCCGTACTCGATGACCGGCAGGATGTGCTGGTGCTCACCCAGCCGCTCCAGGATGCGCGCCTCCCGGCCGAAGCGGGCCAGGGCCTCCTCGGACTTGAGGAGCTCGTGCTTGAGCATCTTGACCGCCCGAGCCGGATGCCCGGGCAGGGCCTTGGTGGCGTAGACCACGCTCATCCCCCCGCCGCCGATGTGGCGTTCGAGGATGATGACGGGTTCGCCGTCGCGCCGCGCGAGGACCGCGCCGAGATAGGGATCCTTCCCCGGCTCCATGGCCGGCGGAGGGACGCTGCGTGCCATGATGTGAATGTCCTTTCTCCGCCGGGTGGATGTGGCGGGACCTGCACCAACCTTGCATGCTTTTCCGGGGCCGTCAAGCATCGGGACAAAAAGAATAACGGATGGGTCCGGAAGGTCCGCTGACCTTCCAGAACCGTCCGTCACCTGCCGCCGGGGCAGGCCAGTCCCGCGCGGACGCGGGCCAGCCGGCAGCGCAGCGGCTGCTCCTCGTCGCAGGCAGGGCAATGGTCGCGGACCGCGCTCCTGCACCGCGCGGGATTGCCTCGCTCGCCACACGCCCGCTGCAGCAGCGTCTCCTCGTCCGCGCTGAGCGCCGTCGACGTCTCCATGCGCGGCGGGGGTGCCGGCTCCGGCCGAGCCGTGCTCGGCTCCGGCCGCGTCTCGACGACGCGGGGCGGCGGTGCGACGACCCGCTCGACGCGCGGCGGCTCACGCGGTTCCGGCCGGGGCGCCGCGACGCGCTCGACGCGCGGCCGGGGCTCCGGCTCGGGAAGGGGCGACGTCTCCGCCGCCGACCCCTCGAGCGCGGGCTCCGTGACCGTGCCGCCGCGCAGCGTGATCGCGTACGCCAGCCCGACGCAGACGGCCAGCAACACGCCGAGCCCGGCGATGAGCGGCAAGGCCGACGGCTCCTTCCGCATGGGAGGGGCGGCCGCGGCCTGGGGCGCGTCGCGCGTCGGTGCCGCGGTGTCCACGGCGCGGCGGGTGCCGGTGGCGTCCAGCGTCGGGGCATGGGCCGCGGCGCCGATCGCCTGGTGCTGCCCGCTGACGCGGGAGGGCCGTGCCGGCAGGCCGGCCGCCTCGATGAGCGCGTCGGCGAAGGCCTGGACGTCCGCATAGCGGTCGGCCCGGTCCTTGGCGAGCGCCTTGGAGAGCGGCAGCCAGAGCGGCGCCAGCTCGGGCATGTGCTGCCCGATCGGCGTCGGCTGCTCGTGCAGGATGCGCGTCAGCAATCCGGCGACGCTTCCGCCCTCGACCTGCGCGATCGGCATGCTGCCGGTGAGCAGGAAGTAGGTGACCACGCCGAGCGCGTAGATGTCGGTCCGCGCGTCCGGCGGATCGCCGGCCACCTGCTCCGGCGCCATGTACTCCGGCGTGCCGACGATGCCGCCCATGGAGAGCGTCATCTGGCGACGGTCGAGGCGCTCGCGCGTCTCGGGGTCCGTCACCGCGGCGATGCCGAAGTCCATGATCTTGACGAAGTCGCTGCCGCCGACGTCCGTGACCATGACGTTCTCCGGCTTGAGGTCGCGGTGGACGATGCCCAGCTTGTGCGCGGCGGCGAGCGCCCACGCCATCTGCTGGACCACGGCCACCACCCGCTCCACCGGGAGCGGCCCCTCGCGCTCGACGACCTCGCCGAGGTCGATGCCCTCGACCAGCTCCATGACGAGGCAGTAGCGCTCGTCATCGTCCTGGAAGAAGTCCATCACCTGCACGATGTGCGGAGACTTGACCTGAGCCACCGTCCGCGCCTCGTAGATGAAGCGCTCGGCGGCCAGCTTGCCCATCCCGGCCCTGAGGACCTTGATGGCCACCTGGGTGCGGAGCGTATGGTGCTTGGCCTTGTAGACCGCGCCCATGCCGCCCTGCCCCAGCTTCGCGAGGACCGTATAGTTCTTGGTGAGCGTCTTGCCCACCAAGCCATCCACGTCCTCCTCCGGCCCGTCGCTGACGAGCTTGAGGTGACTGCCGTTGGTCTTGCTCGAGGACACGTGTCCTCCTCTGCTGTCGTAGGAGCATCCGTGGAGACGCAGGCGCCGGGACCTTCCCGAACGCCCACCCCACGGAACCGCGAAAGATACGCGGTTTTTGGCGTTCTGTCAAGCCGGTCATCGACAGGCCTGGACGCGAACGCCGGTGGTCGCCCACCGGCTGGATATACGGAAATCCTCAGGTTCCGTTGCACTCAGGTCACCCAGGGCGGTTCCTGACGCACCAATAATTGGGGTGCCCGGAGCGGTTCGGCCATCAGCTCCCGGACGACCTTCTCCATGCGTGCGCCCTGGGAACCCTTCATGAGCAGCACGTCGCCGATCTTGATGATGCCCTGGAGGTAGCGGCCGGCCTCCTCCGGCGTCGAGAAGGCCAGCAGATGCGACTCCGGGAAGCCGGCCTCGCGGGCCGCGCGGATGGCGTCCCGCGAACGCTCGCCGACGGTCACGAGCATGTCCAAGCCGAGCTGCGCGGCCAGCGCGCCGACCTCGCGGTGCAGCCGCTCGCTGTCGGACCCGAGCTCGAGCATGTCGCCCAGGACGGCGATGCGGCGGTCGTCCTCGTCGAGCTCGATGGCGCGCAGCGTGCGGAGGGCGTGGTCCGCGGCCAGCGGCGAGGAGTTGTAGGTGTCGTCGATGAGCGTCGTGTACTTGATGCCGGGGAGGACGCGCATGCGGCCGGGCGGCGGCGTGAAGGCGGCCAACCCCTCGACGCATTCCAGCAGGTTGAGGCCCATCCGCATGCCCACGGCCACGGCGGCGAGCGCCGCCTGCGCCGCAGCGGGCGCGATGGCCTCGCGCAGCGTCACCGGCACGAGCTGGCCCTTCCACGCGACCTTCATGTCCATGCCGGCCACGGCGATCCCCTCTTCGCCCCGCGGCCGCGACATGCTCGGTTGGAGGGCGAGCGCCCGCAGGTCGGCGTCGGGCGCCAGACCGTAGGCCACCACGGGGCAACGGGCCCGCGCGCGCGCGGCGACGGCGCGCGGGACGTCGGCGTTGAGCACGGCCAGTCCGTCCTCCGGCAACGCGGTGATGAGCTGTTCCTTTTCCGCGGCATAATCCTCGAAGGAAGCGAAGTTCTGGAGATGCGCCGGCGAGATGGCCGTGAGCACGCCGATGGTGGGCGCCGCCACGCCCAGATGCCGGGCCATGTCGCCCGGCCGATCGACGCCCAGCTCCAAGACCAGCACTTCGGGATACTCCTCACGGAACAGCAGGAGCCCCGCTCCGCGCAGCAGCACCAGGAGCCAACCGAGCGGGTTCTTGCCCGGCGACTCCAGCCCGATGACCGTGAGCGGCACGCCGAACTCCGTGTTGTAGTTCTTGCGGCTGCGGCGTACCCGGAACCGTTTGGAAAGCACGGCGAAGACGGCGTCCTTGGTGGCCGTCTTGCCGACCGACCCGGTGACGCCCACGACCGTGGGCCGATACTTGGCCAGGATGCGTCGTGCCAAGACCGCGATGACGGATGCGACGAAGGACCTCATGCGCCCATTCTACCCTACCGCCGCCCCGGAGGCACGCCGAAGTACTGCAGGAGGAACGCCGCCATCTCCCCGAAGACCGGCGCGGCCGTGGCCTCGGCGAAGGACGTGGTCTGCGGGCGGTCGATGCGCACCAGCATGACGAACTTGGGGTCGTCCACCGGCGCGTAACCCACGAAGGAGCCGATGGTGGCGTCGGTCTCGTAGCCTGGTCCGTCGGCGCGGGCGATCTGCGCGGTGCCCGTCTTGCCGGCCACCCGGTAGCCGGGGACGGCGGCCTTCTTGCCGTGGCCGTTCTCGACCACGGACACCAGCATGCCGCCCAGCAGCGTGGCCGTACGCTCCGAGACCACCTGCCGCACGGGCGTCGGCCGCACCGGCTCCACCGTGCCGTCCGGCCTGCGGATCTCGGCGACGATCGTCGGCCGCATCATGGTGCCGCCGTTGGCCAACGCGCCCCAGGCCTGGAGCATCTGGATGGGCGTCACGGCGATGCCCTGGCCGTAGGATGCCGTGGCCGCATAGATCTGCCCGCGCCGATCCAGCGAGGTCAGGTCGCCCGCGGCCTCTCCGGTCAGCCCGACGTCCGTCCTCTCCCCGAAGCCGAAGTTCTTGAGGTAGTCGCGGAAGCGCTCGATCCCGACGCGCTCCTGCGCGTAGATGGCGCCGGTGTTGAGCGACTCCTCGAGCACCGTGGTCATGTCGACGACGCCGTGGGCCTTGCCGTCGCTGTTCTTGATGGTGAACGGTCCGAACTTCACGGAGCCCTCATCCGTGTAGGTGGAGCGCGGGCCGAGCGCGCCCTCGTTGATGGCCGCGGCCATGGTGATGGGCTTCATGATGGAGCCCGGCTCCCACGCGTCCGAGACCGTGGGGTTGGCGAAGACCCGGATGTCGGTCACCTGATTGTAGGTGTTGGGGTCGTAGTCGGGCTCCGAGCACATCGCCAGGATGGCGCCGGTCTTGGGGTCCATGACGATGAGCTGCCCGCTCGCGGCGCCATGACGGCGCACGGCCTCGCGGATCTTCTGGCAGGCGAAGTACTGGACGGTGCGGTCCAGGGTGAGCACCAGCGTGCTGCCGTCCTGGGCCGGCGTGAACTCGCGGTCGGTGACCGCGATCCAGCGCCCGGCGACGTCCTTCTCCGCCTTGAGCGTGCCGACGCTCCCGGCCAGCTCGGCGTCCCACTTCCCTTCCAGGCCGTAGCGGCCCTTGCGCGCGCCGGTCTCGTCCCAGCCGAGGAAGCCGAGCAGGTGACCGCCGAGCCCGGCCTCCGGGTAGACGCGCGCCTTCTCCGGAGCGAAGGCGATGCCCGGCAGCGCCAACGCCCGCACCTGCTCAACCAGCGCGTCCGAGGCGTAATGCAGCAGCGGCTCGTAGGGATCGTCGGGCTTGGAGAGGATGGGCAGGAGCTCCTCCGGCGGGCGGCCGACGAGCGGCGCCAGCGCCTCGGCTGCCGTGCGCGGATCCTCGACCCTACGGGTGTCGGCGAAGATCAGGGTCAGCTGCTGGTTGGTGGCCGCCGGGTAGTACTTCTCCTCAAAGCGGTCGCGCAGCAGGATGTCGCCGCGCTCCGGGAAGAGCTGCTGGAAGAACTCGTGCTGGCCCGAGGCCAGCGCCTCGTAGAAATCGTTCTCGATGACCTGGAGCACCGACATCCGCAGCACCAGGAAGGCCGCGACGCCGCCGAGCAGGTACCGGAACAGCAGGAACCGCGACAGCGGCCCGCGTCCCTTGCGGGAGCGGATGGAGGCACGGTCGGTGCGTTGGCGGGCGCGCGGCAGCATGCTAGCGGGTCGATGTGGCTCCGGCACCGAACTGGAAGAGCTTGCCTGGGCCGGCCGGGTCGTCCCCGGCCTCGACCTCGGCACCGTCGCCGCGGCCGTCGCCGTCGGTGTCCGGGTTGCGCGGGTCCGAGCCGTAGAAATTCTCGAGCACGTCGGTCAGCCCGTCGCCGTCGGTGTCGTCTGTCTGCGGGGTCGAGGTGGTCGCCGCTGCGGGCTGGAGGGGCGCGGTTTCCGCACCCGAACCAGATGGCGTCGACGTCGCGGTTCCGGCGGAAGCCAATGCGGGTGGTGTGAGCGGGTCGAGGGCGCCGACGGGCCGGGCGTTCTCCGGCATGAGGATCTCGACCGGCTCATCGTGCTTGGAGAACGCCAAGGCCAGGGTCGCGGCCTGCGGCCCGGGTGAGGCGTCCGTCGGGACATTGGTCAGGGCCACGGCGAGCAGGTCGAAGCTGCGCTTGTCCACCGTCAGCGTCCCGTGCCAGGCGGCATCCTCGAGTCGCGGAAAATGACGGACCTCACCGACCAGGTCGCCGGCACCGGGGTCGCCCTGCGCCGCAACGTCGGCGACCGCCGTCCGGAATGCCGCGACCCCCTCGGCGGAGATGCGCACCGGCACGACCCAGGCCTCCCGCCCAGCGACGGTACGCGTGGCCATGGGGCCGTCGGGCTGGAAGATGCGATTCCGGCCGAATGCCGTGCGGATCGCCTCATCCTGCGCCGGGATGTAGACGCGCGGCTCGTTGCCGCTGAACCAGGAGACGAGCAGGAACGGTTCGACGGAGAACCACTGGCCGACATAGCCGGGCTGGCCGCGCCGATCCGCGGTCGGCACATCGTCGTACCGGACGAAGCTCTTGAGCAGCACCCGCCGCAGACGCAGGCGCATCGGCCCGTGCTTGGGTCCGCCGCTCACGGCCTCAGCGTCGACATCCGGAGTGAGGAGATCCCCGGCCGCGTCCATCCGGAACGTCAAGCGGGCGCCGGGATCCATGAACGCCAGGACCTCGGCGTCCGTCTCCGGGTGCGGCGTGATGTGCGTACGGTAGCTGGCATCGAAGTACGTGGAGTAGATGCCGGTCACCGTGCCCTCCACGCGCACGCTCCGGAGCGCGGCCGCGCGCTTGGCCGCCCGCGCCAGCACGAACTCCGGGCTGGTGATTCCCAGCGCCAGCAGGATGGCGGCGAGCGCGCCGGTCGCGGCCAGCGCGGAAATGGTGACGACGATCTTCTTCATTGCAGGTATTTCCTGTGCTTCAGCCTCTCGGGCAGGTTCGATTGCCGTTCCTTCTCGCCCTGCAGGCCGATGGGCTCGACGTTCCGCAGGTGGAGCGGCACCGGGTCGTTGGGCTGCTCGGCGATGTCGCGCTTCACGGCGGCGTAGGCGCTGTCCACGGCGCGGCTCTTGGGCGCGCGGGCCAGGTACGCCACGCATTGCGCGAGCACCACGGTGCACTCCGGCATGCCGATGTTGCGGCTCGCCTCGTAGGCCGCGACGGCCTGGACCAGCGCCTGCGGATCGGCCAGCCCGATGTCCTCGGAGGCGAAGCGGATCAGCCGACGCGCCACGTAGAGCGGGTCCTCCCCCGCCTCGAGCATCCGCCCGAGCCAGTAGAGCGCGGCGTCCGCGTCCGAGGCGCGCATCGTCTTATGCAGCGCGGAGATGATGTTGTAGTGCTCCTCTCCGGTCTTGTCGTAGAGGAGGTGGCGCTTCTGCACGGCAGCCGAGACCGCGGCCTTGTCCAATTCTACCACGCCCGCTCCCCGCTTCTTGCGGGCCGCGGATGCGGCGATCTCCAGCATCGACAAGGCATTGCGGGCGTCGCCGCTGGCGATGGCGGCCAGGTACGCGAGCGCCTCGTCCGTGAAGCCCACGCCCCAACCGCCGATGCCACGCTCGGCGTCGGCCACGGCGCGCCGCAGCAGCCGCGTGATGTCCTCCGTGCGCAGCATCTCCAGCAGGAAGACACGGCAACGCGAGAGCAAGGCGGCGTTCACGGAGAAACTGGGATTCTCGGTGGTCGCGCCGATGAGGGTGACCGTGCCGTCCTCGACATGCGGCAGGAGCGCGTCCTGTTGGGCCTTGTTCCAGCGGTGGATCTCGTCCACGAAGACGATGGTCCGCAGCCCGAAGAGCTTGCGCCGCTCCTGGGCCTCGGCCACGACCTTCTTGAGGTCGGCGATGCCCGAGGACACGGCCGAGAGCGGCACGAAGGTCGAGCGCGTCATCTTGGCGACGATGCGCGCCAGGGTGGTCTTGCCCGATCCGGGCGGACCCCACAGCAGCAACGACGGCGTCTCGTCGGCCTCGATGAGCGTACGGATGGGGGCGCCCTCGCCGACCAGCTGCTCCTGGCCGACGAACTCGTCGAGCGACTGCGGCCGCATGCGGTCGGCCAGCGGCGCGGTCCTGGCCGTTTCCTTCCGCAATTTGTGGTCGAAGAGGTCGGCCATAGCCCTCTGAGGGTACGTCGCCGCGGGAAAAGAAAAAAGGCCGAGCATGGCTCAGCCTCGCCAGGTCCAGGCCAGGACCTTCCAGCGCAGATGGTCGGCGCTCTCGATCTCCAGCTCGGCCGGGATCTCCAGCGTGCGCCAGGGACGGTCCGGCAGGATGCGCCGGCACCCACGCAGCTGCCGCTCCGGGCAGCGCCCGAAGACCTCCTCGAGCGGTTCCTCGACCACCGTCCTGTCGCGGCGGTCGGCGTGCAGGAGCGTGCCCGCGCCGGTGGCGAGGTACACGTGGCCCACGCCGTCCGCGGGGTCGTGCTCGTACCAGTTGCGCCCTCCGGTCGTGAACAGCAGGTCGCCGGCGCGGAGCGCGGCCGGCGGCACCGGGCGGCCGCAGCGGCGTTGCTGGACGCTCAAGCGCGGCAAGGAGATGCCGCAGCGCCCGAAGCTCCACTTGACGAGCGATGAGCAGTCCACCGTCTCGGGCGCCTCGCGCATCCTGGCGCCGCGCCGGTAGGTCGCCCGCCCCAGGAGCGCACGCGCCTCGGCGACGGGATCGGTCGCCTCTTCCCCTTCCAGGATCCTGCAGCCATGCTCCGCGAGCGCCGCGGCGACCGCGGCCATCGAGACGCGCGGCGCCAGCTCCCCGAGCACCACGGCGCACCGGCCCTGGACCGTACGGAACGGTTCCGGTTGTTCCATCACACCTCCGGGCCGACCCTAGCGCATCCGCGCCGTCCTGGAAAGACGGAAGCGCCGCTCACAAGAAAGAAAGAAGGCGCCGCTCTGCGACGCCCGCGGTCGACACGTCCGTGAAGGCCTTGTCATGTCACCGTACGGGACGCGATGCTCAGCGCATCCGCTCGAGAACCGCCCGCAAGATGCGATCGCATCCATCCGCTCGCAAGTCGTCCGGTCGCTTCCAAGCGATCTCGATGACCTCCTCCACCGCGTACGGGGGGACCTCCTCGACGGGACGCCGCTCCCCGACGATCCGCCCCCGGAACACGGTGACGACCGCGTCACAGTAGCGCGGCGCACGCCCGGGGGTCACGTCGTCGTAGAAGTTGTTCCGCATCGCGATGACGCACGTGCCGTCGAGACGGACATCGTACCCCGTCTCCTCCCTGCACTCGCGCACGGCACCGTCGAGATCGACCTCATCCTCGTCGATGCCTCCGCCGGGAAGGCTCCAGACCCTTCCCCAGACCTGCTTCACGACCAGGACCTCTCCCGTCTCGTGGTCCATGATCCAGGCGTACCCCGAGGGCCGCGGGTGGATGGGCTCGGCGTCCGGCTTGATGTGCCGCTCACCCCGCGCGTCCCTGTAGACGTTCGCGTCGTCGGTGTCGTCCTCAATCATCCCTCACCTCCGAGCCGACCCTAGCGCATCCGCGCCGTCCTGGAAAGACGGAAGCCCCCGGTCCGTGCGGACCGGGGGCCATGCGTCCGATGCCTACTCGACCTCCTCTTCCAGGAAGTCGTCGTCGCTTTCGGCGGTCAGCGGCTCGCCTTCCGGGAAGGCCGCCAGCTCGTCGGCGGTCACCTCGGAGACCTCGCCGACGTCGATGGCGAGACGGCGCAGCGCGGCCACGTCGCGGATGCGGCGACGCAGGCCGTCGCGCGTGATGACGTAGAGGTCCGGCCGGCCGATGACGCGCACCACCCGCTGGCGCACGACGCGCTTGCCGCGCAGGTCGAGGCGCGTCGTAAGGCGTTCGCGCAGCTGCCGGTCCTCGGTACCCTCGATCTCCACGCCCTCCTCGAAGACCGTGTCGTCGGTGACGACGCCCTCGTCCGTGTAGCCGTCGAGCTCGGCCTGCGGGACGGTCTCGACGTCGCGGAACTCCCAGCCGAAGCGGTGGAAGACGTCCTCATGGACGACGGCGCGGCGCTTGCCGAAGCAGACCACGTAGACGGCCGGGCGGTCGGCGACCTTCACGAGCCGGCACTGGAAGGGACGCTTGCGGTAGGCGTCCTCGTCGAGCCCGTCCGCGGAGGTGATGGGCGCGCCGACGGTCAGGCCGTCGAGCCGGCCGGGCTTGAGCAGCTTCACCAGGTAGTTGGCGTCGAAGGCGGAGAAGAAGGCGAGCGTCTGGATCTCGTGCTTGGTGGTGCCGTCGGCGCCGATGGCCCAGATCTGCTGCGAGTCGGACTCGCGGTAGACCACCCAGGAACGGTCGAGCTTGGCGAAGCGCACGAGCGGTGCGTCCGTCGGCGCAGCCACGACCTGTTCCTCGGCCGCTTCCTCTTCCGTGAGCGAGAGGGTCACCTCCTGCGCCAGCGTGGGATGCACCAGCGACAAGGTGACGATCAGCGATGTGGCCACGCCCGTGGCCTTGCGCATGACGTCATGCATAGTCGTCCAATGAGGAGTGAACGGAGGGGATCAGCGCACCGCCTCGCCGAAAGCTTCGTCTTCCGTATCGGCCTCGGCGTCGGCCTTGGTGCGATGGACGCGGCCGTCGATGTGGTTCGGCGGCACATAGACAGTATACAGCTTGAGCGGGATGGCGCCGACGTTACGGACGTTGTGACGGACGCCCGGCGAGACGACGACCACGTCCCCGGCCATGACCTTGCGGACCTCGCCGTCGAGCACGGCCTCGGCCGAACCGGAGATGAAGAAGAGGGTCTGCTCGACGTGCGGGTGCGTCTCCTCGCCGATGTCCCCTCCCGGCGGGATGGCCATCAGCACCAGCTGGCTGCGTCGCCCGGTGTGCAGCACCGTGCGGAAGCGCTCGTTGCCGAGGGTCTGGTCGAGCAGATGCGTGAAGTACGCCATGGCGATGCGGCTAGGGGCGTGCGACGCCCAGTCTCTTGGCCACCCACGGCGTGAGCGGCGGTTCGATGACGAGCGTCAGCAGGATGACCCACATGCCGACGGCCAGGACCAGCCCGCTGCCCACGAGCCCGGTTGAGGCGGTGATGACCAGCAGCACCGCCGGGATGACGCCGGTCTCACGGACGAAAGACAGGAACAGCAGGTCCTGGAGATGGAACGCGCCGCGGCCCCAGGTCCAGGGCAGCAGCGTCAGGAAGATGACCAGCGGTCGGATGACGAACATGAAGACGGCGGCCGCGACGACGCCCAAGGGCAGCACGGCGAGCAGGGCCGGCAGCGGCACCAACGCGCCGAGCAGGATGAAGATGACCGGCTTCACGAAGCCGTCGACGGTCCGCTCAAAGAAGTGGCGCACCTCGCGCGTCGGACTCTGGGCGTCGAACAGCAGGCCAGCGACGAAGGCCGCCAGGAACCCGGAACCGCCGACGATGCTGCCCGCCGCGTACATCAGGATGGGCACCGAGAGGAACAGCGCCGGGTCGCTCTTGGCATGCTCTTCCTTGGCGGCGCGCTCCGCCCAGCGCCGCAGCATCCAGGCCCCGACGAGACCGACCAGCGTGCCGTAGAGCGCCTGCAGCGCGAAGGCCTCAAGCGTGGCCTTGCGCAGCAGCGGCGCGTACCACTCCGCGACCGATCCGGCGCCGGCCGCGCCGAGCGCCGCCACGCCCACGAGCAGGAAGCGCGTCAGGATGGTGCCGCTGACGTCGTTGACCGCGCTCTCGCTGACGGCGATGTCCTTGAGGAACGGACGCACGAAGCGCAGCTTCTTGAGCGACGGGATGATGGCCGTCGGGTCGGTCGACGAGAGGATGGCGCCGAGCAGCACGGCGGCGACCACCGGCACCTCGAAACCGAGCGCCGGAGCGACGAGCGAGAGCGCCGAGGAGAAGCCGAAGGCCGTGAAGAGCACCCCCAGGATGGCCAGGAGCGCGATCGGCGCGAACCACTTCTTGAAGCTGGCGAAGGGCACCTCGACCCCGCCGCCGAACAGCACCAAGGCGGCCAACAGCTCGATGACCACGCGGATGGCCGAGAGGTCGCCGGTGAGCGTGGAGAGCGCCGGCTCCAGCGCCATGCCGAAGAAGATCGCCCAGACGAACGACGGGATGGTCGTCTTGGGGGCAAGGCGGTTGGTCCAGTAGCCGAGCAGGAAGATGACGGCGACGACCAGCGGGATGCCGGCCTCGCCGCCACCGAACCAGCCCCGGAAGGCCGGCACCTCGCGGGTCACCACGGAGACGGCCGCCACGCCGATGAGCAGGCCGCCATACGGAAGCAGCGGACGCACGATCGTCCGCATCATGTCCTTCCAGAACGATGTCTTCCCCCCTTTCCTCCTGGGCATCACGCCCAGTATAGCTCACTTCCCGAACTTGCGTACACGGCCGGCGTAGTCGGCCAGAGCGGCGTCGAGGTCGACCTCCGAGAAGTCCGGCCAGAGCGTCTTGGTGAAATGCAGCTCGCTGTAGGCGGCCTCCCAGAGCAGGAATCCGGAGAGCCGCCGGTGGCCGGCGGTACGGATGATGAGGTCGGGATCGGGGGTCTCCGGCGCGTACAGGAAACGGGTGAAGGCCTCCTCGGTGAGCGTCTCCGGCGTGAGGCCCGCCGCCAGGGCGCGCTTGGCGGCATCGACGATCTCCGGACGGCCGCCGTAGTTGATGGCCAGCTGCAGGGTCATCTTGCCGTTGTTCTTGGTGCGCTCCTCGGCGGCCGCGGCGGCCCGGACGATTGCCGTGGGCAGCCCCTCGCGCCGCCCGATGACCCGCAGCCGCACGCCACGCTTGTCGAACTCGTCGACCTCGCGGCTGAGCGCGCGCTCGAGCAGCTCCATCAGGTACGCGACCTCCTCCGGCGCACGGTTCCAATTCTCCGTGGAGAAGGCGAACGCCGTGACCATGGGAATGCCGCGGGCGATGCACCAGTCCCCGAACTCCTTGAGCCTATCGTAGCCGCGGCGGTGGCCCTCCAACGTCGGCAGGCCACGACCGCGGGCCCAGGTGCGGTTGCCGTCCAGGATGATGCCGAGGTGGCGGATGCCGTGCGGTTCCATGAGAGGACGCGAAAATCCGTTGCTCTGTCGGGCTAGTGGGACTCGAACCCACGGCCTCTTCGTCCCGAACGAAGCGCGCTACCAACTGCGCTATAGCCCGACACAACAACGGAGTTGGCGGGAGCATACTATGGGTCGGCCTTCCTGCCAAGCCTTCTCCGCTTGGGCGTGCTATACTCCCAGTGACCTATGCCCGGCCGCAAAAAGCGCATCCTTCTCGTCGAGGACGACATGGGGATCTCCAAGATCCTCACGTTGAAGCTGCGGACCGACGGGTTCGACACGACCCTGGCCAAGGACGGGATCGAGGCGCTTGCGATGCTCAAGAAGAACCGCTACGACCTCATCCTCCTGGACCTGCGCATGCCGCGCATGGACGGGTTCGAGTTCCTCAAGGAGAAGCAGGACAGCGCCGACAAGACGCCGGTCATCGTCTGTTCGGTGCTCTCGCAGGACACGGACATCGAGCGCGCCCGCAAGTTCGGCATCGTCGACTACCTGGTGAAGGTCAACATCCCGCTCCAGGGCATCATCGACCGCATCCAGAAGTTCTTCGGCGGCAGGAACGGCAAGAAGGACCGCGCTTAGGTGCGGTCCCGGACCCGGCAAGCGTCGGCGCGCCAGCGCGGCAAGTGGCGGCGGGACCATTCCGTGGTGCCGCCCGCCACGCTCCAGGCATCGACGCCATGTTGCCGCAGCAACCCGGCCAGGACCTGCGACCGCGCCCCGTGCGCGCAGATGACGATCGCCGTGCGTCCTGCCAGGACCGCGGCGATGTTGTCGACATCCCGTAAGGCGTCCCGATACTCCAGGCGCTCGGCGCCGATGAGGTGGAAATGCGCGAAGTCCTCAGCCGATCGCAGGTCGAGGAGCGCCACACCAGGACGCATGGCGGCCGTCCCCGCGGCGACGGCCCGCGCGAGGGCAGGCGCCGGCATGTCGTACAGGCGCCCGTAGGCGGCCGCAGCGTCGAGCGCGGTTGCCATCGCGGGGGCGCGCCTCGGTCGCGCCGCGCGATGCAGCAGCAGCTCTTCCCCGACGATCTCCGGGAAGTGCGCGGCATCGAGGCACGAAAAGTACTCGTCGAGGTACGGCAGCGGCGAGTCCGGACATACGAACACGGCGACGACCTCGCCTGCCGCGTTGCGCAGGGCGTCCAGGCCGCCGGCCTCCCGCGCTTCCTCGAGGAACCGCAGCAGGCCGGCGTAGGCGAAGCCCGCGCTCGGGCCGCAGACGATGCCGCGCCGGATGAGGGCCAGGCTCTCGCGGTACGCGTCCACGGTGCCGACCTCGACGAGCCGATCCACGGCACCACGCCAATCGAAGGCGATCTCCCGCAGCAGGTTCTCCGTGCGGACGCCGGGTACCGGGTTGTTGGGCGCGCGCACCACGCCGATGCGCGCGAGCTGCGGCACGCGCCGCTTGAGGTAGCCGCCCGCGCCGACCGCCGTGCCGGTGGTCCCCAAGCCGCAACAGAAGACCGTGACCGCTCCGGCGGTCTGCTCCCAGATCTGTGGGCCGGTCCAGGCCTCATGCGCCGCGGGGTTGGCGGCGTTGTCGTACTGGCCAGGGTTGCGCCAGCCCGGCTCCGCGCCCTTCTGCGCTGCCAGGTGGATGCCGCTCGTCGCGTCGTGCGGATCCGGACAGATTGGCTCCTCGTTGACCTGGACCTCGACGCCGAACAGCCGCAACAGCTGCAGCTTGCCCGGCGTCACCTCGTGGGAGACGACGGCCCGCGTGCGCGCGACGCCGAACAGGCGGCCCAACACGGCCAGCGAGGCCACGGTGTTGCCCGAGGAGTTCTCGATGAGCGACTCCCCGGCCAGGGGACGCGCGGCGTCGGCCTCGCGGAGCATGCGCAAGGCCGGCAGCGCCTTGACGTTGCCGAGCGGGTGCTGGTGCATGGCCTTGGCGAAGATGCGCACCCGATCCCCGGCCAGGGGGTTGAGGTCCGGCGGCAGCTCGATCAGGGGGAAATAGGGCTGCTTGTCCGGATCGAGGGAATCGGCCAGAGCCGTGGGCCCGGAAAAGACGTTCAGGTGGCGCGGATCGGCCATAGCCGGGAGAGATGGCCCGCGTAGTCGAAGCCCGGGTCGATCTGCGTCGTCAGGTCGCCGAAGCGCTCGATGATGGAGGCCTGCGCCACATAGGTGCGGTGCAGGGCAAGCAGCTGGCGGTAGCGCTCGTCCGGGTCGGCGGGGCGGGCGGCCAGCCGCGCGAAGAGCGCCGGCAACCAGCCGACGTGCTCCGGCTCCATGCGGGCCAGGTCGACGGCGCCGCCCTCGCGGTCCAGGCGCCGCAACTCCGCGGCATCGCCCATGACACCGAGGAACCGCGCGGCCGGGATGGCCGCGCGCAGGAAGGCCTCGTCCTCCCCACCACGGACCTTGTTGCCGATGACGGCCAGCCGGTCCGCGACGCCGGCGGCCGCGGCCAGCGCTGCGTATTGGCCGTAGACCTCGAGTCCGCGGCGCGTCGGCTCCACGACGAGCGCGAGCACGTCGAACTGCGCATGCAGCGTGCTGGCGAAGGCGTCCGTGCCGGCGACCATGTCGCAGACCAGCACGCCGGGCGCGTCCACGAGATGCGTCAGCAGGTTCTCGAGCACCGAGAGGTTGTTGTGGTAGCAGCTGGCGCCGATCCGTTCCTCCTCATACGTCCCTACGGTGAGCAGGCGGAACCCGGGCGCGCCTGCGGCGAAGCGCGCGAGCAGCGGATCGGCCTCGTCGCCGAGGACCACGAACCGCGAATCGCGCGTGGGCGGCGTGGTCTTGCGGAAGGCGCCGAGGCTGGCGATGCGCTCGTTGTCGCCCTTGAGATGCGTCTTGAGTGACGCGGCCGCTTCCGGATGCGAGATGTGCGACGCGGCAGGCGCCTCCGGCAGGCCGAGCAGCGGCCCAAGATGCATGTTGATGTCCGCGTCCACGGCCAGCACCGGGACGCCGCGCGTCCTGGCATAGGCCGCGAACAGCGCGGCGCTGGTCGTCTTCCCCGCGCCCCCCTTGCCGACGAAAGCGATGCGCATATCTCAGGAGCAATCCCTGCAGGACCCGAAGAACTCCAGGGCGTGGCTCGTCACGGTGAAGCCGGTCTCGCGGCGGATGCGCGCGGCGTGGCGGTCCGGATCGTCCGACAGCATGATGTCGACGACGCGGCCGCAGCGCGTGCAGACGAGATGATGATGGTGCTCGCCGCCGGCGATCTCGTAGCGGGCGCTGCGCTCGCCGAAGCGGACGACGGAAACCACCTCCTGTGCCACCAGGAACTCCAGCTCGCGATAGACGGTGGTCTTGTTGGTCCCGGGACGGACGCGGGAAAGCCGCACGCCGATCTCGGCGGCGGTCAACGGCATCCGGGAGCGCGCCAGCAGGGCGACGATCTCCTGGCGCACCGGCGTGATGCGGTGCCCGGCGGCGCGCAGGCCGTCGAGGGAGGGGTGGGCGGCAGGCATGGGGCAATGCTAATGCAACTCAGTTGCATATGTCAATGCCACCGCTTCTCAAGTCCACTACTACGGCGTATAGTAGGGAGGATATGAAGTTCCCCGCACTCATCGCGCTCATCGTGGTGCTCGTCGTCGGCGGCATCGGCGGCGGCATCTGGTACACCAACAGCCAGCCCGGCCCGCTGGACGGCTTCGCCTCCTGCCTCGGCGAGAGAGGCGCCAAGTTCTACGGCGCGTTCTGGTGCCCGCATTGCGCCAACCAGAAGAAGCTCTTCGGCAATTCGGCCAAGAAGCTTCCCTACATCGAGTGCGCCATCCCGGGCAACCAGAGCGCCGTCGCGCCTGCCTGCCAGGAAGCCAAGATCGAGGGCTACCCGACCTGGATCTTCGCCGACGGCACGCGGCTGACGGGCGAACAATCGCTCGAGGACCTCGCCGAGAAGACCGGCTGCGCCCTCCCGTCCTGACATGAGGAAGCTCGTCGCCACCAACACCGCGCTCACCGGCATCGGCACCGCCAACGCCGGCTATGCCCTCTGGCAGCACTTCGCGCCGGCGGGGTCGGCCTTCTGCAACATCTCGGCCACGTTCTCCTGCGACATCGTCAACAAGAGCACGTTCTCCGAGCTGTTCGGCATCCCCGTGGCGCTCATCGGCATCCTCGGGAACCTGGCCTTGCTGGCCGCCGGGCTGTGGCTGCTGCGCCATCCGCGCAACGCCGCGGCGCTCTACCTGACGCTCGCGCTCGGCGCGCTGGGCTTTTCCTTGTACCTCACCGGCATCGAGTTCTTCGTCCTCGGCGCCTATTGCGTGCTCTGCCTGTTGTCGCAGACCCTGATCATCGGCGTGACAGGGTTGGCAGTGCTTGCCTGGCGCAAAGCCCGGCCGCCCGTGCCGACCGCCGCCTGACATGGAACACCTCCCCATCCCCGCCACGCGCATCACGGAGATCGCCGCGTCGACGACGGCGCCTGGAAAACATGTCACGCTGGTCGCCGGCGACTTTTCCGAGCGCTACGCCGTGGCCGTCATCGTGCTCCACGACGTCATGCCCGAGGCCGAGATCCACGACGCCGCGGCCGACGTCTTCACCGTGGTCGAAGGCGCCGTGACCTTCGTCCTCGGCGGCGCGCCCGTCGGCGACCGGGTGACCAGGCCCGGCGAGCATAAGGCCGAGCGCATCGAGGGCGGCAGCACCTTCCGCGCCGCGCCAGGCGACGTCGTCTCCATCCCGCGGGGCATGCCGCACCAGATGGACGCCCGCGGCGGCCGCGTGGTGATGACGATCGTCAAGGTGAACGACCTTCCCTGAACGGAAAAGACGCCCCGCACCGGGCGTCTTTTCGTCTGCTCACGCTCCCCGTTCGACCTTGTCGAGCGTCTGCTCGGCGACGCCGCGTTTGAGCATGATGCGCATCAGGGAGAAGATGACCATGCTGGCGAAGACGATGCCCGCGGCATTGACCAGGAACAGCAGGAAGGCGCCGCCCACGAGGTCCCAGCGGCCGCGGGCCAAGGTCACGCCGACCACGGCGAGCGGCGGCAGCACCGCCACGGCGATGGCCACGCCCGGGATGGCCGCGGAAAGCTCGGGCCGCATCAGCGCGTAGGCCACGGCGGCGCCGGCGGCCACGGCGATGCCGGCCGAAAACAGAGACGGGCTGGTGCGCGAGAGGACCTCGACGCCGAGCGGGTCGCCGCGGAAGGCGAAGAGGAACGTCACCACCGCAGCCGCAGCGATGACCAGTGCCGCGTAGATGCCCAGCGTCCGCAGGGCCTTGGCGATGAGGCGCCCGTCGGCCATGACCACGCCCATCGAGAAGCCGAGGATCGGCGCGAGCAGCGGCGCCAGCAGCATGCTGCCGATGACCGCCGTGGCGTTGTCCTGCAGCAGCCCGAAGGCGGCCATCAGCGAAGAGGCCACGAGCAGGAACAGTTGCGGCGGCCGCGCGGCGCTCTCCTCGACGAGCTTTTGGACCACGCCCACCTTGTCCTTCTCCGTGATGTCCTGGAAAAGCTTCCCCTCCATCATAGGTTCATTGATCCCGCGCGCGCAGCATCACCCGATGGGCGAAGAGTTCCGTGCGGTGGCGGACGATCCAGACCGATCCAGCATACGCGGAAAACAGCGCCCCGGTGAAGAGGAGATCGCCGAGCAGGGTGTTGCGGAAGAACGGCACGCCCATGGCGTAGCTCATGGCGAGCCCCGCCCATGTGGCCGGGTAGAGGTCGGTCCACATCCAGGTCGCCCAGTTGGTGACCAGGAAGAAGAGCAACGAACCGGTCATCGCCAGCACCGCGGTGCGGGCCGGACGCGCGGCGCGGTTGACGAGCGCCGAGAGCGCCCAGACGGCCGCAAACGAGACATAGACCGCGACCATGACCTGCCAGGCGTAGAGCCCGATGACGGCGTCGGCGGCGAGGGAACCCGCGAGCGGCGCGGTCCAGCCCCAGCGCCGAGGCAGGACGGCGCCCGCAAAGAGCATCGCCGCGGCCGTGGGGGCGACGTTCTCGGGGTGCTCGACCAGGCGCAGGCCGAAGGTCAGGAGCGCCAGGATGGCGGCCATGAAGTAGGGCATGCTCACATCTTGAGGTTGATGAACTTCCACTCGATGACGTCGCCTGGCCGCAGGACATAGGCGTCCGAGGCCACCTGCCCCATGCGGTTGTTCTCGTACCACAACCAGTACTTGCCGTCCGCACCGCTGGCCATGTTGCCGATCTGGTCGATGAGGATGCCGTACTGGCCCGGCGGTTGGTGGCGGAAGACGAAGCCGTCGCCGCGCTCGGAGAGCCGCAGCATGACGTCGAAGAGCGTCTCCCCCTCGGCGAAGGCCACGCCCTCATACGTCCGCACCGTGCCGTCGCCGAAGTCGAGCATGACGGAGACGGTGCGCTCCTTCTGGTCCATGGCCGGCGCGGGAGCGGCCGGGGCCGGCGCCAGCGAAGGACCGAAACTCCAGCCGAGCAGGAAGGCGGCCAGCGCGACGACGATGAAGGAAGCGGCGAGTTTGGGTTTCATACCGGCTGTAGGGGCGTGATGCATCACGCCCGACTAGTAATCCAAGCCCTCGCGGGCGGCGGCGCCGTGGTAGAAGTAGTGCTTGACGAGCGTCATCTCGGTGAGGAGATCGGCCCGCTCGCGGATGCCCGGCGGCGCATCGCGTCCGGTGCAGATTATCTCCACGTGCGCGGGGCGTGCGTCAAGGGCCGCGAGCACCGGTGCCTCGGGGAGCATGCCCAAGGCCACGGTGGTGTTGATCTCGTCCAGGACGACCAGATCGTGCTGTCCGTCGCGGATGAGGCCCTCTGCGATGGCCCAGCCGCGGGCCGCCTCGGCCTTGTCCTCATCCGTGACGCCGAAGCGGAAGCGCCCCGTCTCCGGGTCGATGCGGTCGAGCCCGGACGCGGCGACGGTGATGCTGCCGCCCCACGGGGTCTCCTGCTCCCGCAGCCACCCCAGGAACCCGCGTTCGCTGTAGTGCGTGCCGCCCTTGTCGAACCAGACGACGGCCACGCGCTTGCCGACGGCGAACGCGCGCAGAGCCGTGCCGAGCGCCGCCGTGGTCTTGCCTTTGCCGGTACCGGTGAAGACCTGGAGCTTCCCCCACTCCTCGGGGGGCCGATTCTTCATAGGGCGTGACGCATCACGCCCCTACTCCTGTTTTTCGTCTTCTGCGACGGCATGGCCGATCAGGTCCGGCGCGCCCTCGAAGACGTCCTCCTCCTTCTCCCCGGCCGCCTCTTCGCGGTAGTTGCGGATGAGCGTGCGCAGCGCCTCGCGGTCGCCGACGATGGCCGCCAACGTATCAAGCTCCTCGTCCGGCGTCTCGGCCAGGATCTCCCCGGCCAACTCCTCGTCCGCCTTGCCGAGGTCGAGCTTCTGGATCATCCCTCGCAGCTGGTCGCGCGTCATATCAGGAACACCCGGACGTTTCCCCGCAGTTGAGGCACTTGTAGCAGGCGGCGTTCCTGACCATCATCGAACCGCAGGCGTGGCACATCGGCGCGTCTGCGGTGTTGTTGAAGGTCATCGTCAGGTCGTTGGCGGACTTGGGTTCGGCCGGGGTGAAGAGGCTCGTCTGGGCCTGCGGCTCGGCATGCCGTGTCGCCGGGGCGGGCGCGGCCTGCGCCGTGCCGAGCTCGGCCTCCGCGGCCTCGTCGAGCTGGATGCCGACGGCGCGCTGGTCCTCGTGGGTGAGGAACTTGCTGGCCATCCAGCGGAAGATGTAGTCGACGAGCGACTTGGCGATGCGGATCTTGGGGTTGTTGGTGTAGCCCGAAGGCTCGAAGCGGACGTGCGCGAACTTGTTGACCAGCACCTTGAGGGGCACGCCGTATTGCAGCCCCACGGAGACGGACGTGGCGAAGGAGTCCATCAGCCCGGAGATGACCGAGCCCTCCTTGTTCATGGAGATGAAGATCTCGCCCGGCGTGCCGTCGTCGTAGAGCCCGACGGTGATGTAGCCCTCGTGGCCGCCGATGGCGAACTTGTGGGTGATGGAGCGGCGCTCGTCCGGCAGGCGGCGGCGGCGCGGTGCCGCACTGACCTCGGCGGCGGCCGCAGGGGAAACGGCAGCCGAGACGGCCTCCTTCTTGGCCTGCTTGGACTGGTCGGTGTCGAGCGACGTGGTCAGGGCCTGCTGGCGCTTGGAGCCGTCGCGGTAGATGGCCACGGCCTTGAGCCCGAGCCGCCAGGACTCCACGTAGGCCTCCATGACGTCGTCGACCGTGGCCTCATGCGGCAGGTTGACCGTCTTGGAGATGGCGCCGGAGATGAACGGCTGGACCGCGGCCATCATGCGCAGGTGGCCCATGTAATGGATGGAGCGCTTGCCCTTTTGGGCCTTGAAGGCGCAGTCGAAGACCGGCAGGTGCTTCTCCTGGAGATGCGGCGCGCCCTCGATGGTGTCGTTCTTGTCGACATGGTCCATGATCTCGCGGATCTGGACCTCGGTGTAACCGAGCTTCTTGAGCGCCTCGGGCACGGTGTTGTTGACGATCTTGATCATCCCGCCGCCCACCAGCCACTTGTACTTGACGAGCGCGATGTCCGGCTCGATGCCCGTGGTGTCGCAGTCCATGAGGAAGGCGATCGTCCCGGTCGGCGCGAGCACCGAGATCTGGGCGTTCTTCACCCCGTGCTTGCCGGCCTCGCGCAGCGTCTCGTCCCAGGCCTGGCGCGCGGCGGCCATGAGATCGGCCGGCACGCCGGCCTCCGGCACGCCATAGGAGGCGTCGCGGTGCATGCCGAGCACCTTCAGGAACGGCTCGCGGTTCTTGTCCCAGTAGCGGAAGGGCCCCAGCCGCTCGGCGACGGCCGCGCTCTGGCGATAGCTCTCGCCCGAGAGCAGCGCCGTGATGGCCGCGGCGAAGTTGCGCCCCTCGTCCGAGTCGTACGCCAGGCCGTTGGCCATGAGGAGCGCGCCCAGGTTGGCGTAGCCGATGCCGAGCGGGCGGAAGTCATGGCTGTTCTGCTCGATGGCCGGCGTCGGGTAGCTGGAGTTGCCCACCAGGATCTCCATGGCCGTGATGACGATGCGGCTGGCGTGGCGGAAGCTCTCGACGTCGAACGAGCCGTCGGCGCGGCGGAACTTCATGAGGTTGAGCGACGCCAGGTTGCAGGCCGTGTCGTCCAGGAACATGTACTCCGAGCACGGGTTGGAGGCGTTGATGCGGGCCGTGTTGATGCAGGGGTTCCAGCGGTTGATGGTGGTGTCGTATTGCATGCCCGGGTCGCCGCACAGCCAGGCGGCCTCGGCGGCCTCGCGCAGCAGCTGGCGCGCCTTGACGGTCTCCACCGGCTCGCCGGTGGTCACGGCGCGGGTCGTCCAGTCCGTGTCTTCCACCGCGGCCTGCATGAACTCGTCGGTCACGCGGATGGAATTGTTGGCGTTCTGGAAGAAGACGCTCTGGTAGGCCTCGCCGGTGATGGAGCCGTCGTAGCCGGCGTCCATGAGCGCCCAGGCCTTCTTCTCCTCGTTGACCTTGCACCAGATGAACTCGCGGATGTCCGGGTGCGCCACGTTGAGGATGACCATCTTGGCGGCCCGGCGCGTCTTGCCGCCGCTCTTGATGACGCCGGCGAAGGCGTCGAAGCCCTTCATGAAGGACACCGGGCCCGAGGACTTGCCCGAGCTGCCGCCGAGGTTCTCCCGGCTGGAGCGCAGCGAGGACAGGTTGGAGCCGGTGCCGGAGCCGTACTTGAAGAGCATGCCCTCGGTGACCGCCAAGGTCAGGATGGAGCGCATGTCGTCCTGCACGGAGTTGATGAAGCAGGCCGAGCACTGCGGCTGCGGGTTGATGCCGACGTTGAACCAGACCGGGCTGTTGAAGGCCGCCATCTGCTTCACCAGGATGCAGGTCAGCTCGGCCTCGAAGGCGTCGGCGTCGGCGGCCGTGGCGAAGTAGCCGCCGGCGCGGCCCCAGTTGGCGATGGTCCGGGCCACGCGGTCGACCATCTGGCGGACGCTGGTCTCGCGTTCCGGCGTGCCCAGCTTCCCGCGGAAGTACTTCTGGACGACGATGTTGGTGGCGGTCTGCGAGAAATACGCGGGCACCTCGACCTCCTTCTGCTCGAAGATGACCTTGCCCTTCTCGTTGGTGATGCGGGCGTCGCGCTTTTCCCAGGCGATCTCGTCGTAGGGATGGGTGCCGGGCTTGGTGTAGCGGCGCTGCACGGCGATGCCGTGGCCGTAGACGGCGTCCTGGCCGCGGCGCAGGAAGTCCTTGAGCTGGCGGAAGGCCATGTAGCGCTTGGCGACATGGGCCAGGTTGTGGTCGATGAGCGTCACCGAGACCGTCTCGCGGATGTCGGCCGTGGTCGGCACGGTGTGGCCGTCGTAGCGGTCCTCCAGCCGGGCGATGGCCCGCTCCACGATGCGGCGCACGGCGACGGCGTCCGAGATGCCCCCGCCGAGCATGGCGGCGTCGATGGAGACGGCCAACTTCTGGGGATCGAAGGATTGGGCCTTGCCGTCGCGTTTCGCCACGGTCTTCAGCGCGGAGAGATACTGGACGATGGCCTCATTGAGGCGGGCGCTGTCGACGGTCTTCTGCGAAGCGACTTCTGGCATATCCTCCGACGTGGTTACGGGTGAGCGACCCTCCTACGATACCACCGCTCGGGTATCGACCACAACATATAGTGTTATCCACAACTCTTTGACCACAACATCTTGTGTTGTGCGACCCTTCGGCCCGAGAAAAGCCCCTAAAACGGCATGGTCAGGTTCACGGGCGGCCGGGCGGCCGGCGCCAGCACGGCCAGCGGGACGATTACCTCGGTCCCCTGCCGATCCCGGTACTTGAGGTGGTTGTAGGACTGGACGTAGTCGTAGAGGTCCTTGGTGACCTTCACGTCCTGCAGGCAGTACTCCCGGAGCTTGTCGAGCTCCCCCTTCTTCCAGTACTCGACGGCCAGGAGCCCCGTGCCGCTCTTCCCCACCCCGAGCGTGCCGTGGGCCACGTCATCGAGCTTGAGACGGAACCCGATCTGCTTCTCGAGCATGTACATCAGGTCCACCGTGGGGAGCTTGGTGAGGTCGCCCGGGTAGTAGTTGTTGAGGACCGGGAGGTCGAACCCGATGATGTTGTAGCCGATGACGGCCGAAGCCTGCTCCATCTTCTTCCAGAGCGCCGGGAGTTCCTGCTCGAGATAGGACTCGTACTGCCCGGTGGCATAGTCGTAGGCCCCGACAAGCGAGACCTTGAGCAACCGGTGGTCGTACTTGCCCACCTCCTGGAAGGTGTTCTGGGTCTCGATGTCGATGACGAGAGGATGGCTCATGGAAGACTCGGGAAACCTCCCGTATGATAAGTCGCATGATGCCTTCGGGCAATGGTCCCCTAATGTCGAGAAAGCTATGCGTCGTCTGGCCGTTATCCCCATCTCCGCAGCCCTCCTGCTCCTGGGTGCGGGCTGCACGCCGGCGACGTCAAACGCGCCGCCCGCAGCCATCCCGGAGGGCGCGCCGGT
Source organism: uncultured Gammaproteobacteria bacterium (assembly GCA_964648865.1). Taxonomy (GTDB): domain Bacteria; phylum Patescibacteriota; class Patescibacteriia; order 2-12-FULL-57-11; family 2-12-FULL-57-11; genus SCUL01. Next base: position 113,559 of record CAZYLV010000002.1, on the reverse strand, counting down.
CATCTCCATGACCAGCGACGGTTTTACCCCGCCCAGCCTGGAAGTCCCCACAGGGACGACGGTCTACTTCCGCAACGACGGCGTCCGCAATCATTGGCCGGCGTCCGCGGTCCACCCCACGCACCAGGAATACCCGGGATTCGACGCCTTTCGGAGCATCCCGCCGGGCGACCACTACCGCTTCACCTTCGACCGGCCCGGCACCTGGCGCTTCCACGACCATCTGAACCCGGCAAAAACCGGTGCTGTGACCGTCACGGAGTGAGGAATGGCGAATAGAGAATAGCGGGACCCCTACAAGTCCCGCTATTCGTCATTCCCTATTCGCTATTCGACCCTGTGAATATCCGCCCCGAGGGCCCGGAGGCGCTCCTCGATGGCCTCGTAACCGCGGTCGATCTGGTAGATGTTCTCGATCCGGCTCGTGCCGTCGGCCGCCAGCGCCGCGATGACGAGCGCCAGACCGGCCCGGATGTCCGGGGATTCCAGCGTCGTCCCCCGCAGCGCCGTCGGCCCTTGGACGAGCACGCGGTGCGGGTCGCAGAGCACGATCTCGGCGCCCATCTTGTTGAGCTTGTCCGTGAAGAACAGCCGGCTCTCGAACAGCGTCTCATGGACGAGCGCGCTGCCCGTGGCCTGGGTGAGCAGCACCGTGAACGGCGGCTGCATGTCCGTGGGGAAACCCGGATACTCGTGCGTGGTGATGTTGACGGCCTTGAGCTCCGTCCAGGGCGAGACGACGACGTCCGCGCCGCGGACCTCGACGGGCACCCCCATACGCCGCAGGTACTGGAGCGGCACCTCGATGTGCTCCGGATCCACGCCGCGCACGGTGATGGCGCTACGCGTCGCCGCAGCCAGCGCCAAGAAGCTGCCGGCCTCGATGCGGTCCGGGATGATGTCGGCCTCGCCGCCGGAGAGCCGCGCCACGCCCTGGATACGGATGGTCGGCGTGCCGGCGCCGCTCACCTTGGCTCCGCAGGAGTTGAGGAAATCGGCCAGCGCGCCCACTTCGGGCTCCATGGCGCAGTTCACCAGGACGCTCTCCCCCGGGACGCGGGCCGCCAGCATCATCAGGGCCTCCGTGGCCGTATGGCTGACGATGGGGAAGACGAAGCGGGCCGGGGTGAGCTTCTTGGTCGAGAAGCGGATTTCCTTGTCGTCTTCCTCGACCGTCGCCCCGAAGGCGCGGTAGCCCTCCAAAAACAGGTCGATCGGCCGGCGGCCGATGGCACAGCCGCCCGGGAACGGCAGGGTGGCCGAGCCGCGGCGCACCAGGAGCCCGGCCACGAGCAGGGTCGAGACGCGGATCTTGGGCGCCAAGACTGGGTCCAGCCGTTCCGTCGAGATGCCGGAGGGGTCGATGGTATACTGGTTGCGCTCCGAGGCCTCCACGGCCGCGCCAAGGCCCTTGAGGAGCTCTGCCATGCGCCGCACGTCCTCGATGTCCGGGACGTTGCGCAGGGTCACGGGGCCGTCCAAAAGCACGGTCGCCGCCAAGAACTTGAGCGCCGCGTTCTTGGCACCGGATACGCGGATCTCCCCGGAGAGCGGGGTGCCGCCGACGATCGAAAAATGCGCCATAAGACGGTGAATGTATCAGGTTTTTGGGGATCATGCAAGCCCGTAGGGGCGTAATGCATTACGCCCCTACCCAGCATATACATGCGCATCCGCATCCAGACCGTCATCGCCTTGCTGTTCACCCTGCTCTTCCTGGCCAGCGTGCCGTTGGTGCTGCTGACCACGGCCGGCTACCGCATCAACCTGCGCACCCGGCGGCTGGAGCAGACCGGCATCCTGGTGCTGCGCTCCGCGCCGTCCGGCGCCGACGTCCTGCTCGACGGCATCGCCCAGCGCCAGCGCACCCCGGCCCGGTTCACGGCGCTCCTGCCGCGGGAGTATCGGGTCACGGTACGCCGCGACGGCTATCATCCCTGGAGCAAATCCTTGACTGTGGCAAGCCGCAGCACGACCTTCGCCGAGCACGTCGTCCTGTTCCCCGACCAGCTCCCGGTGCGCTCGGCGGACGTCACGGCCACCGCGCTGGCCGTCGGCCCGGACGGGACGCTCGCCCACGACGATGCCGCCGCGGGACTCGTGGAAGTCGTCCTGCGGCGCGGGACCGGCGCCTCCTCCGTCGCCACGCGGCTGCCCGCGACCTCGACCCTGGCCTTGTCCTGGAGCCCCTCCGGCAGCCTCCTGCTGGCGGCAGGCGAAGCCTCGTCCGCGCTCATCACCCCCGCCGGACCGCGCACCGAGACGCTGGACCTGCCTGCGCCGCTCACCCGCTGGGCCTGGGTGCGCGGCCCCAGCGAGGCGCTGTTCGGCTTGGCCGGGGACGCGGCCTGGTTCATCGCCCCGGGCCGCGCGCCGCAACGCATGGCCACCGGCACGGCCGGCGCCGTGTGGCACCAGGACGGCATCTTCTACGTGGGCCGTCCCGAGCCCGGCGGGCTGCGCATCGACACGCTCGCCGCCAACGGCGCCGTGCTGCGCCAAGGCCTGCTGCGCATCCCCGGGGACGACGTCCGCTTCATCCCCTCCCCGAACGGGCTGCTGACCGTCGTGGGCGAGGGCAAGGTGCGCGTCTTTTCCGCCGAGGGCGACGTGCGTCTGGAGCGGACGGCGACCGGCGCCGCATGGCGCACGGACGGCCCGCAGGAGCTGCTGTTCTGGGACGATCTGGAGCTCTCCGTCATGGAAGCGGACGGCAGCATCAAACTCCTGACGCGCCTCGGCGCACCGATCCGCGACGCCGCCTGGTATCCCGGCGGCACGCACGTGCTCTACGCCACCGGAGACACCCTCGCCGCCATCGAGCGTGACGACCGCGAGCGCCGCCTGGTGACCGGGTTGTTTTCCCTGCCCGGCTTCTCGGCCTTCGCCGTAGACGCAAGAGGGGCCGCGATCCATGCCATCGCCGCCCCCGCCGGCCGGCCCGGCGTCTATCGGTATCCGATCGTGGTCCCGTAAAAGAAAAAGACGCCTGTGAGGCGTCTAGCTCCCGGTCTTGGCCGGAAGCCGCTTGCGATACGGCCCGGGCCCTGCTTCGGCAGGAAGCGCGAGCGACGTCGACGTGGCGAGCGGGACGTACCGTTCCCGCCGGATACGGACCAAGTTCAGGGGCCAGGGGTACTCCTGGATGAAGCGCAGCGTGTCCCCCTCGAGTCGACAGCTCAGCGTATCGACGCGGTGGGCGATACGGCGCTTGCCGAAATAGACGCTCCAGGGCTCGTAACTGAAACCCTTGGCGACGAAGACCGGCTCGCCGCCATGGCTACCCAGGACCTTCGCCACCCTCGCGTACCATCCAATACGACGATTCCCCCAATAGAGCTCGTGACCCACCGTGTACAGCGGCTCGCCCGCCTCGAGTCGACGGTGTAAGACCTGCGACGAGCTGCACTTATGGCCGCCCCAAGACGTGTTCCCGTGGGCGACGAAGCAGTGGTCGCCCGACATCGCCACGTAGAGCGGCGCTCCTTCGACGATCCGCGGATCGGTCTCGATGGAGGCCCAATCCCGGTAGATCGTCGTTCCGTGGACCACGCACCAGAGCTTCGTCGGCAGCTGCGCCACATACAGCGGCTTACCGTCCTCGAACAGCAGGCGCGTGATGGCGAGATACGACGTCGAGGCCTCCTCCCCGTGGAAGACCTGCCACCACCCATCCTCGCAGCGGGCGCGGTAGAGCGGCTTGCCGTCCGCCAATTCCAGGTCGTAGGCGGCCTCGAACGGCCCCCAGACGTCCTCCCCTGCGACGACGTACACGTCGCCGTCGTACTCCGCACGCTGCAGCGGCACGCCACCGGCGTGGACCGGCGTGCTGAAGCCCGCACGGCGTCGGCGCAACTCCTCCGCGCTCAGCGTGGCACGCGGCGGGGCGAGGAAGTCCCCGTCCGTCGCGACATCGCCTTCCTTCCCATCGAGCACCCGGTCCGGATCGGCCGCGAAGGCCTCGAGATGCGCGTCGGTCACGCGTCCCTCCCGGATTGCCTCAAGCAGCGTCTCGAACGCCTTGGAAAAGACCACTGTCCCTCACCTCCTGCTGACCGCGTCAGCGACGCGAGCATGCACAAAAAAACACCGCTTGTCAAACCTTAAATCTCCACCCGCGCGTTGTCCCCGATCACGAACTTGTGCCCGTGTGGGCGCGTCCCTTGCTTGGAGGTCACGCAGGCATCCTTGCCGATGAGCGAATCCACGATGCGGGCCTGGCAGTTCACGGTGACGTTATCGAAGACGATGCAGTGCTCGATCTCGGCGCCGCGGACGGTGGCGTTGTCGCCGATGGAGGTATACGGACCGATGTAGCTCGCCTCGATGGTGCAGTCGTCCCCGATGGCCACCGGACCGCGGATGAGCGTGCCTGGGCCGATCGTGCTCCCCTTTCCGATGCGCACTTTGCCCTGGACCGTCGCGCCCGGATCGATCGTCCCCTCGCGCACCGCCTCGGCCGGCGTCATCTCGTCCAGGATGAGCTGGTTGCCCTCGAGCAGGTCCTCGGGCTTGCCGGTATCCTTCCACCACCCGGTGATCTCGGCATGGCCGACCTTCTTGGCGTTGGCGAGGTACCAGTTGTAGATCTCGGTGATCTCGTACTCGCCGCGCACCGATGGCTTGACGGTATCGTAGGCGCGGAAAAAGTCGTTGTTGAACACGTACAGCCCGGTCACGGCGTAGTCCGACTTGGGCTGCGCCGGCTTCTCCTCGAGCCGGACGATCTTGCCGTCCTGGAACTCCGGGACGCCGAAGCGCCGTGCGTCCGGGACCTTCGCCAGGGTCATCAGCGCATCGTGCCGCTCGTCGTTGAACTTCGACACCAGATGCCTGATGTCCCCGAGCACGATGTTGTCCGAAAGGTAGAACAGGAAGGGACCGTCTCCGATCCACTCCTGCGCCTGCTTGGGCACGTTGGCGATGCCGAGCGGGCCGCCCTGTTGCTCGAAGAAATGGATACGCGCGCCCCAGCGGCTGCCGTCGCCGATGGCCTTCTGGAGCTCGGTCTCGCCGGGGTTGGTGTTGATGGCGATGTCCGTGATGCCGGCGTCCACGACCTTCTCGATGGCGTGGAAAATCATCGGCTTGTTGGCAAGCGGGATGAGGTGCTTGTTCCAGGTGTAGGTGATGGGCCGCAGCCGGGTGGCGCGCCCTCCTCCCGTGAGGACCGCTTTCATGCGCGCGTTTTACCGCTTCTCCAGGTATTCGGCAAGCGCCTCCTCCCAGGAGCGCATCGGGGGGAGTTTGGTGCTCTTGAGCACGGAATGCGCCGGGCGCTTGGCCGGGCGTGGGAAGGCATCCGGCCCGACGGGCTCCACCGGCACGTCGAGGCCGACCAGCTCCAGCGCCTTCTTGCCGAATTGGTACCAGGTACAGCCGCCGGCGTTGGTCACGTGGTAGATGCCGAAGGGCTTGCGCTGCGCCAGGATCTCCCGGGTGCGCGCCGCCAGGTCAGGAGCGTAGGTCGGCGCGCTCACTTCGGCGTCGATGAGCTGGAGCGGCCCGCCTTCCTTGGCTTTGGCGATGATCTTGTCCACGAAGCTGGCCTTGGCGCCTTCGGCCGCCGCGGGAGCGCCGAAGAGCCGCGAGGTGCGGATGAGGTAATACTCGCTCGTGGCCTGCTTGAGCAACCGCTCGCCGAGCAGCTTGCTCTCGCCGTACTTGCTGATGGGGTCGGGCTTGTCGCTCTCCACGTAGCCCGCGGTCTTGATGCCGTCGAAGACGTAGTCCGTGGAGTAGTGGACCATCAGGATGCCGAGGATGGAGCACATGTCGGCGATGGAGCCGACGGCGCTGCCGTTCACCAGTTTCGCGACGGTATCGTCCTTCTCGATGCCGTCGACGTCGTTCATGGCCGCGGCGTTGATGATGAGGTCGGGGCCGACCTCGGTGATCTTGAGGCCGTATTCCTCGGGCTTGGTGATGTCGACTTCCTCGCGGTCCCACAGCGTGAGCTGCTGGTCGGCGAAGGTGCGGGCGAGCTCCTGGCCGAGCATCCCCTTGGCCCCGATGATCAGGATCTTCATAGGTCGCAGCCACTCTAGCAGCGGTGGGAGAAAAGAAAAAGCGCCGGAAGGCGCTAGCAGCGCGGGCCGGGCGCCCAGCCCTCCGGCAGGGCCTCGGCGTCCACGCCGCGCTCGATGAGCCGCAGCCGGAGCTCGAGCAGCGAGCCCTCGCTGATCTCGCGCATCCAGACGACGTCCATGCCGTAGCGTTTGGCGGCGACCACGTGCTCCCGCAGGTCGTCCACGAACAGGCACTCCTCCGGGTGCGCGTCGAGCCGTTCGAGCAGCGCCGGGAAGTAGTCGTCGTCGCCCTTCCTCCGCCCGAAGCGGAAGGAGTGCGTGTCGTCCCGCGAGAAGCACCCGGCGACCATGGCGTGGTGGCGGACGCCGTACTCGTAGCTCACCGGGTCGACGTTGGAGACCGAGACGATCTCCAGCCGATTGCGCAGGGCGAGCCACATGCGCGCCACCGGCATCACCGGCTCGCGCAGGATGCTCACCCACGTGGCATCGAAGCGTCCCTCGGCGTCCTCCTCGAGCGCCGCGCCCATCGCGCGCAGGTGCGCCAGCCGGGTCTCGCGGTAGACCTCCCAGCCCAGCGTCCCACGCTCCAAGGCGTGGAAGAGGCGCTCGTCGTAGAGCAGCTCGCGCAACGCGCGCGGGTCGAGCCCGTACTGCCGGGACAGCGCATGCTCGCGGCCGTACCGATCGACGTGCATCAGCACGCCGCCGACGTCCGACAGGATGAACTTCAACGGTTTCAATGGTCCCTCCTGCGCGGCAACCTACGGCATCCGCCGGAAAAAGAAAAGGGCCGCCCCGTCAGGGAAGCCACTCGGCGGGGACGCCGCCGCGCTGGACCAGCTCATGCCGGAGGACATGCACGTCCTCGGGCCGGCGGTCGGCGAACCACAAGGCGCGCATCTTGGCGCCGATGGCCGCGGTCACGTACTCGACCCGGTCGTCGATGAAGACGCACTCCTCGGCCCGGACGTCCGTGCCGAGCGCGCCGTTGACGAAGGCCAGCAGGCGCTCGAAGTAGTCCGGATCTCCTTTGCGGCGACCGATGACGAAGGAGTCGCTGTGCACCGAGAGCATCGCCGTGACGCGCGGATCGCGCGCCACGCCCCGCTCGTAGGACACGACGTCCACGTTGGACGCCGAGACCACCGGCACGTGCTTGGCGAGCGCCTCGAGCATCTCGAGGACCGGCACGATGGGCCCGGTGAGCGCCTCCACCCAGATCTCCTCGAACCGCGCGCGGTTCCAGAGCTCCGGCGCGGCGGTGCGCTTCTGGACCGTCGTCTCGATGAACGAGACGTAGTGTTCCCAGGTGCACTCGCCGCGCTCCAGCTGGTGGAAGGCGTGCGAGCGGTGGATGAGCGCGGTGACCGCCTCGACCTCGAGCGACAGCCACCGGGCGATGGTCTCGGCGCGGTGATCGGTGCGGTAGACCACGCGGACGTTGCCGGCGTCCGCCAGGATCAGCCGCGGCGGCGAAGGCGGCGGCTTGGGGGTAAAGGGCATGGTTCCTCCTCGCCCAGCTGAGCTGGACTCGCGGAGGAACCTACGCGACATTCCGCGGCGTGTCCAGCCCCTCAGGAAAAGACGAACGGCGACTCCAGGGCGTCGAGCGTCGGCCAGGCGCGGTCGCGCACGTTGACGAGCGGCGCCTCCCCCGCCGGCACGGGCCACGCGATGCCGAGCGCCGGGTCGTCGAAGCGCAGGCCGCCTTCGGCCTCCTTGGCGTACCCGGCGTGGCCGACCACGTAGAGCATCTCGCAACCGTCGGTGAGCGCACAGAAGCCGTGCGCGAACCCGCTCGGGATGGCCAGCGTGCGTCGGTTCTCCTCGGTCAGCTCGGCGCCGAACCACTTCCCGTAGGTCGGCGAGCCGCGGCGGATGTCCACGGCGACGTCGTAGAGCGCGCCGCGGATGCAGCGTACCAGCTTGGACTGGCCGTGCGGCGGCGCCTGGAAGTGCAACCCGCGCAGCACGCCCTTCTTGGAGCGGTTCTGGTTGATCTGCACGACGTCCGTGGGCGCGCCGAGCGCCGCGAACGCCGTGGCGTTGAACGCCTCGAAGAACGATCCCCGCTCGTCGGTGAACACCGTCGGCTCGAGCAGCACGAGCCCTGGGATGCCGGTCTCGATGGTCGTCATGGCGTCTGCGTGCCGAGCGTCTCCGTGTAGTAGCGCTCGTAATACGCTTGGTAGGCGCCGGACTTCACGTCGCGCCACCACTCCGGATGGTCCTTGTACCAGGTGATGGTCGCGGCGAGCCCGTCTTCGAAGGCCACCGTCGGTGCCCAGCCGAGCTCGCGCCGCAGCGTGGAGGAGTCCACCGCGTAGCGGCGGTCGTGACCGGGCCGGTCCGGGACGTAGGTCTTGAGCGAGGAGGGCTTGTCAAGCGCCGCCAGGACGGCGTCGGCGATGTCCTCGATCGACCGCTCCACGCCGGTGCCGATGTTGTAGATCCGGCCGTGCTTCCCGCCCCGCAGGATGAGCGCGACCGCCGCGGCGTGGTCGTCGGCATGGATCCACTCGCGACGGTTGCGGCTGCTCCGGAAGAGCGGCAGCGGCTTGTCCTCGAGCGCGTTTGTGATGAAGAGCGGGATGAGCTTCTCCGGGAACTGATACGGCCCGTAATTGTTGCAGCTGCGGCTCACCGTGACCTCCATGCCGAAGGAATGGGCGTAGGCCAGGACCACATGGTCAGAGCCCGCCTTGGACGCGGCATAGGCCGAGCGCGGATCGAGCATGTCGCCCTCCCGGAAGGCGCGGTCCTCGTCGAGCCCCAGGTCGCCGTAGACCTCATCGGTCGAGACATGGTGGAAGCGCCGCACGCCCGCGGCGCGGCAGGCCTGGATGAGCGTCTGCGTGCCCAGCACGTTGGTGCGGAAGAAGGCCTGCGGGTCGAGCACCGAGCGGTCGACGTGCGATTCGGCCGCGAAGTGGGCGACGGCATCGACGCCGTCAAGCGCGGCGGCCACCCGGGCCGCGTCGAGGATGTCGCCCTTCACGAAACGGTGGCGCGGGTCCCCCTCCACGGCGCGCAGGTTCTCGAGGTTGCCGGCGTAGGTCAGCGCGTCGTAGGTGACGATCGCGACGTCCTCGTGCGCCAAGAGCATCCGGCGGACGAAGGCCGAACCCATGAAGCCCGCACCGCCCGTGACGAGCAGCTTCATATCAGGCAAGCGCGGCGCGGATCTTCTCGGCGACCGCGGTGAGCTCCTCCGGCGAGCGCACGGTGCCGTGCCAGAGCGCGTGGCCGTCGGTCGGGAACCGCGGCATGAGGTGGAAATGGAGATGCATGACGAGCTGGCCGGCGACCGCGCCTTGGTTGACGCCGAGGTTGTATCCCTGCGAGCCGACCGCGGCAAGGATGCCCGGCGCGATCTTCTTCACCGTACGCATCACGGCGGCGAGCGCCTCATCCGAAGCGTCCGCGATGCCGACGCTGTGCGCCTTGGGCACCACCAGCGTGTGGCCGGGGTTGACCGGCTTGATGTCCAGGAAGGCCACGGTCGCGCCGTCCTCGTAGACCTTCTGCGCGGGGACGCTCCCGGCCACGATCATGCAAAAAAGGCAGCCCTCCATGGTCATTCGGTCACGGATTCCAGGAAGACGCGGCCGTCGAAGCCGCCGCGCTCGGCGACCTTGGCGGCACGCACCCCGGAGAGCGTCTCATCGCTCACCCCGTGGATGCGCTGCAGCGTCGCGACGACCTCGCAGACGTCGGCGAGCTCGGCCACGAGCGCGTCGTAGGTCTGGGCGCCGACGAGCTCGCGCGCCTCCTCGACGAGCTTCTCGCGCAGCAGCCGGGCGAAGTCATCCGGCGCCAGGACGCGGGAGACGGGCGAGCCTCCCTTGGCCGCGATGAGCTCGGGGATGCGGTCGCGGACGATCTTGTCGTAGCGGGTGGTCGGCATAGGCATGCTCCTTCGGGCTCAGCTCGACTCCATGAGCGTCCGACAGACGGCGGCCGCGGCAGCCCCGGCCGCGAGCGCGGCAGGCAGGGCGTACGGCGCCCCGGAAGCGAGGAGGACGGCAATCGCAATGGTAGAGAGCCCGACCCCCACGGTCAAGGCGATGCGTACCGGCGGAGGGGTGGGTCTCCCCCGCTCCGCCTTCCGCCCATGCACCAGCCACGACGCGAGCAGCGCCACCCACAACACAGGCAGCGGCAGCGCCGTGGAGAAGATGCCGGGGTCGACGACCTCAAGCAGCGTGATGGTCACGACGAGCCAGGTGGCGACGGTCAGGAAGGTCATAGCCGCGCTGCGGTGACGGTGAAGGAGTCGAGCGTCAGCGGCCGCTCCGACGTCACGCCCGGCACGGACAGCAGGAAACGGAAGCGCCGCGCCTCGACGGGAAGGTCGGCGATGTCGCCCTCGGCCCGAAGGACGAAGCCGGCGTCGATCGGAGAGACCTCGACGGTCGTCGGCAGGAAATGGAGGCCGCCGCCCGGGAGCTCGATGGCGATGCGCGCCATGCTCGGGTCGTACGCGGAGTTCAGCAGCCGCGCCTCAACCGAGACGCGACGGAAGAAGACCGGGATGCGCGCGTCCACGTACAGCGGTTCGGCCACCACCGTGCGGCCGGCGAGCCGGGTCGGCGGGCCGAAGGGCGAGAGCTGCGACGTGCCGCCCGTGATGGGGTGCCGAAGCGTCCACGTCCGGGAGAAGAACCCGTCCGCGGCAAGCAGGCCGAGCAGGGCAACGGCACTGAAGGCGATGCCGGCTATGGCCTGGGTGCGGGAGGTCATTCGAGCGGGGTCAACGCGTACAACCGGACGTCGTCGCGCAGGCGGGCGACCTCGGTGGCTTGGATCCGGCGCTTCAAGAACTCCGACCGCGCGGCGATGTCCTCGTCTTCCGAAAGCGCGTCCGCGAAGTAGAAGCGGTACTCCTCGGCATGCGCGGCCACCAGCTCCACGGCCTGACGATCGTCCCCCACCTTGCCCTCGAGCGCGATGACGCGCCGTTCCGGGAAAAAGACCTTGTCCAGCCGCTCGGTGAGGATGATGCCGTCCTCCGGCACGACCGCCTCGGCCGCGGCGGCCATGCGCTTGTACTCGGCGATGCGGCCGCGCACCGCAAGCACGCTCTCGCGCGGCAGGACGAAGGCCGTGAGCGCCGAGGCCGCGATCATGCCCCCGAGCAGCAGGCGGCCGACGATGCGCACGCGCAGCTCCGGGAAGCCCTCGAGCCGCGCCAACGGCGCCGCCGCAGCCACGCCCATCAGCAGGGCGATCGGCAGCCAGTAGCGCACGTAGGAACGGCCGACGGTATTGAGCAGCAGCGTCAGCGGATCCGCGAAGACCCACGAGCCGTAGAGCAGCACGAGATAACCGGCGACCAGCAAGCCGCCCGCGAGCGCGACGCGTGCGGACATCCGGCGGGAGCGCACCGGCTCGGCCCAGGCCGCATGGCCTGCCAGCGCCAGGCCGACCAGCGCCGGCAGGGCGTACCACCAGAACGGCAGCAGGAAGCTGTCCCAGAATCGCACCGCCGCGTGCCACGGGTGGACGCCGAACGGCAACAGGAACGTCCAGGCGCCGCCGACCGCCTCCGTGGGCAGGACCGCGCCGTCGACGCCGAGCCGCGCGTATCCGGCCAGCGGCGACCCGTAGAGCGCCTGTTGCAGGAAGACGAACGGCAGGAGCGCCAGGCCCGCGCCTGCGGCCCACGCCAGCCCGGAGCGGGGGCGCTTGCGGTAGGCCCAGACGAGGAGGACCGCGAGCGGCGGTACCGCCCAGACGGCCTCGGAGAGACGGACGGCAAAGGCCAGGCCGGCGGCGATGCCCGCGGCCACGGAGAGCGGGACGGCGAAGCGGCGGGCGTCGCGCGCGATCGCCGCGCCGGAAGCGCCCAGGACGAGCAGGGAGAGGAACGGGACGTTCGGCAGCAACGAGAAGCTCGAGAAGTAGAGCGTCGCCGGGTGCGCGAGGAAGAGCACGGCCGAGAACGTCGCGTGCCGCGCCGAGAGCGGTCCGCGCAAGGCCCGCGCCAGGGCCAACGCCGCGGCGGCGGCGAGCAGCGGAGTCAGGAAGAGCGCCGCTCCAGGGCCCAGGACGCGGCCGACCGCGCCGCCGAGGATGGGTAACCCGAGGAAGCCGGCGGGCACGAGCGACGAGCCGAGCACGTTGACGCTGCGCGGATGCAGCCGCCGCTCCAGCACGGCGATGTCCGGGTCCGGCGCGGCCAGCGGGCGTCCCGCGGCGGCGCGGCGCAGGAAGAAGGCGGTGCCGGTCTCATCCGGCCAATCGAAACGCCATGGCGCCTGCGCGACGTTCTGCCAGGCGAGGAGCGAGGTCGATACCAAAAAGGACGCCGCGGCGGCGAGCAACAGACGCCTCATATGCCGTGGGTCAGCAGCGAGACCAGGGCGAAGACCAACGCCAGCGCGAAGACGGCACCGGACACCGGGATGAACAGGTCGATGCCGGTGGCCACGGCGACGAGCAGCAGCAGGACGCCGGCGCACTGCAGGATCATCTTGATCTTGCCCCAGGTGTTGGCGGGTTTCACGATGCCGCGCCGCAGGCGGATGTAACCGCCGACGAGCATCAGCGCCTCGAGGGAGATGATGGTGACGCCGAGGATCGGATTGACGTGCTCGAAGACGATGACCACGACCATGGCGCCGATGAGCAGCTTGTCGGCGAGCGGGTCCATGAGCGTCCCCCACTCGGTGATCTGCTTGCGGGTGCGCGCCATGGCCCCGTCGATGGCGTCCGTGGAGGCCACGACGACGAAGGCGACGATGCCCTCGTAGAGATGTCCGGCGGCGACAAGCCAGACGACGAAGGGCGTCGCCAGGAAGCGCAGGATGGTGATGTGGTTGGGCTGGACCCAGCGCGGGATGAGCCGCAGCAGGGTCGCCGCCAGCAACCGGTCGTGCGGGTACGGGATCGCGGGGTCGCGCATATCCGGCCGTGCTATGATGCCCCCATGCAATTGGTACCGAGGCACTATAGCACGGCCGTTTTTGCCCTCCTAGCCGCGAACCTGCTCGCGGTTTTTCTTGATGTCCCGGTCCTGGCCGCGGTCTCGGCAGCGGCGCTCCTGCTGCTCGAGGCGGCGGCGTTGGGGGCGATCTTCTTCCGGGGCCGCGGCCTGCTCGACCAGCACCTCGGCGGGACCTTCCTGCTGCTGTGCTGGTTCATGGTCGCCGGAGCCGGGCTCTACGCGGCGGTCGACCTCTCGCCGGTCTCCTGCATGGTGCTCTGGGTCGGCACGGCGGCGCTGGCCGCCGTGCTCGCCTGGCGGACGCAGGTCGTGCCCGTCTTCCGCATCATCCGGAGCCCCGCGCCGCCGCTCATGGACGTCGCGCTCGTCGGCCTGGCGGGCGCCGTGCTTCTGGCCGCCATGGGCGTCCTCGCTGCCGGCCGGACGCTCACCGCCGTCTCGTCGCCGTGGCAGACGGTCTCCCCGGCGTTCTTCACGCTGCTTGCGGCCGCCGGGCTGCCGCTTGTCGCCCTGCTGGTGCGCGGCAAGACGCGCGCCGCCCTGCCGGCCGCCATCCTCCTGGCGTTCGTGGCGGCCTCCCCTGCGCTCGCCGTCTACGGCATCGGGTACGGCTTCGACCAGTTCGTCCACCAGGCGGCCGAGGGCATCATCCTGCGCGAGGGCGTCGTCGAGCCCAAGACGCCGTACTACATCGGCCAGTACGCGCTGGTGACCCTGCTCTCCCGCGTCACGCTCCTGCCGCACATCCCGCTCGATCGCCTGGCCGTGCCGCTCGGCTTCGCCATCCTCGCGCCGCTGGTGTGCGCCTGGACCGCGCGCGGCATGACCGCCAAGGCCGGCCACCGCCTGGCCGCGCTCGCGCCGCTGCTCCTGCCCTTCGGGGCCTACGCCGCGACCACGCCGACCGGCGTGGCCTACCTCTTTGCGCTGCTCGTGGCCGGCGCCGGCATCGCCTGGCGCGCCGGTGCGCTCCCGCTCGCACCGGCCGTCGCCGGGACGCTGGCCGCGCTGGCCGTGCATCCGCTGGTCGGCATCCCCACGCTCGGGCTGCTGTTGCTCATCGTCGCCGAACGGAAGAAGCCCGGTCTCCCCGAGCGCCTCGCCCGTACGGCCGGGTTCGCGCTGACCGCCCTCGGCGTCCCGGCCGCGTTCATCGCCAACGCGCTCGTCGGCGGCATGAGGATCGCGTGGACCTTCGCCCCCTTCGACGCGCTCCGCTCGCTCGCGGCGAGCTGGCCGCCGTTCGCCCCCTCCGGCGACCTCGTCCTGGATCTTCCCTACCTCTGGCGTGCCACGGTCCCGATTGCATTGGTCGGCGGGATGCTGTTCGCCGCCCGCAACGCACCGCCCGCTTGGCGCGCAGGCATCCGCTCCCTCCAGGCGGCCACGAGCGGATTGATCCTCGCCTTCCTGCTCCTGCAATTCCTGCGCTTCCCGGAAGCCGGCGACGTCGGTGCCGCGGCCTTCCCGTTCCGCGCCCGGCTCGTCGAACTGGCCGCCGTCGTCCTGCTGCCGGTGGCCGGGGCCGGACTCGTCTTCCTGTGGGAGCGGCTGGCGCGCCACGTCGCGAGCCGCCTGGCATCCGCGGGCATGCTGGCGGCGCTGGTCGCGGCCACGACCTACGTCTCCTTCCCGCGCGTCGACCGCATCGAGCCATCCAAAGGGTACGCCGTCTCCGCAGGCGCCGTCGCCGCGGCGCAGTGGATCGAGGCGCACGCCGAAGGCCGTCGGCACATCGTCCTGGCCGACCAGACCATCGCCGCTGCCGCCATCCGCGAGCACGGCTTCGTCTCCTTCCCCGGCATCCCCTTCGCCTACGCCAACGAGTCAGGCGCGCCGGAGCTCAACGCCCTCTTCCTCGAGATGAACGCCGCGCCCACCCGTGCGACCGCGCAACGGGCCATGGAAGCGAACGTCGTGGAGGAAGCCTACTTCGTCGTCAACGCCTTCTGGAAAGACAGCGCCCGCATCGCGGCTGAGGCGATGCGGGAGGCGGACGACGTGTTCGAGGTGGACGATTCGGTGACGGTGTTCGTCTATCGACGCTAGGGTTTCCTGCCCGACGCCGTCCAGTGCCAGGCGAGATACACGCCGCCCGGCAGACGGAAGACGAACTCGTCGAAGTACACGCACGCTTTCTCGATCCACAACGGCACGCGCAGCCGCTGTTCCGTCTTGAAGAGGCGCGAGAGGAATTCGAGCTTGTAATGCAGGATGCCGGCCGTGAACCACATCGGCTCGACGCGGATGTCGGTGAAGCCGGCTTTCTCGAAATGCGCACGCAGTTCGCCGCGCCAGAAGCCGCTGTGCTCCTCGTCGGCCACGGACTTCTCGGCACGCCTGCCGAGCAACGCGTCGAGCGCGGGCTTGAAGAAGTTGATCGTCCCGAAGTACAGGCGATGCGGCTCGATGGCCGCGGCGAACCGCGCGCCGGGCGCGAGCACGCGACGGACCTCGCGCAGCACGGCCGCGGGATCCTCGGCGTGGTGGAAGCTCGCCGTCATCCAGGCGCCGGCGACGCTCCCCTCCGGGAACGGGATGCGCTCGGCGTCCATGGTCGCGGCGATGAAGCGGCCGTCGCTGCCCGGCACGGCGGAGAGCGTCCGTACCGCATCCTCGACCGCGCCTTTGGAGATGTCCGTCTCGATCACCTTCAGCCCGCGCCGCACCGCATCGGCGCCGTCCTCGCCGCTGCCGCCTGCGAGCTCCAGCACCCAACCGTCCGGCGCCACCGGACGCAGATGCCGGAAGATGCGGGCGTGATAGAAGCGGTTGCGGAAGGCGTTGAGCTGATGGACGTGCACGGCGTCGTGCGTGGCGTGGTCGTGGTAATGCGCCTCGTCTTTCTTGAAACCGGACAGGTCTGCGGGCAGCAGGTCGAGGATGCCGGGGGCCGGCGCCACGGGCGGTGCGGTCGGCGCCTGCGGGGCGAGCGCCAAGATCTCCCGTGCGTACTGCTCGGGCGTGCGCAACGGCGGCAGCTGCTGCCAGCGCAACGCCGCGCGGCGCGTCGGGTCCGCGGCCGTGGCCAGCGCGAAACGGAAGGCCTTGCCGTCCTCGGCGGCGAAC
The DNA here is from genome assembly GCA_964648865.1 of uncultured Gammaproteobacteria bacterium. Lineage (GTDB taxonomy): Bacteria > Patescibacteriota > Patescibacteriia > 2-12-FULL-57-11 > 2-12-FULL-57-11 > SCUL01. Next base: position 97,509 of record CAZYLV010000002.1, on the reverse strand, counting down.
CGCCAGCCGTTCTCTCCGGGCAGCACCCACTCCGGGATGCCGCCGACGTCCGCGGCCACCACGGGGACGCGCCGTGCCGCGGCCTCAAAGACCACCAGCGGCGCGTTCTCCAGGCAGCGCGAGGGGACGATGAGCGCGTCGGCCTGGGTCCACCGCTCCTCGAGCGCGGCGCCGGCGAGCCGCCCGTGCGTGCGGATGCGGCCGTCGCGTTTGGCGTCGATGGCGGCACGCTCGCTCCCCTCGCCGACGACGTCGAGCGTCCAGGGCGCGTCCCAGGAACGCAGCGCCTCGGCCGCCCAGAGCGCCCCTTTGTGCGGCTCGAGCTGGCCGATGAACAGCAGGCGGAACGGTCCATTCGGTAGGGGCGTATTGCCATACGCCCCTACACCGGACACATCCACCGCATTGGGGATCACCGCCTGCCGGCTGCCCGCGAACACGCGATGCGTCGCGAGCAAGTGCTGCAGCCAGGCGCTCGGGTAGACGACAGCATCCGGCGCGCCCCAGCGCCGGCGCGAGAGCGCGGCCCAGGCGCGGTTGCGCACCCGGTCGGCGCGGTCATGGACGCCGAGCAGCATCGGTTCGACGGGCTCGAAATCATGGGCGACGTGGACGTACGGCCACGGCAGGCGGCCGAGCGCGGCCGGCAGCGCTCCGCCGAGCCCCTTCAGGTTGGAAGTGATGACCAGCGCGGGCGCGAGCCGCTCGAGCTCACGCACGATCGCCGCGGTCATGCGACGGTCGAGCAGTTCCGCGACGTTCCACCGCGCCCGTTCCGCGAACGGTCGGGAAAAGACGTCGCCGATCCAGGCATGCCGCGGCGCGAGGCGATGCACCACGACGCCGTCGCGCGTCTCCGTCACGGCCTCGCGGGCCGTGGTCAGCACATGGACCTCGTGCCCGAGCGCGACCAAGCCGCGCGCCAGGAGCTCCGTGGCGCGCTCGGCGCCGCCGCCGTGCGGCGGGTACAGCCCGCCCAAGAGCGCGATCTTCATGCGCCGAAGGTCAAGTCATGGACGAGGCGCGTGAGCCCCTCCGCGAGCACCGGCAGCGCATACTGCCGCTCGACGCGCGCGCGCCCGGCCTCACCCATGCGGGAACGCTCCTCAGGGTCGGCAAGCAACCGGGCGAGCGCCAACGACAGTTCCTGGACGTTGGCCGGCTCGACGAGCAGTCCGGTGCGTCCGTCCTCGACGGCGGTACGCACGCCCGGCAGCCGTGAGGCCACGACGGGCGTCCCGGAGGCCATGGCCTCGAGCAGCACCATGCCGAAGGCCTCGGAGCGTCCCACGGAGGGCAGCACGAAGACGTCGGCCAGACGGTAGAAATCGGGGAGTTCCTCGCGCAGCGCGTTACCGGCGAAGCGCACCTGCTCGACGATGCCGAGGGTGTGCGCCATGGCCTCGTAGCGCTGGCGCAGGTCGCCGTCGCCGACGACAAGGAGCTGGCATGGTGCGCCGCTGCGGGCGTTGTGCGCCACGGCGCGCAGCAGCACCTCCAGCCCCTTGAAGTAATGCGCGGCGTCCAGGCCGCCGACGAAGAGCACGATCGGCAGGTCGGGCGCCAGATGGAAGCGTTCGCGCAGCGCCGCGGATGCCGGTCCGGGCGAGAAGACCTGCGTGTCCACGGCGAGCGGCAGCTCGGCGAGATGGTCGGCCGGGGTGCGGCCCCAGAGCGCCGCGAGCTGGCCGGTCATGGCGTAGTCGAAGCTGGAGACGGCCAAGCGGTCGGCGCTCTTCACGATCCAGGGCATGAGCAGCTGCGTGTAGACGCTGAAGAGCGCGTCGCGCGGCGGCTGCCCCACCAGGTCCATGTGGTAATAGACGGCCAACCGCCCGCCCCACTGCCGGGTGCGCCGCGCCAGGGCCACGGCCTCGGCCCCGCCGATGAACGGATAGTGCAGGAACACCAGGTCCGCGCCGCGCACCGCCTGGAAGAGCTGGGGCGTGAACGCCGCGTTGCCCATGGTCACGGGCGCGCGGAGATAGCGCACCGTATAGCCGTCGCGCTCCTCGACGCGCGACGGGCCGGCCACCGCCGTCAGCACCTCCACCGTGTGGCCTGCCGCAGCCAAGAGCGCCGCATGCGTGGCGGCGAGATTGCCCATCCCCCCGCGATACGGCGGGAACGTGGAGACGGCGATGGCGATGCGCATAACAGGCCGCACCCTACGGGAAAAGGGTGACCGTGGCAATGCTCCGGCTCACCACCACAACAGCAGGCGGCAGAGGCGCCAATACAGCGTCATCAGCGGATTGGCGACGTAGCGCAACGCCGGAGAATCGACTTCCTGATACAGCACGCGCGTCGAGAACCCGGCGGTGATGGCGCGATCCGTGGTCTTGCGCAGGTGGCGGTTGCGGCGCCATCCGGGAAGGAACGCGCGCCACGACGACGGCTTGAGAAAATACCCGTAGACGCGCAGCTTCTCCCTCCCCCACCCGCGCAGGAAGGCGAAGGACAGCATGCCGATTTCGAGCGCCAGGAGCATCGGCGCGATGAGGATGAGCGTCGGCAGCTGGTAGCACATCAGCAGCACCAGGAATCGGTTGCGCTCCATCCAGTAGTACTTCTTGATGCTGCGGCTGAACTCGTAGGCGTGCCAGACGCGCGACTCCGGCACGAGACGCAGCGACCAATCGGCGAGCCGCAGCCGCCAGGAGAGCTCGACGTCCTCGTGGTAGGCGAAGAGCAGCTCGTCGAAGAGGCCGACCTCCTTGAGCGCGGCGGCGCGCAGCATCATCCCGGCGCCGGAGAGCGAGACCACCTCGCGCGGCTGGAGGAGCGGTTTGGCCGCCGGATCGTCGAGCGTCTGGCGGTAGCCGTCGCACCAGCTCATGCCCAGGTAGTGGATGGCGTTGCCCGCGGAGTTGATGCGCGTGCGGTCTTGGGCGAGGAGGAGCAGCGGCTGCACGGCGCCGACGCCGGACGGCTCAAGCGCGGCGACGAGGGGCTGCAACGCGTCCGGAGCGATCTCGGTGTCCGGATTCAGGAGGAAGATGCATTCGTAGCCCTCGGCCAGGGCCAGCTTCATGCAATCGTTGTTGCCGCCGGCGAAGCCGCGGTTGGTGGGGCTCTTGATGAGCGCGCACGGGATGCCGGCCTTGGTCTTGGTGCCGGTCTCGTCCAGGAAGCCGCGCACCACCTCGTAGGTTTCGTCCGGCGACTGGTTGTCGAGGAGCCAGATCTTGAGCGCCTCCCTGGGATACGTCAGCCGGTCGAGCGAGACGAACAACGCGGGCATGAACTTGGCGTGCCCGTAGGAGACGGTGATGATGGCGACCTTGGGCGTCATGCGGGATTTGTCATTCCGAGCGGGAGCGAGGAATCCCAAAGGTCATTTCTTGTCCTGCTCCGCACGCAACAGCGCCAGCTCGCGCACCACGGTCGTGATCTCGCGTTCCATCCGCTCGATGCGCAGATAGACACGGAACAGCAGGAGGACCAGCGCCACCACGGAGGCAAAGAGCAGCACGTCCACGCCGCGGCCGACCCCGAGGATGCGAGCCAGCACGTCCGTCTGCTGCGGCAGCTGCACGACGAGCGAGAGCGCGACCCACAAGAGCGTCCAGGCGACGAGCAGGCCCGTCGGCAGCTCCCGCTTGCGCCAGCGCCGCACGGCAAAGAGCACGGCGATGAGGCCGACGAGCGGGACGAGGTATTTGAGGAGGAAGAGGTTCATCGCAACGCCCTCCGAATAATCAGCCGCCCCAACGTCTTCAGCCCCATCAAGAAGCCCTGGCCCTTGGACATCGAGTAGCGGCTGTAGACGCTCTTGATGGGCACTTCGGTGAGACGCAGCTTGTGGCGGAAGATCTCAGCCACGATCTCAGAGGAGACTTCCATCCGATCGGTGCGGATTTCGATGCGCTCGGCGGCGTGGCGCGAGAAGGCGCGCAGCCCGGACTGCGAGTCCGTGACGCGCGCGCCGAAGAGCAGGGCCGTGACGGCGTTGCCGATGCGGTTGGCGATGCGCCGCACGAGCGGCATGCCCTGGGGATTGAGCAGGCGACTGCCGATGACCACGTCCGCGCTCCCCTCCTTGATGGGCGCGAGCACGGCCGGCACGTCATCGCTCTGATGCTGGCCGTCGGCGTCGAAGGTGAGGATGGCGTCGGCGCCGTCGTCGAGCGCCGCGCGCATCCCGGTAGCCAGCGCCGCGCCCAAACCGCGGTTCAGCACATGGCGCACCACCCCGCCGCGCAGCCGATGGGCGCGCAGGCGGGCTGCGGCCACGTCGCCCGTGCGGTCGCTCGAACCGTCATCGACCACGACGATGGCGTCGACGCGCGGCAAAAGGCCATCGAGGACCTCCCCGATGGCCTGCGCCTCGTTCCATGCCGGGACGACCGCGACGGTCTTCATGTGCCGAAGGAGATGAGCGAGCGATGGGCCTGCGTGTAGTCGATGGCCTTCTTGATGCCGTCCTCCAGCCGCACCAAGGGCAACCAGCCGAGGCGCTCCTTGGCCTTGCCGATGTCGGGCAGACCGAGCGGGGTCAGGAACATGAGGGCCGGTTCGAAGACGACCTTGGAGCCGGATTGGGTCAGCGTCAAGATGAGCTTGGCCACGTCGACGATGCGCACGTCGTGGTCCGTGCCCAAGTTGACCGGCCCGATGGTCGCCGGCGCCTTCATCAGCTTGAGGATGCCGTCGACGACGTCATCCACGTAGGTCAGAGAGGTCGTGAAGGTCTCGTCGCCGTAGATGGTCAGCTCCTTGCCGTCGATGGCGTTGACGATGAAGTCCGAGAACAGCTCGCCGTCGAAGAGGCGCTGGCGCGGACCGTAGGTCCGGAAGATGCGCGCGATCTTGGCGTCCATCCCGTAGACCTCGGCGTAGGTCTGGACCATGGTCTCGCCGAAGCGCTTGCCCTCGTCGTAGCAGCCGCGCGGCGTCATGTGGTTGACCGCGCCGATGTCGTCCTCCCGGAAGGGCAGGCCGTCCGGCCGCCGCGGTCCGTAGACCACGGAGCTCGAGGCGTACAGGAACTTGGCCTTGTACTTGACCGCAAGGTCGAGCGCGTTGCGCATGCCCACGCAGTTGGTGAGCAGCGTGTCCATCCGGAACTGGTCGAAATTCTTGATGCTCGTGGGGCAGGCGAGATGGTAGATCTCCTGGATGCCCTGGAAGCGCACCTTGAACTTCTCGAGCTCCGGGAACTGCTCCAGGTCGAGCGGTTCGTTGACGTTCCAGCGGATGAACTCGAAGTTGGGGTTCTGGAGGAGGTGGTCGATGTTGCGCTCGTCGGAGTTGATGAAGCTGTCCAGGCAGATGACCTTGGCGTCCTTGAGCAGCTTCTCGCAGAGGTGCGAACCGATGAAGCCTGCGCCTCCGGTGACGAGCACGTTCTTCTTCTCGAATATGGGCGTGACAGGCATAGGTCTACGGCGTGTCGGCAGGCCCAGTATACGGGCCGCCGGGGGGTGCGGACAAGCGGAACGTCCAAAAACGCTGGCCGAGGTAGTTCCAGACGGCGGTCACGCCGACGGCCGCGACCTTGGCCGTGAGGTCGTAGAGGCCGAGGACCGCGACGCCGACGTGCAGCGTCGCGCTGTTGATGCCCAACCCGATGAGCGTGACCGTAAGGAACTTGGGGAACTGATGGCGGTGGGCGCCGCCGGCACGGAAGGTGAAACGCCGATGCATGAGGTACCCCCAGATCACGGCAAGGGAGAAGGAGCAGACGTTGGCCGCCAGGTACCACTCGCGCAGCTGCGGCACGGACCGCGTCAGGCCGTAGTAGATCAGCCAATCGACCGCCGTCGATGAGGCGCCGACCAGCCCGTAGCGGACGGTCTGCCAGAACAGCGCCCGCATACGCTCAGAGCACGAAGCCGGTGACCGGCGCCACGCGCACTTCGCTCGTCGCCGTGCCGGCACCGATGGTCGCCTCGCGCAACAGCTTGCCGACCACGTCGTAGCTCCGGAGGATCAGGCGGCCCGTCGGCTGGACGCCGAGCATGAGGTCCGCGCGGCCGTCGCCGTTGACGTCGGCGAGCGCGTAGGTGAAGCCTTTGCCGATGCCTTCGATCTCGATCTCCCCCACCAGCACGCCGTAGGCCGAGCGGAAGCGGATGCGCGACCCGTTGACCGCATCGAGCACGCCGATGTCGGCGCGGCCGTCGCCGTTGACGTCGCCCATGGCCACGAGATAGCCGGAGCGCAGGCCGGGATCCTCCGCGAAGTAGCCGGAGAAGACGCCACCGTCGCCCTGCCAGAGGCGCACATGCGGCCCGCCGCCCGAGGCCGGCACGGTGACGATCTCCGCGTCGCCGTCGCCGTCGACGTCGCCCGCGGCGACGCGCACCCCGCCGCGGAAACCCGAGGCGTACGCCAGGAAGGAGGCCTTGCGCGCCCCGCCCGCATCGAAGACGCGCACCTCCGGCGCCCGTCCGGCGAGCGGGCTGACGACGATGTCGCTGATGCCGTCGCCGTCGACGTCCTCCACCGCCAGCGACAAGCCGCCGCGGAAGGCGGACTCGTAGGCGAAGAACTCGGACTTGAGCGTGCCGCCCAAGGTGAAGACGCGCACGTGCGGGCCGCCGGAGGGGCCCGGGACGGTGACGATCTCGAAGTTGCCGTCGCCGTCGACGTCGCCCGCCTGGGCCAGGACGCCGCCCCGGAAACCGGCGGCGTAGGGGGCGAACGACGCCAAGGTCACGCCGTCGATGCCGCGGAAGGCCACGCTCGACGCCGTGCCCGGACCGCTCGCCGTGACGACCGCCTGCAGGCCCTGCCCGGTGGCCGGCGCGGGGGGCGCGACGGGCGCTCCCGGAGGCTGCGGCGCGATGGAGGTCGGCGCCAAGGTGAGGGCGCGCGCGATGTTGAGCCGGCCGCGGCCGAGCTTGCCGGCGTAGGCGGGGTTGGCGGGGTCGATGCCGTCGGCGCTGGCGAGCAGCAGGTCACGCAGCGCAGGCAGGGTCAGCCCCGGGCTGTAGGACTTGAGGAGCGCCGCGGCGCCGGCCACGAGCGGCGCGGCCAGCGAGGTGCCGCTGTAGTAGCCGCCGTACGCTTGGCCGAAGCCGGGCTGGTCGGCGCGCGCCACCAGCGTGCTGAAGATGCGCACGCCCGGAGCCGAGATGTCCACGCAGCGCCGGCCGAAATCGGAGAACTGCGCCTTGCGGTCCTCCTCGTCGGTGGCGGCCACGCCCAGCACCCAGTTCTCGCCGTTGGGTCCGTCGGAGCAGGCCGGGTAGAGCGGCGTCCGGTCGAGGTCCGTGCCGCCGTTGCCGTTGCCGTCGTTGCCGGCGGCGGCGACCACCAGGATGCCGGCCTCGTTTGCGCGGCGGATGGCGTCGTCGAGGATGGCGCTGCGGTTGAGGCCGGAAAAGCTCAACGAGATGACGTCGGCGCCGTTGCGGATGGCGTAGTTTATGCCGTCGACCACATGGACGATGTCGCCGATGCCGGAGCTGGAAAGCACCCGGATGGGCATCAGCGAGACGCGCCAGTTGACCCCCGCGATGCCTTGCCCGTTGCCGCCGATGGCGCCGATCTCCCCGGCGATGAGCGTGCCGTGGTTGATGCCCGTGGCGGTGAAGGACTCGAACACGGGCGCGACTTCGGCGTTGCCGTCGTAGAAATTCCATCCGTGGAGGTCGTCGACCAGGCCGTTGCCGTCGTTGTCGCGCCCGTCCTCGATCTCCCGCGGGTTCTGCCAGATGTTGTCACGCAAGTCCGGATGGCTGACGTCGACGCCGGTGTCGAGGATGGCGACGACCACGTCGGCGCTGCCCACCGAACGGTCCCAGGCGTCCGGCGCAGTGACCTTGCGCAGATACCACTGCTCGTCGAAATGCGCGTCGTTCGCGGCCAAGGCCGAGACGCGGTAGGAGGCCATCGGCTCGGCGATGCGGACACGCGGGTCGGCCTGGAGCGCGGCGAGCGTCTCCGCGGCGGCGGCGGCCGGCACCGACAAGCGGACCGGCGCTTCGAGCCCGGAGAACTGCACGGCGAAGGCCGCAGTCGGGGCGGCGGCGGATGCGGGGAGCCGCATCAGGCCCGTCAGGCACGCGGCCGCGACGGCGACGCTCCCCGCACGGAGGGCGATGCGGTTCATGGGGCGGCGGATTCGGACTCCTCCTGCGCGATGCGGCGCTCCAATTCCGCGACCTTCTCGGCGATGGTCGGATACGTCGGCGCGAGCAGCTTGTAGTAGGTGAGCGCGTCGCGCAGCCGGCCGATGTCCTCCAGGTAGATGGCCAGCGATTGCACGAGCGGCGCGTTGTCCACGAGCTGGTCGAGGCCGAGGCGATAGACGTCGATGATCTCCTCGCTCCCGCGCTTGAGGTCGATGCGCAGCACCTCCACGAGCTGGATATAGAGCGTGGGGTCGCCGGCGTTGGCGGCGATGGCCTCGCGCAGCACGTTCTCGGCCTGCTGGGGCCGCTTGGCCAGACGATAGGCCGTGGCAAGGTTGGAGAGCACCACCGTGTTCTTGCCCTGGCTCGCGTCGACGGCGCGCTCATAGGCGGCGATGGCACGGACGACGTGCGTGTCCTCACCGGTCATGTCGAAGACCTGCTTCCAGGAGTTGCCCAGGCCGATGAGCGCCTCGACGTCCGCCGGATCCTCGGCGACGCGCTGCATGTTCTTCTCGAGCCGCTCGGCGGACTCGGCGGTGCGCGGGTCCGCCTTGAGCGCCGCGATCTCCGCGGAGAGCTGCCGCTCGTCCCACCAGCCGCGGCCCACGAAGGCCCAGCCGGCGCCGGCGATGACGACGATGCCGAAGGCGACGAGGAGACTGACCAAAAGACGGTTCCGCATAGGCTTGAAGCGGGCGGTTTCCTGTGGTACGTTCGGCCCAATCGGCATGTATTGGACCATGTGGAAACGCGCGCCGTCAAGCTGAAACGGGCCATTCTCCTGGGGGGCGACGCGCTTGTCCTGTACGCGTCGCTCTGGATCGCCGTGTCCCTGCGCGGCCTCGGGGCCGCGGGGGTGCGGCCCGACTTCGGGGAGCACGTCATCCCCTATTCCGCGGTCTTCGCGCTGTGGCTGCTGACCTTCGCTGCCAACGGCCTGTACGACCTGCGCGCGGCGCGCAACACGCTGCGGTTCTTCGGCACGTTCTTCGCGTCGTTGGCCGTGGCCGCGCTCTTGGCCATCGGCTTCTTCTACCTCACGCCGTTCGTGGGCATCGCCCCCAAGACGACGCTCCTCCTGCACTTGGCGACCTTCGCCCTGCTCTTCCCGTCCTGGCGCGCGGCCTATAACGCGCTGTTCGGCGGCGTGCTGCTGCGCCAGCGCGTGCTCTTCGTCGGCGACAGCGACGAGGTGCGCGAGCTGCTGCCCGCACTGCGCGCGAATCCCGCGCTCGGCTACGACGTGGCCGGCATCATCCTGCCGGAAGGCGGCACCTGGTTGCCGGAAGACCCGCCGCCGCTCACGGTGCGCGGGTTCGCCGACTTCGCGCGCCGCGTGCGCGAGAGCCGCGCCGACACGGTCGTGCTCGGCGCCTCGCCGCGGCAGTCGCCGGAGCTCGCCCGCCAGCTCTACGAGAGCGTCTTCTTGGGCGTGCGCTTCGTCGACGCCGTGTCCTTTTCCGAGACCATCACGCGCCGCGTCCCGGTGGCCGCCATCACGCATGCCTGGTTCCTGGAGAACCTGCGCGAGGCCGAGAAGCACGCCGGAGACCTCTTCAAGCGCGCGCTTGACGTCGGTTTGGCCCTCGTCGGCCTGGCGCTCTGCGTCGTCCTGCTCCCGATCGTGCTGCTGGCGATGCTCCTGACGCAGGGACGGCCGGTCTTCTTCTCGCAGGTCCGGGTGGGCCGTGGCGGCAAGGGGTTCCGCATGTGGAAACTCCGCACCATGGTGCGCGATGCCGAGAAGGACGGCGCGCGCTTCGCCGAGAAGGGCGACCCGCGCGTCACCCCGCTCGGGCGTCTGCTGCGGGCCACGCGGGTGGACGAGCTGCCGCAGCTTTGGAACGTGTTCAAGGGCGAGATGAGCTTCGTCGGCCCGCGGCCGGAGCGGCCGGAGTTCGTGGCCGAGCTGGAGCGCGAGATGCCGTTCTACGCCATGCGCCACCTGGTGCGGCCCGGGCTCACCGGCTGGGCGCAGATCGAGTTCCCCTACGCCAACACCATCGCGCAGAACCTCAAGAAGCTCCAGTACGACCTCTACTACGTCAAGCATCGAGGCGTGCCGCTCGACCTCTTCATCCTGCTGCGGACGCTCAACATCATCGTCCGCGCCAAGGGGCAATGAAAAAGCGGTCCCAGGGGGACCGCTGCCGTGCGTCAGCGCACCAGGCCGTAGGCGAAGGCCATGGCCGCGCAGATGCCGTTGCGCCCGTTGAGCACCGCGTACCGGCGCCCGTGGGCCAGCGTGTGGTAGCCGCACTGCAGGGCGTCGACGAGCTCCTGCCGGTCGAGCAGCACCGGTTCGCGGAAGATCTCGCCGTCCTCCGGCCGCTGCCCGACCTTCTCGCCGAGGCGCACCGCCCACACCGACTGCGGCGTACCGTTCGTCGACGGGTCGACGATGAAGAGCTCCTCGCCGCCGAGACGCCGGCACGAGAGGACCTCGTACCCGCACTCCTCGAACAACTCGGTGCGCACCGCCTGCTCCTCCTGCTTGGCGTGGATGTCGCCGCCGCCCGGGAACTCCAGCTCCCAGCGGCAGACCACCGGGCCGCGCCAGGCCGGGACGAGCATCACGCGTCCGTCGTCGGTGTGCGGAACGAGGTTGACGGTCTTGCCCACCACCCCGTTCCACCAGTAGACGGCCTTCCAGGTGCGCCGCCTGCCGTCCGCGGTGCGGATCGGGTGCGCCACGACGGCGCCGACCGGATCCTCGAAGACGACGCCGACGCGACCGTCATTGGGGTCCTCCCCGCGCTCGTGGCAGCGACGCATGGACTCCTCCTCGAGCGCCACCATCTCCCCGTCGTCATCGACGATCTCGTGCGTCCCTTCAGCGACGCTTCCCTTGCCCCAGGGCAGCCTCACCAAGAGCCCGTAGTAGCGTGTGAACCGCCGCTCCCGCGTGGCTCGCGCATCCGCAAGGGCCGCCTCCAACATCTGCCGCTTCGTATCCACGTTCGCCTCCTGTCGTGCCGCGTGTGTATCAAAAAGGGACGGGCGCGTCAACCCGTCCCCGTCCTGCGCGTGTCAGCGCATGCAGTACCAACGCACGAACTCCTCGAGCCCACGTTCCAGCGGGAACGTCGGGTCGTAACCGAGTTCGGTGCGGGCGCGGCTGATGTCGGCGAACGTCGCCGGCATCTCCCCGGCGCGCGCCGGCTCCCAGACGACATGTGCCGTGACGCCGAGCGTCGCCTCGATGGCGGCGAGCAGGTCGCGCAACGCCACGGTCCGCGATTCCCCGAGGTTGTAGACGCGGTACCCCTGCGGGCGGTCGAGCGCGGCCAGCACCCCCTGGACGACGTCAGCGACGTAGGTGTGGTCGCGCGTCGCGGAGCCGTCGCCGTAGGCGGTGATGGTCTCGCCGGCGAGCATCTTCCGCACGAAGGTATGGACGGCCATGTCCGGCCGCTGCCCCGGGCCGTAGACGGAGAAGAAGCGCAGCGCGGTGGCGGGGACGCCCGCACGGCCGGAGAATTCCTCGATGTACCGCTCCATGGCCTGCTTGGACGCGCCGTAGGGCGAGAGCGCCGCACCGAGAGGTTCGTCCTCGCGGAACGGCGTGCCGTCGGTGCGCACGCCATAGACCGTGGAGCTCGAGGCCACCACGGCATGCGTGCAGCCGGCGGCACGGGCCGCCTCGCAGACCTGCACGGTCCCCATCAGGTTGAGGTCGAAATAGAGGGACGGATCGCGCAGCGACGGCATCACCCCGCCGCGGCCGGCCAGATGGATGAGCCGGTGCGGCCCGGCGTCGGCGAACGCCGAGCGCATGACGGCGGCGTCGCGGATGTCGGCCTCGACCATCGTGAAGGACGGATGGGCCAGCGCTGCGGCGTTGGCGCGCTTGATCGCGGGATCGTAGTAGGCGTCGAAGTTGTCGATGCCGAAGACGCGCTCCCCGCGGTCGAGGAGCGCGCGCACGACATGCGAGCCGATGAAACCGGCGGCGCCGGTGACGACGACGGGACCCATGGTCACTTCGGCGGTTCGAGCCCCTGGAGGCGGTGGATCTCGGCGTTCAGCTCCTCGACGAGCTTGAGGAGACGCATCTCGGAGCCGACGCGGTCGCCGAGCTGGATGAGGGCGCGCGTATCCTTGGGCAGGCACTTGCCGCCGTAGCCGCGGTAGCCCTTGTGGAAGATCTCGAGGTGGGTGCGGCCGATGCGCTTGTCGGCGGCGACGCCGTCGCGGACCTGGTCGTACTCCACGCCCAGTTTCTGGCAGAGGTCGTACATCTGGTTGGCGAAGGCCACCTTGGTGGAGAACCAGGTGTTGCCGAAATACTTGACCATCTCCGCGGACGTGGCCGGCATGATGCGCTCATACGGAGCGAGCGGCAGCATGGCCATGACGTCGGCCGCGCCGGTGAAGCTGCGATCGGTGACGCCGAGGATCTGGCGGTCCGGGAAGGCCATGTCCTGATCGGCGGTCATCTCCGTGAGGAACTCCGGGTTGTACATGATCCGGTGCTGCGGGAACTCCTTCTGGAGCGCTTCCGTCGAACCCGGCATGATGGTCGACTTGAGGACCACCGTCTTCTCCCCCGCCAGGTTGCCGATGGCTTCCTTGACGTAGGAGAGGTCGAAGCCGCCCTTGGCCTCGTCGTAGGGCGTGGGGACGCAGATGAAGACGACGTCAGCCCGGTTGACCTCGGCGACGGACCCCTCGTTCTTGCCCTTGTCGTAGACGAACGGCGTGACGCCCCGGGATTCGTAATAGCGGCGGACCGCGCCGCCGACCATCCCGGTGCCCATGATGCCGATCGAACGGATCTGCATAGCGGAGATGCGGAAAGTGGCTTGAGGATAGCGGCCGCACGACGCGCCGTCAAGGCGCCAGGGTCTCGCGGACCCACCCCTCCGTGAGGAACGCGAACAGCGCGGGCGTCCGCGATAGCCGCGGCAGGAAACGCTCCACGACCTTGCGCAAGAGCACGGGCGGGACCTCCCGACCGTCGCGGTGCTCCCGGAGCCGGCGCAGCACGCGCCGGACGTCCCAGGCCTGCGTCCCGGCAAGGACACGCAGGTATTCTTCGGTCGGCAAAGGGAAGGCGCGATGGTACGCGCGCAGGAAGGCGCGGGCCCCGGGTTCGACCTCCTGTTCCCTGCCGCGCGTCGCGACGTTCGAGGACAGCGAGGCGATGGTGTTGCCGAGGTCGGCCGCGAACGGGCCGATGCCCATCTGGTCGACGTCGAGCGCCGCGCGCAGCGCGCCGTCCGGTGCGAAGAGCATGTTATTGGCGTGGCAGTCGTTGTGGAGGATGCCGCGCGTCCTCTCCGGCGCCCACAGCCCCGACGCCGCCACGAGGGCGACGGCCGCGTCCACGGTGCCGACGCCCGCGCGGAACGCCTCGCAGACCTCGGGGATGGCGCAGACATGTCCGGCGAGGAGCTCCTCCCGGAGACCGTCGGCATAGAGGCCCACCGACTCCCCGTAGGGCTTGTCTTCGGGGATGGCGTCCGCGATCGCCGTCCAGGCCTCGGGGCGCTCGCGCAGGTAGGCGGCGCCGGCGGCGTGGAACCGGCCGAGCGCCTCCCCCGCAGCGGCGAACTCCACGGGTCGGGCGTCGAAGTGGGCGCCATCGACGAACCCGGAGACGACGACCGCGGCCGATCCGTCCGGATGCACGTGACCCTCGGAGCGGGTGCGGAAGACCGGCGCGAGCGGCGCCCCGCGCTCCCGCAGCGCCTCCGAGACCGTCGATGACATCTCGAGCGCGCGGCGGTCCGCATGGACGTAGCGCTTGATGACGACCGGCCCCCGATCGGTCTCCGCCAAGAAGACGGTGCTGCCGACCGTCTCCTCGGAGAACGCCCGGATGCCGTCCGCGTCCGCCGGGATCCCGTAGCCCTCGCGCAGCGCGGCGGCCACCGCTTGCCGTATCGACGGGTCGGCGGGCACGAGCGCGATCGGCACCGTGTGGCTGCGCATACTCACGGCGTACGGTTGACGCACTCCACCCGCCACGACCCGCGGCCGTGGTCGAAGACGCCGATGTTCACGGCGCAGTGGTCCTGCGCGATGCGCGCGCAATCCGAGGCCGGGACACCGAGCATGTGGCCGAGGAGCGTCCGGATGACATTGCCGTGGATGACGTACAGCAGCGTCGCCTCCCCTGCCGCGCGCACGTGCCGCTCCAGGATCGGTGCGGTCCGCCGCTGCACGTCGACGAAATCCTCCCCGCCGGGCGGCCGCGGATCCTCGCCTCGGTTCCAGGCGGCATGGATCTCCGGGTACCGCGCCGCGGCATCGGCGTACGCCATCCCTTCAAGCTCCCCTTTGGAGCGCTCGCCGAGCGCGGCGAGCTCCTCATAGGGCACGTCGGGATGGACGCCCCTGATGGCCGCAGCGGTCTCGCGCGCCCGAAGCGCGGTGGAGGCGTACATGCGGTCGATGCGCACCTCGCGCAGACGCTCCGCCAACCGCTCGGCCTGGGCGCGGCCCTCGGCCGTCAGCGGGATATGCAGACCCGCACCCTGGACGATGCCGCGGGTACGGGCTTCGCTTTCCGCATGGCGGACGAGATAGACGGTCGTCTTCATCGTCAGACGGTCTTGTGGTTGACGTAATCGATGCCGACGCGCCGCCGCTCGGCATGCGAGCGGTGCGCCGCGGCCAACACCAACATGGTGTCGACGCCGCGTTCCAGCCGGATCGGGGACTCGCCGATCGACAGCTCGCCGTCCAGGATCTTCCGGACATGCTCGGTCTCGCGGCCGAACTCCTCCGGCCGCGTCTTCTCGATGGTGATGGTCTCGGCGTCGGCGCCATGCTTCTGCACGTGCACCTCGTCGGTGGTCTTGGTGACGTCGTTCCGCCAACCCAGCGTGCCGTCGCCGAAATGGATGTCCAGGAACTTGCGCTTGGGCTGCGTGATGACGTCCTGGGCCAGGCGCCCGACCAGCCCCTTCTCGGTGACCAGGTTCAGGAAACAGGAGCGGTCGTAATCGGCGCCGCCGTCGGTGACGTACTCCATCATGGCGTCGACCTCGGTCACCCGGCCGGCGTCGACGACGTGCGCGAAATGCTGCCACAGGTTGAGCCCGTGCGAATGCTCCCCGCCGGCCCCGCCGCCGCGCTTCCAGAATCCGAGGTACGTGTCCGCCGGCCCCGCGAGCCAGGGATGGGCCTTCAGGATGTTCGTCCAGTTGCTGCGGAACTCGCAATCCAAGGCCTGCGGATCGGAGAACGCGCCGGCGCGGACGATCTCTTCGGCCTGGAGCGTGTTCTGCGCGAGGATATGGTTGTAGCCGACAAGGATCGCGGTCTCCGGACGCTTCCGGGCCTCGGCGAGGAACTCGTCCAGGCCCTCGAGGGTCGGCGAGCAGAGCGGCTTCTCGATGAGCAGGACGCGCGGCGCCTCCTCCCGCAGAATCGCGGTGGCGATGGGCAGGTGCGTGTCCGGCGGCGTGCCGATGATGACCACATCGAACCCTTTGGCCGCTTCGGCCGGCGATGCCAGCACGATCGCCTCGTCCCATGCGCCGTATCGCTTGGGATAGATCTCCTCGCGCATCCGCGTGAGCGCGTCAGGACTCGCGTCCACGACCGTGACGTCCCAGCCGACGGTGCGGCAAGCGTTGGCGTGGTGGTTACCCACCGAGCCCGCGCCGATGATCTTCACCCTGTACGCCATACGCTTCACGAGAGATGGTCAATCGAACTGGTGCCGCCCCCAATTGGTGAGCCGGGTCTTGCGGGCCTCGCGCGGCATCCGCGCGATCTGCCGGTCCTCGTAGAAGGAATCGTCGTTGAAATGGGTGGTCGAGACCTCCTCGAACACCGCGCCGGTGTCGGTCCAGAAGCGATGCCAGACGCCGCGCGGGACCACGGCGATGTCGCCCGGGTAGAGCGTCTTGCGCCGGCCCTCCATCTCGATCTCGAGCGTGCCGGAGAGCAGCTGGAACGTCTCCTCTTTCTTCTTATGGTAGTGCGCGGGGTGACGCTGGCCCGGGAGCTGGACCAGGATCTTCTTGCAGTACTCGCGGTTGATGCAGTCGATGATGGTCACGCCGACCTTGGAGAAGTTCTCGATGCCGTAGTGGTGCGAGAGCTCGACGTTGAAGTCCAGGCCGACGGCGACCTTGGCCTCGGCGAGCATGCCCTTGATGGCGTGGATGGCGTCGTAGGTGGCGCGCCGCTTGCGGTCCTCGGCCGACTTGGCGCCGAAGCCGATGGCCTCGTCCGGCGCATAGTCGCGGTCGGCGACCACGCCGGGCTTGAACTCGCCGCTCGGGATGCCGCCCTCGGCGAAGGGGAAAGCGAAGTAGACGTCCTCGCGCGTCACCGTCTCGCCGGCACGGATGGCCCGCTTGGCGAACACGCCGCGCATCAGCGCCTTGAGTTGGCGCACTTCCTCGGCGTCACGCGGCGGCAGGTCGGCACGCACCGCCTGGGTCGCACGCACGTACGAGCGCAGCCAGGCATCCACCTGCTCGGGCGACGCGGAGTAGGCGTTGAGCTTGATGTTCTCCGTCGGCACGCCGACATGCTTCTCGAAGATGCGCGCGCCGATCCCGTAGGCCATGCCCACGGAGACGTGGTCCGACGGATCCTCGTGCGTGGAGTAGCCGACGACCACGCCGGGGTAGCGGCTGCGGAAGGTGGCGATCCGGACCAGATCCATCTTCTCCGGCGGCGTCGGGTACATGCCAACGCAGTGCATGAGCGCGAAGTGCACGCCGCGGTGCCGGAAGAAGGACACCAGCCGGTCGACCTCGGAGATCTCGAGACCCGCGGTCGAGCAGATGACCGGCTTGCCCGCCTCGGCCACGCGTTCGAGGAGCGGCCAATCGGTGGCCGAGCAGCTGCCGATCTTGATCACGTCGAGCCCGAAGCGCTCGATGAGGTCCACGGAACGCTCGTCGAAGGGGGTCGACATGGCGACCAGGCCATGCGCCCGGACCTCGGCCACCATCTCGGCGAACTGCGCCTCGGTGAGCCGGGTGGAGAGGAACCGCGGCACGTGCTTGTTGTCCGTCTTCTCGCGGTGGCTGGGATGGACGAAGGTGTCCAGGTCGCGGAACTGGAACTTGACGGCGGCCCGCACGCGATGGGCGGCGGCGAGCGCGGCCATCTCGGCGATGATGCGCTTGCCATGGGCGACGTCACCCTGATGGTTGTTGGCCATCTCGAAGATGACCAGGTTCTCGAACGGGAACTTTTCCCCGAGGCCATGCTCAGCCATAGCGCGGGCGTCTTCGGTTCGTGTATGAAAATGGGGCGTTCCCCGCCCCCCTCCAGGCGGATACATCCTACGTTTGCCGGGTTTGCGGCGTCAACCGACCGCGGTACGCCCCTTCAGGAGCAGCTCCGCCAGCGCGAAGTCGCGCAGGGTGTCGATGTTGAGCGCGCTGTCCTCGTCGATGACCAGCGCCTTGACGCGCTCGCCGTTCATGGATCCCTTCTCGAGGATCGTGGCCGGGGCGATGACGTTGACCGCGCCGTCATGGCGCCAGGCCGTGGGCAGGTCCTGCCGGCGCGTGCGCGCGGCGTCGCGCATGCCGGTCCGCTCGGCGGACAGGAACGGTTCCATGAAGCCGCCGCCGACCGGTTTCCAGATCTTGTAGGGGTGGTCGTGCGTCTCATGGACCGACATCACGGCGTCGCACGGCGGCGCGGAGAAGAACAGCGCGACGCCGGCGTCGATCTGGTCCGCGGTGCGCAACGGGTTGGTCGGCTTGAGCTGGACCACGGCGTCCGGGCGGTAGCCCTCATGCTCGGCGAACCAGCCGAGCGCGTGCCCGTACAGGGGGAGCGACGGGGCGGTGTCCATGGCGAATGCCGCCGGGCGCAGGAAGGGCACCTCGGCGCCGTGTTCCTTGGCGACCGCGGCGATGGCCTCGTCATCGGTACTGACCACGACGCGCTCCACGCGCCGCGCCGCCTTGGCCGCCGCGATGGTCCAGGCGATGAGCGGCTTGCCACAAAGCGGCCGGAGGTTCTTGCCCGGGATGCCTTTGGAGCCGCCGCGCGCCTGGATGATCGCGAGCACCCGCATGGGCGGAATCTAGCAGCGCCGCACCGGCCGGTCAACGGCCGCGCTTGGCCCGCCGTGCCGCACGCGGTACACTCCGTCGGACTATGACGACCGCCGGCTTCGCGCCCGCAGGCATCGCGCTCATCCTCGCCGGGGCGCTGCTGCGCGCCTTCTACGTCGTCAACAGCAAGCGGGTCCTGCGCGAGTTGCCCGCGCGCTTCGTGACGACGGTGAACATGCTCATGGGCAGCGTGCTGCTCGCCGTCCTCACCGCCGTCTGGTCGCGCCCGCCGCCGGACATCGACTGGTACTCCCCCACAGGCGCCTTCTGGCCGCTGGCCGCGACCGCCGTGCTCAACATCGCCATCATCGGCGGGGAGCTCTTCGCGCTGGCGCGCACCGACGCCTCGCTCGTCGCGCCCATCTCCGCCACGGCGCCGCTCTTCGCCCTGTTCACCGGCATCCTCATCCTCGGAGAGATCCCCGGACCGGCGGGCTGGGCCGGCGTCCCGCTGCTCTCGCTCGGTCTCTACGTGCTCTCGCGCGGCAATCCCGGCGCCGCGGACGGCGGCCCGCCCGGCTGGCGGCGGCATCTCCACACGGCACGCGACTTCCTGCTCCCGTGGCGGCTGTTGCGCTCCGACGCAGGCGTGCGCATCGCCTTCCTCGGCGCGCTCGCGGCCAGCATCTCCATCAATTTCGACAAGCTCGCCGTGGCCCGGACTTCGGCCACCTTCGCGCCGATGGCCGTGCTCGGCTTCGTCGGACTCATCGTCGCGACGACGCTGCGTCGCGAGCATCTGCCCCGACGGCTCACCCCCCGCCAGCTCGGTATGCTGCTGCTCTCGCCCGTCATCTACACGGGCGTCATCGTCCTCTTCAACATGGCGCTGACCCTCGGTCCGGCCAGCTACTCCTCCGCCCTGCGCCGGACGTCGATCCTCTTCGTCATCCTGCTGTCCGGACCGATGCTCAAGGAACGCGGCCACCCGGAGAGGGTGGCCGCGGGAGCGCTCATGGTGCTCGGCGCCGCGTTGCTTGCGCTCTAGCGCTCAGCGGTGCAGGCCGCATTCCTTCTTGTCGGGATCCTCCCACCACCAGCGACCGGCGCGTTCGTCCTCGCCCGGCTGCACCGGACGGGTGCATGGCGCGCAGCCGATCGAGGTGTAGCCCTTGTCGTAGAGCGCGTTGTACGGCAGGCCGTTGGCGCGGACATGCTCCCAGATGCGCTCGGACGTCCATGACGCCAGCGGGTTGATCTTCACGAGCCCGCCGTTGAGCCCGTCCCACGCGATCCGATCCACCTCATGGCGCGTGGCCGCCTGGCCGTTGCGCAGCCCGGTCATCCAGGCTCCCTTGCCCTGGAGCGCGCGGCGCAGCGGCTCCACCTTGCGCACGAAGCAGCAAGAACGCCGTTCCTCAAGGCCCTGCCGGAAGGAGTACATCCCCTTCTCGCGCACCAACGCTTCCGCCTTCCCCGCATCAGGCATATGGACCTCCACCGCCAGCCCGTACCTGCGGCGGACGGCGTCGATGACGGCGTGCGTCTCCTCCGGCAGCCGGCCGGTATCCAACGTGAAGACCGTCGTGCGCGGTGCCAGGCGCACGGCCAGGTCGATGAGGACGACGTCCTCGGCGCTGAAGCTCGAGGCGATCGCCAAGCCGTCACCGAACGTCTCGCCCGCCCAGCGGATGAGGTCTTCGGCGGAGGCCTCGCGGAAGCGCGCAGCGAGCGCGGGCACGGCGGACGCGTCGACGGGTCGAGGGCTCATGGGGCGTGCCTGATGAGGCCGACGCCGAC
The DNA here is from genome assembly GCA_964648865.1 of uncultured Gammaproteobacteria bacterium. Taxonomy (GTDB): domain Bacteria; phylum Patescibacteriota; class Patescibacteriia; order 2-12-FULL-57-11; family 2-12-FULL-57-11; genus SCUL01. The sequence continues at coordinate 77,636 of CAZYLV010000002.1, read as the reverse complement.
CGTCGCCTTGGAGAGGGGGTCGATCATGAGGATGGCGCCGGTGGTCCTGTTGTCGCGATAAGCATCGTACACGAGCGGCTCGTGCGCGGCCATGCGCAGTGCGCCGACGTCGTTGAGCGTCAGGGACTCCGCCGGCACGGGCGAGACGGTCCGCATGTCGATGCGGTGGTCGATGGCCGTGACCGTCGCTTTGGTGGTGCGGGTGCCGTGCTTGATGAGGTACGTGGCGCCGGGCGCGAGCGGATGCTCGGACATCCAGCAGACGTCCGCCGCCAGCGCATCCCCGATCCGGGGACGGGCGGATTCGTCGCCGCGCACCAACACGTCGCCGCGGCTCACCCCGACGTCGTCGGCAAGCGTCACGACCACGGCCTGCGGCCAGCGCGCCTCCGGGAGTCCGTGCGGGTCGAGCAGGATGCGCGTCACGGCGGAGGTGCGGCCGCTCGGCAAGACGACGACCGCGTCGCCGACGCGCAGGCGCCCCGCGGCGACCGTTCCGGCGTACCCACGGAAGTCCGTGCCGGCGCGCACCGCCGTCTGCACGCACATCCGGAACGGCGCGTCGAGCTGCGCGGCCGTGGCCGGGTCGCGCGAGATGGCCTCGAGCAGGGTCGGTCCGCCGTACCAGGGCAGGCGCTCACCGCGGTGCGCCACCATGTCGCCCGCGAGCGCGGAGACCGGGATGAAGGCCACACCCTGGACGCCCATCCGCTCCAGCGAGGCGGCCACCGCATCGCGGATGCGCCCGAAGCCGTCCTGCGCGTAGCCTACCTGGTCCATCTTGTTGACCGCCACGATGAGCTGCCGGACGCCGAAGAGATGCGCCAGGTACAGGTGGCGGACGGTCTGCAGCGTCGGGCCCGCGGCGACGTCCGTCAGCACCACCGCGGTGTCGGCGCCGGCGGCGGCGGTCACCATGTTGCGCGTGTACTCCTCATGGCCCGGCGCGTCCGCGAGGATGAACCGATGGGTCGGCGTCGTGACGTAGCGGTAGGCCACGTCGATGGTGATGCCTTGCTCGCGCTCGGCGGCCAGGCCGTCGGTGATGAAGGAGAGGTCGATGCCCTCCTTGCCCTTGCGGCGGCTGCTCTTCTCGACGGCGGCGAGCTGGTCGTCGTAGACGTTGCCGGTGTCGTAGAGCAGGCGTCCGATGAGCGTGGACTTGCCGTCGTCGACGCTGCCGATGGCGGCGACGCGGCGCAGCCCGAAGGCGTAGGCGGATGCGTCCATATCAGAAATACCCTTCCCGTTTCTTCTCCTCCATGGCGTTCTCGCCGGCGTGGTCGATGGCCCGCGTCTCGCGTTCCGAATTGCGCGCGGAGACCACCTCGGCCAGGATCTCCTCTACGGTCGCGGCGGTCGACGGCACCGCGCCGGTGGACGGCGAACAGCCCAGCGTCCGGTAGCGGCAGGAAAGCTCCATGACCTCCTCGTCGGGCCGGGCCCGCACGTGCTCGTCGAGCCGCAGCAGGACGCCGTTGCGCCGGACCACGCGACGCGTCGCGGCGAAGTAGAGCGGCACCACCGGGATGCGTTCGCGCGCGATGTACGCCCAGACGTCGGCTTCCGTCCAGTCGGACAGCGGGAAGACGCGCATCGTCTCCCCGGCGTTGAGCTTGCAGTTGTAGAGGTCCCAGACCTCGGGCCGTTGGCGCTTGGGGTCCCAGACCCCATGTTCGTTGCGCACGGAAAAGATGCGCTCCTTGGCGCGGGACTTCTCCTCCTCACGACGTGCCCCGCCGAAGGCCGCATCGAAGCCGTGGATGCGCATGGCCTCGAGCAGCGGCTTGGTCTTCTTGTAGTAGATGTAGGTCTCGGTGTGCGCCTCCTCGGGCTTCATCTGCTGGGCGGCCGGTTCCTCGTTGCTGTGGACGATCAGCCGCAGCCCGTTGTCCCGGGCGACGGCGTCGCGGAACTCGATCATCTCCCGGAACTTGTACTTGGTGTCGACATGCAGCAGCGGGAAGGGCATCGGCCCGGGCGCGAAGGCCTTCTGCGCCAACCGCAGCAGGACGCTGGAATCCTTGCCGATGGAGTAGAGCATGACCGGATTCCGGAACTCGGCCACGGCCTCGCGGAAGACGTGGATGCTCTCGGCTTCGAGCCGGTCGAGATGGCCGCAGGCGCCCTGCCGCATACGCGACCGCGCTCAGGCGGTCCAGTACCGCGCCACGTCCTTGGCTACCGCGGCCTTCGCGCGGACGAATTCCTCCGGAAAATCGACCTCCAGCCAGCCATGGCCGGAGATGTCGCCGATGCCGACCGCGGCGCCGCCGTCGGCCAGTTCCTGGAGCACCTGTTCGGCCACGGCCTTGTCGCCCAGGCGTGCCACGACGCGCGCGCAGGCGGCGTCGTAGAGCGGACGCGAGGCCGCGTCGCAGTACGTCAGGCCCACGTAGCCGCGGTCGAAGTCGACGAGCCGCTTGGAGATGCCTGCGAGCATGCCCGCGGCGTCCAGCTTGACCTTCATGTCGTCGTCGCCCAAGGCGCGGTCGGTGTCGCAGTAGGCGGTGATGCCGCGCGCGGCGGCGGCCACCGTCGCGGCGATCTGCCGCGAGTAGATGTGGTCGGCATTGGCCAACAGGAAGGCGCCGGGCACGACGCGCAACGCCGTCAACACCGAGTAGAGGTTGCCCTTGAGGTAGTCGGGGTTGTCGACGACCTCGACCGCCGGATCGAAACCCCGGACGAAGTCATGGACGGTGGCGGCATGGTGCCCGGCGACGACGACGACACGGGACACGCCCACGGACCGCAGGAAGCGGATGCCGTACGCCAAGAGCGGCCGGCCGCCGAGGTCGAGCATGCCTTTCGGCCGGTCCTTGGTTGGCTCGCCCATCCGCTGGCCGATGCCCGCGGACAGGATGATGCCTGTCGCGTCCATAGGCGGCATCATGTGCGCTGCTTCCATTGCACCGCAGGCAAGATGGTGTCCAGGTCGACCTGGGCCTGCGCCTCCCTGATCCTCTTGAGCATGCTGTCGACGAGCTCCTGGGAAAGCAGCCGGGGCTTGAGCCCGAGCTTGAGGAGCGCGTCGTTCTTGGGGTTGTAGTAATGGTCTTCCTTCTCGATGCGCGGGTTCTCCAGGCGCCGCGTCGTGGCCTGGATCCCCACGGCGCCCGCCGCCGAGACGACGCGTTCGGCCAGCTCGGCCACGGTGAAGACCTCCGTGAATTGGTTGAAGACGCGGAACTCCCCGCGTTCGGCGGGGTTGTCCGCGGCGATCGCCACGCACTGCAGCGTATCGTTGATGTTGAGGAAGCCGCGCTTCTGGCCGCCAGTGCCGTAGAGCGTGAGCGGGATCCCGGCCACGGCCTGCACGCAGAAGCGGTTGAGCGCCGTGCCGAAGACGCCGTCGTAGTGGAAGCTGGTGCGCAGGTCGGGGTGCAAGAGCGTCTCCGGCGTGTCGATCCCGTAGACCACGCCCTGGTTGAGGTCCGTGGCGCGCAGGTCCCAGATCTTGGCGGCGAACATGATGTTGCCGCTGTCGTGGACCTTGCTCCAGTGATAGAAGGAGCCGGCCATCTTGGGGAAGGGCAGACGGTCCGAGCGTCCGTTGTGCTCGATGGTGATGTAGCCCTCCTCGATGTCGATGTTCGGCGTGCCGTACTCGCCCATCGTGCCGAGCTTGATGAGATGCGCGTCCGGCACGTACTTCTTCATGGCGAAGAGCACGTTGAGCGTCCCGAGCACGTTGTTGCGCTGGGTGGAGACGGCGCTCTCCCGCGAAATCATCGAATAGGGCGCCGAGGGCTGCTCCGCGTAATGGATGATGGCCTCGGGCCGGAACTGCTCGAAGACGTGGTAGACGAAGCGGTGGTTCTCGGCGATGTCGCCGACGTACAGCTTCATCGGCTTGCCGGTCTTCTCCTTCCAGAGCTGGAGACGGCGTTGCAGGGTCGGGATGGCCCAGAGGGGCTGCGCGCCGACCTCGGCCTCCCAGACGCGTTTGGCCATGTTATCGAGGACCGCCACCTCGTCGCCACGCGCGGCGAAGTGCATCGCGGTGGGCCAACCGAGGTAACCGTCAGCTCCGAGGATCAGGACACGCATAGGTCGTGGCGACAGGAAAACTAGCGGCAGGACTATACCATCACCCCTTTTTCCTTAGCAATCCCGCGGCGTCGATGTCCGCGGCGGCGTACGTCAGGCGCTTCTGGAGCGCGCCGGTCGCCGCAGGGTCGAGCCCGCGCAGCACCTCGAGGATGCGGCGCGAGGCGGTGCCGTCGCCGAGCCTGCCGCCCGCGGCGGCCAGACCGGCGCGGAAGGCGACGTCCTCGCGGGCGCGCGTGAGGGCCGCAGCGACCCCCGCGACGCTCGGTTCCGGGACGTCGATGACGTTGGCGTCGCGCCGTCGGCCGCGCTGGCGCTCGCCGACATTGACGGCCGGCACGCCCAGATACGGCGCCTCGACCAATGCGGCGCTGGAATTCCCCACCAGCACGGCCGCGCCGGAGAGGAGGCTCAGGAAATCCATGTTGGGCACGTTCTTCTCGATGGCCACGCCGGGTGCTCCGCGCCGCGCTTCGATGGCATCGACGATGCCGCCGAAGCCGGGATCGGAGCACGGGTAGACCAGCAACGCGCGCATGCCGGAGGCCGCCACCGCCGTGAGGACGCTCTCGGCCATGGCCTGGTTCTCGGCACGCGACTTCCAGGTCTCCGGATGGAGCAGCACCACGGCATAGTCGCCCGCCGGGCCCAGACCGTAGCGCTGGCGGACGTCGGCGGCCGGCGGGAACATCCGCGCCACGATGCGGTCCACGTACAGGGATCCCACCGGATGGATGCGCCATGTTTCCTCGCCGAGCAAGGCGAGACGCGCCGCGGCCTCGGCCGTCTCCGGGAAGTGGAGGTGCGCCAGCTTGGTGATGGCGTGCCGCTGGTGCTCGTCGATGTTGCCTGAGACGTCGCCGCCCTGAGTGTGCGCCACGAGGATGCCGCTGGTCGAGGCGGCCAGCGCCATGAGCAGATGCTCGGCGCGGTCGCCGTGCACGAACAGCACGTCCGGCCGGACATCGGCGAGCGCGGCCACCGACTCCCTGAGCAGCGTCCCCAGGCCACGCAGGCGCGCCGCGACGGAATCGTCGCCGCCGGTGGCCATGTCGACGACCCGGATGTCGGTGCCCGGAAAGAGCGCGCGCGCCTCGCCTTCGGTCATCCCGAAAAAAGGAGAGGCGTGCATGTCCCCGAGCACCAGATGCGCGGAGAGGGACGGGTCGGCCTCGATGAGCCGGACGAGCGGCAGATAGGCACCGAGCCCGCCGCGCTTCCCGGAAAAGATGGCGATGCGCGTGAGGGGCATGTCCACAGGGGTTCCGCGCGATCGTACCGACCCGCCGGGGCTTTGACAAGGCTGCCCGGATGGGCCAGGATGGAGCCCAGATATGAAGGTCCTGGCGATCCTTCCCGCGCGCGGCGGGTCCAAGTCCATCCCCAAGAAGAACATCGCGGACCTCGGCGGCAAGCCGATGCTTGCCTATGGCATCGCCGCCGCCCGCGCCTGCCCGGCCGTCTCCCGCATCGTCGTCGACACGGACGACGCCGAGATCGCCGCCGTGGCCCGAGCCCACGGCGCCGAGACCCCGTACGTGCGGCCGGCGGAACTCGCGACGGACACGTCGCCGACGATGCCGGTGCTGCGCCATGCGCTCGAGTGGCTCAAGGCCAACGAGGGCTACGGGCCGGACGCCGTGCTGCTCCTGCAGCCGACTTCGCCCTTCGTCCGCACCCAGGAGATCGCCGATGCCATCGCCCTGCTCGCCGCGCACCCCGAGGCCGACTCGGTGACGTCCGTGCAGGAGGTCCCCAACCATTTCCATCCCGTGAACCTCAGGCGCATCGAGGAGGACGGCTGCCTGCGCTTCGCGAACCCGGAGGAACGCGCCAAATACAACACGCGGCAGTCCAAGCCGGTCTTCTACGCCATGGGCAACCTCTGGCTGTTCCGCCCTGAGGTCATCCGTGAGAAGCAGATCCCCATCGGCGACCGCTGCCTGCCGCTCGTCATCAGCGGCCTTTCGACCTTCGACGTCGACGGCCCCGAGGACCTGCGCACCGCGCAGGCGCTCGTCCCCGTGCTGTTCCCCAACGCATGAGGCCCGTCTCACCCATCAGCCTCGGCGGACGGCCCGTCGGCGACGGGCACCCCGTCTTCATCATCTGCGAGGCCGGCGTCACCAACTACGGTGAGATGGCCCTGGCGCGCGGCCAGCTCGAGGCGGCCGTCACGGCCAAGGTCGACGCGGTGAAGTACCAGGCTTGGAAGACGGAGAACCTGGTGAGCAAGCGCGTCAGCGCCCGACTCAAGGACGAGCTCGGCTACGATTGGTTCGAGCGCCTCAAGTACAAGGAGTTCACCGACGACGAGCTGCGCGCGCTGCGCGACGAGGCCGACGCAAAAGGGATCGCCTGGTTCGCCACGCCGCACGACCACTGGGCCATCGAGTTCCTCGATAAGACGCTGGACGTCCCCTACTTCAAGGTCGGCTCGGGCGAATCCAACAATCCCGATTTCCTGCGCGACGTGGGCAGCCGCGGCAAACCGGTGCTCATCTCCTTCGGCCTGCAGAGCGACCAGGAGGTGCTCGACGCCATCGCCACGCTGCGCGACGCCGGCGCGCGCGACATCGGGATCTTCCATTGCGTGAGCCAGTACCCGACGGAACCGGAGAACGTCAACCTGCCGCGCATCGGGCAGCTGCGCGAGCTGACCGGCCTGCCGGTAGGCATCTCGGACCACTCGCGCGGCTTCCACCTGCCGCTCGCGGCCGTGGCCCTCGGCGCGTGCATGGTCGAGAAGCACCTGACCTTCGACAAGGCGGACCCGCGCTCCGTGGACAATCCGGGAGCGCTCCTGCCGGAGGAGCTCACCGCCATGGTCGCGCAGGTCCGCGAGCTCGAGGCGGCGTTGCGCGGCAAGAGCGAGACCGAGCGTCTCGAGAGCGTCGCGGCAGGCCGCGCCTGGGCCGGCTCGGCCATCGTCGCGCTGCGGGATCTCGTCCCCGGCGAGGTGGTCGCCAAGACGGACATCGCCTTCAAGCGCCCGGGCAAGGGCGGCCTGCCCCCGAACCGCTCGGCCGAGGTCATCGGCAAGCGCCTGATCGCCGCCGTACCCATGGACGAGCACATCCTTCCGGAGCACCTGGCATGAACGCGCCAAGCAAAGCCCCGCCGATGGCGGGGCTTTGCTTATGGGCGGGATCCGGTCTTGCGGGCGAAGAGGATGACGTGGTTGCCGTAGAACGGCGGGGAGGTCTTGGACGCGTCGAAGAGCCGCTCCAGGTTCTCCTTGGTGAAGTAGCGCGTCTCGAAATACGGGTACTCGACGCGGTCGACCGTGAAGCCCAGATCCTCGAGCATGCGGATGAGCGAGCGGTCGCTGAACATGGCGATGTGCAACGGATGGAGCAGTCGGTAGTTCTTGCCGAAGCGCCGCGCCGCGGCGCTGTCGAAGTTCGGCGTGCTGACGATGAAGTGTCCGAGCGGCTTGAGGATGCGGTGGATGCGGCGCACCACGCCCACCGGGTCGGTCAGATGCTCGATGACGCTGCGCATCAGCACCACGTCGAAGCTGCCGTCGGCGTACGGCGACTCCTCGAGCGGACCTTGGAAGACCGTCGCGTGCGCCCGGGCGGCGGCCGCGGCGGTCGGCGAGATCTCCACGCCGTGCTTGTCCCAGCCCGCGGCCACGGCCGAAAGGATGTGGCCCGGCCCACAGCCGACGTCCAGGATGCGCCCCGGCGGCAGGCCGTTGATGAAGGCCAGCTGCGGCTTGGCGTCCTCGATGTAGCGCTCGCGCTCCTGCAGCGGGTCGCGCAGCACGCCGTCCGGGTCGGTCTTGGGCACGGCCCAGTCGTCCTTCTCCTCCACGGTCACGGGCAGGGCGCGGTAGTAGCCGCGTTCCGCAGGCGGCATGCGTTCCGCGAGCACGGCCTCGGCCGCGCGCACGGACTCCGTGTCGACGAGCCGCAGGCCCTCGACGCCGGCGCACGCGTCGCCCGCGAGCGCGGCCTCCCCCGCCGGGCGGCCGGCCGCCTGCGCGCGGAGCGTCGCGGGCGTCACGAGCGGCCGGAACGGGTCGAGGTAGATACCCTCGCCTTTCTCCCCCGGACGCGCGGCCTCACCCGCGACGGTGAGCCCCGCATCGGTGGCGAGCCGTTCGGCGCGTTCGCGCAAGGAGGTGCCGGCCAACAGGAACGTACGGGCGTCGGGCATGCCCTGCGGCGCGGACGTCAGGATGTATGCGGGGGCGCTCATGCGGTCTTGGGTCGGGCGATGCAGTAGAGATGGTGACCGAGGTCGTGCTCCTCGATGAGCTTCAGCAGCGCCGGCTTGGCGACGCGGGAGAACTCGGTCTCGAGGTTGCCCGCCTCCTTGGGGAAGTACGGATCGTCGTAGTGCAGCCAGTTGAGGATGGGGTTGATGCAGCTGACGTGCGTGGTCATGGACACGGGGACGAAGCCTGCCGTATCGAGCGCCAGCGCCAGCGTCTCCTTGGTGTAGTAGCCGAGGTGGTTGCGGCCATCGAAACCGAAGGCCTCGCCATGCAGCATGCGCGCCACCAGGCTGTGGTTGTTGGGCACGAGCATGGCCAGCACCCCGTCCGGCTTCACCAGCCGGCGCAGGACCTTGAGGATGCCGACAGGATCGGAGAGGTGCTCGAGCACGCCGAAGAGCGTCACGGCGCCGAAGGAGCCGTCCGGCTCCTCGAGACGCTCGACGCGCGTCTCGCGGACGTCCAGGCCGTAGGTCTCGCGCGCGTAGGCAGCGGCCTTCTCCCCGAGCTCAAGCCCGAGGGTCTCGTGCCCACGGTCACGCGCCATGGCCAGGAAATGCCCGAGCGAGCAGCCGACGTCGAGCAGCCGCGCCGGCGGCGGCGCGATCTCCCCGATCCGGTCCAGGAACCAGCCGTACTTCTCCACGTTGTACTTCTGCTGATCCGGCGTCTTGAGGATCTCGAACCAGATGTCGTTGGAGCGGCTCTGCTTGTAGGCCTCCTCGAGCACGGCTTCGTCGACCTGCGGGTTGACGTACATGAAGGAGCAGGACGCGCAGCGCACGAAGCCCATCCCCTGCTTGGTGAAGAGGGGGCGGGCGTCACGGGAGCCGCACACCAGGCAGGCGACGTCCTTGGCGAAGCGGCGGTCGAGCGTCCCGGTGGCCGGATCCATGAGCCGGGCGATCTCCTCGCGCCGCGCGGCGTCGTACTCGTCCCGGAGGGTACGCTGTTCGAAGGTCGTTCCGTTGGCCATATGCTCACGAGGTGCCGACGCGGGTGAAGAAGAAACAGGCCTTGAGGCTCCAGAGCGGATGCGGCGGAAGGAACCGACGCAGCCGTCGCGGGACGAACGGCGCGAACCCGTGCTGGAAGATCCGGCGGTCGAGGGTGAAATCCTTGCCGAAGGCGCGCCGGAAGTTGTCGCGCGTCAGGAAGGTGATGTGGTTGTTCTTGAGATGGAAATTGACGAGGTTGCCGCGCAGCGCGAAGCGGAGCTTGTCCCAGACGGTGTGTCCCCAGGGCGTGGACAGGATGAGCGTGCCGCCTGGCCGCAGCATGCGCACGCACTCGCGGGCGAAGTGCCACGGGTTCTCGAGATGCTCGAACGTCTCCAGGGCCAACACGCAATCGAGCGATCCATCCGCCGCAGGGATGGGTTGCGTGTTGAGGTCGGCGATCCGCAGATGCGGGCGCAAGGCGTCGGACGTCAGGTAATCGTCGACGTCCACGCCGATCACGTCGCGGAAGCCCCGCTCCAGGAGGGACTGCAGCACGGCGCCGTGCGCGGTCCCCAGCTCGCAGATGCGCGCGCCGGTGCCGTGGCGCTCCAGGATATGCCGGGAGAGCACGCCCTCGGCACGCTCCCTCTGGACGATCCAGCTCGCCTTCCCCAAATGCCGACGCAATTCCTCACGTCGGCTCGGGATGTGCGCGGACGGGTAATACGGCGTGCCCATGGAAGCGCGTGAAGACCTTATCCCTTCCGGGCAGCCACGTCGAGCACGGCCTGGGCGATGGCCGCCCCGCTCCCGCCCGGGATGTGCGGGCAGTATGCCGCCCGCAATGCGGCGCGTCCAGCCGCGCGGCGGCCCGGCTCGCGGAGCGCCGTCAGCGTCGCTTCCGCCAACTCCTGCTCGCTGCGCACGACATCGGTGCCGCCGTGCGAGAGGATGGCCTTGAAATGCGTGGAATCGTACCAACGGCGCACCGACTGGCCGTACGGGAGCTCGCGCTTGCCGTCGAAGGCCACGTTGACGACAGGTTTGTCGCGATACGCGGCGTCCAGCGTGAGCGTCGAGGCGCCGCAGACCATGGCATCCATGTGCGTCATGAGGTTCGCGAAGTGCACGGCATGCTCGCGCGACCAGTCCCAACGGTCGCGGAACTGCGGCCGGGGACGGAAGGCCCGGTCGATGATGACGTCCGGCGCGCCGACGAGCGCGGCGAACTTCTCCTCCTCGCCCGGCAGGGCGTAGTACGGCCGGACGAAGAGCTGCGGGCGGCGTCCCGTCGGCTGGGCCTGGAAGAGCGCGTGCAGCATCGCCGCCACGTCGCCGTCGTCGGGGCTGATCTTGCCCTCGGAGCCGAAGACCACGAGCGGGCGTGCCGGATCGGCACCGATGCTCCGGAAGAACGCCTCCCGCGGCTGGATCGTGCCCTGCTCCTCATAGATGTCGTACTGGGGCACGCCGACGACGCGGATCCTCTCCCCGTCGAGAAGGTGGAACCGTCGGGCATCCCGGACGAGCGTCGGCCCCCACAGGAGCAGCAGGTCCGGCGCGACGCGCAGGTTCATCTTGGAGAGGTTATCCCAGCTCTTGGGGAAGATGACCGTCGGGATCCCCCGGGCGTGGGCGGTCTTGAGCACGTCGGTGTCGGCATCCTCGAAAGGGTTGGTGGCGAAGACCGCCGCGGGCCGGTGCCGGTCGAACAGCGCATCGTAGGCGTGCGGACGCACCAAGAGCGCGTCCAGACGCCGCGCGGCGCGCTTGAGGGACCGCGAGCGCGACAACGGCTTGAAGACCGCCTTCTTGAGGAGATGCCGGAACCGCGGCGCGCCGCCGCGCTCGTGCATCTCGATGCCGTAAATCCCGTAGCGGTCGACGAGCTCGCGCGTCTCGTTATAGACCAGCCCCTTGTGCAGGCCGGCGAGGGCATAGTCCAGCCGGCTCCAGCGATGCGGCAGGAGCGGTGCACAGGCGACGCCCGGGCGGCAGAAGGCCGCCTGGAACTCTTGGTCCGCGGCGGCCGAGGTCAGCAGCACCACCTCGACGCCTGCGGCGGCCAGCCGGCCGAGGAAGGCCGTGTGCAGCAGGTTGCGGGCGATGGCCCCGCGCGAGACGGTGACGAAGACGGTCATCGCACGATGTCGCGTTCCATGATGTCCCACATCCGCTCGGCCACCCGTTCGCCGTAGGGATGCCGCCAAGCGGCGGGCCGCGCCAGCATGTCCTTGGCCGCGGCGGCGATGCGCGCCGGATCGTAGCCGGCGATGACGTTGGAGCCGAGCGTCACGGTCTCCTGGCGTTCGGTGTTCTCGCGCAAGGTAACGAGCGGGACGCCCAGGATGGCCGCCTCCTCCTGGATGCCGCCGGAGTCGGAAAGGATGAGTCGGGCGTTGGCCTCGAGCGTCAGGAAGTCGAAGTAGTCCACCGGTTCGGTCAGCCGGACGCCGTCAGGCACGGGCAAGGCGAAGGCCTCGAGGTTCTTGCGCGAGCGCGGGTGGACGGGATAGAGCACCGGCAGGCCGTTCTCGGCCGCGACGCGCCCGAGGCCCTCGAGCAGGCGTCCGAAGGTCCCCTTGCTGTCCACCGCGCCGGCGCGGTGGACGGTGGCGAGCGCGTAGCCCTTGGGGCGGAGTCCGAGGCGCGCAAGCACGTCGCTCGTGGCGAGCGCCGTCGGCAGCGCGCCGGCTACGGCGTCGGCGATGAGGTTGCCGGTCACGTGGACCCGTTCGACGATGCCCTCGCGGCGCAGGTGCTCGCGCTGCAGCTCGGTGGGTGCGAAGTAATGCGTGGCCAGCCGGTCGACGACCAGACGGTTGATCTCCTCCGGCATCGCCCGGTCGAAGGAGCGCAGTCCCGCCTCCAGCTGGAGGATGGGGATGCCGAGCTTGGCCGCCGCGAGCGCGCCGGCGATGGACGTGTTGAGGTCGGCGTAGACGCACACCAGGTCCGGACGCTCCTCGACGAGGACCTTCTCGATGCCCATCATCATCTTCCCGACCTGCTCGGCGTGCGAGCCGGAGCCGACGCCCAGGTTGTATTTCGGGTCCGGCAGCTCGAGGTTCCTCCAGAAGACCTTGTCCATGATCTCCGAGTAGTGCTGCCCGGTGTGGATGACGAAGAAGTCCGCGCGCCTGGCGAGCGCGGCCTTGATGAACGGCGCCATCTTGATGATCTCGGGGCGCGTGCCGAAGAGGATGGCCAGGCGTTTCGCCATACCGTCAGGATGCGGAGCCGGTGCGCCAGGCGATGTAGCGGTCGATGCCCTCGAAGACCCCCACCTTGGGCTCCCAGCCGAGGAGCGTCTTGGCTTTGCTGGCGTCGGCGATCATGTGCGTGGCCTCCCCCGGCCGCGCCTGCACGTACTCCACGCGGGCGTCGAGACGCTTGGCGACGTGCTCGGCGATGTCGCGGATGCTGGTGCCTACCCCGGTGCCGAAGTTGATGGTCTCGCCGACCAGTTCCGGATGGTCAAGCAGCTTAAGGTACCCGTCGATGACGTCCGAGATGTAGACGTAGTCCCGCGTCTGCTCGCCGGTGCCGAAGACGCGCAACGGCTCGCCGCGCATGGCCTGCCCGACGAAGATCGGGATGACCGCGCCGTACTTCCCTTCCTTCTGACGCTCGCCGAAGATGTTGAAGAAACGCGGGATGATGATGGGCGTCTTGAAGGTCTGCACGTACGCGTAGCACAACCGGTCGGCGGCCGCCTTGGAGGCGGCATACGGGCTGTGCGGCCGGAGGTCGGCGTTCTCCTTGATCGGCACGGACTCCGGTTTGCCGTAGACCTCGCACGTCGAGGTGTGGATCATCCGGCAGCCGGCCTTGCGGGCGGCCTCGAGCACGTTGAAGGTCCCGCGGACGTTGACGTCGATCGTCCCCCATGGGTCGTCGATGGATTCGTCGACGTTGATGCGCGCGCCGAGATGGAAGACCAGTTCCTTGCCGCGCATGGCCTTCTCGGTGACCTCGGCGTCGGTGATCGACCCCCAGATGATCTCGGCTTTGCCGGCGAGATGCTTCTTGTTCTCCTCGGAATGCGGCGTCAGCGTGTTGAGCACGGTGACGGCATGGCCGCGCGCGGCGAGCGCCTCCACCAGGTGGCTGCCTTGGAAGCCGGTCCCGCCGGTGACCAGGATGTTCATAGGAAGGCGTTACGGAAATCGTGCGGTATTCTCGCGGGTCCGCGGGGTCCTGTCAAGCTTCAGGCGTAGGTCTCCGGTGCAGGCGGGGCAGACGGCGCATCCTCCGTACCCGCCGCTTCGAGCAGCGGCGGCAGTTCCTGGAGGTCGCCGATGGCCACGACGTGCGGGTACTTGTCCTTCCATGCCTCGACGCTGAAGGTCCCGACACGGGCCACGAAGCCGATGCCGTTGCCCGCGGCCACGGCGGCGTCATGGAAGGAATCGCCCACCAGGAGGATCTCCTCCATGGCGCAGCCGGTCTTCTCCATGGCGTGGCGCAGGTGCTGCTCGCCCTTGCGGAAGCCCTCGCGGAAGCCCATCACCAGGCTGAAGGAGAGCCGCTCCCGCTCCACGAAGCGGTCCAGGCTGGCCTGGAAGTTGTTGGAAGACACCCCGACGGCGTAGCCGCGCGCCCGGAGGTCGGCGACAAGCCGCCGCGTCCCGTCCGGCACGTGGAACGTCTCGAAGAAGACGTTCTTGCGGTGCTCGAAGGCCTCCGAGGCCTGCGGGTTGCGGTCATCGCCCGGATAGATGACGCCCAGCTGCTGCAGGAACGGGACGCCGGATGTCTCCATGTACTTCTCCCGCGCCCAGGAGCGGTCGGCGCCGTAGTACTCGACCATCACCGCCGCGGCGATGTCGGCGTATTCCCCCATCGTGTCGACCAGCGTCCCATCGAAGTCGAAGACGATGGTCTTGGGACGGAACAGCGCGCGGACGCGTCCGGCGCCGTGCCGCTTGCTGGCGTCCAGCACCCGGCGGCTGTTGCGGACCATCAGCGCCGCCCAGGCCGCGAAGAACAGGACGCCGTAGGCGTACAGGAAGACGTCCACGCGGTCGACGACGCTCGCCACGAGCAACGGCGGGATCATGCCCGTGCCCACGAACAGGTTGCGGTAGATGCCGTAGGCCGCGGTCTTGGGCGTGCTCTTTTTGGTGGCCCAGCCGTAGACGGTCCCGCGGGTCTCGTCGGCGTAGCGGCGGAAAGCGTCGGTGCGGAACTCGAGCAACCGGAAGAGCAGCTTGCCGGCCGTGGCGGCCATGCCTGCGACGATGGCCCAATCGGAACCCGTCCGCCAGAACACCCCGAGCGTGATCGGCAGGAAGAACCAGCCGTACTGGACATCGTGCGAGACAGGCTCCACGAAGACGCCGCCCATGTCGAAGCGCTTGCCCTTCTGCCCGCTGACATGCGCCCGCCAGCGCGCCAGCTCGCCGTCCACGGCGTCCAGCATGAAGGAGAAGATGATCAGACCGACGCCCGCCAAATTCCACCCGCGCGTCCCGCCGAGGAAGCAGGCCGCGCCCAGCAGGTACACGACAGTACCCGCCGCGGTCACCTGGTTGGGCGTGAACGGCAGGTGCACGAAGATCCATGTCAGGTAGATCGCCCAACGACGGTTGAGCTTGCCGAAGACGGTCTGGCTGGCCCAAGAGGGCGCCTGCGTGGAGTTCTGGCAGACCTCCCGCAATTCCTTGATGGTCGGCATAGGTCAGGCGATGACGCGGCGGAAGGGCAGCTCCCGCAGGCATGTGAGGATGAAACGGCCGACGCGCTCACCGGACTTCCCGTCGTTGCCGTACGCCAAGCGCTCCACGATGACGCGGCGCTCGGCGCGCAACGTCTCCGGGTGCAGCAGCGCCTCATCCACGTACCGCACCAGCTCTTCCTCGGACGTTGCCAGGCGGACGCCGCCGGTCCTCACGACGTTCGAGTAGTGCGACGAGCCGTAGAACATGCCGAAGAACGGCCCGTCCTTGGGTTCCCCAGGCAAACGGAAGGCGACGTTGACGACGGGCGTGTCGAAGATGGCCGCCTCGATGGCCATCGTCGTGGCGTATGTCACGAGCACGGAGGCATGCGCAAGCTCGTTCATGAGGTGCACCATCTCCGTGCGTGAGGCGTCCCACTTGTCGACGAAGAACCGGAGCATGCGCTGGTTGCGGTCCACGAAGACGTCGGGCTCGCCCACGAAGCGGTCGTAGCGGCTCGAACCGTCGTCGGCGCGGTCGGAATAGTGCGGACGGACGATGAGCGAGACCGGCTCGGCGAACCCGCCGCCGCGCATGCGCGCGATGAGGGCCGCGACCACATGGTCCCCGTGCGGCGCCCACACGCCCTCGGAGGCGAAGAAGATGACCTTGCGCGCGGGGTCCAGCCCGAGCGACGCGAGGAAGTCGGCGCGCGACATGAGCAGCGAACGGTCGTTATAGAGGTCGAACTGCGGGAAACCGGAGACGAAGGCGTCTTCCTTTGGGATACCGTGGAGCGTCTCGGCCAGCTCGCGCATGACCTCGTTCTGGACGATGATCTTCTGCGGCCGCACGGCGATGAGGATACGGTCGAGGTTGTCCCAGCTCCGGGCCATGCTGATGTGCGGCACGCCGAAGCGCTTGGCCGCCTTGAGGATGGCGATGTCCCGTTTTGATTTGACGATGGTCGAGACGACCAGGTCCGGCTTGTACTTCTCGAAGAAGCGGTCGAAGCCGTGGTACGGGAAGAGGTGGAACTCGAGCTCCCGGAAGATCGGCTTGAGGAAGGGCATCCGCGAGATGATGCTGGCGCCGATGTGGCCGAAGAACGCCGCGACGGGGCTCTTGTTGCCCTTGGGGATGCGGCCGCCGTAGCGCATGAAGAACTTGGCCGTCTCGGTGTAGACCAGCTTCTGGTAGACCGGCGCGAAGACCTTCCGATGGAACAGCCCGTAGCGGACCTCCTCGGATTCCTCGAGGATGACGCGTGGATGGTCGAAGTCCTTCCGGAAATAGTCCGGGATGTTCGGCGGTACGAGCACGACGAGGCGGACGTCCGGATCGGAGAGCAGGATGTCCAAGACGCCCGTCCGGAGGATGTTCCGGGCGACGATCCCGCGGGAGAGCATGATCAGGATGGTGCGCATGGGATCACGAGGAAGGACGTGGCCGGAAGAAGGGCAACCGCGAGGTCACCATCTTCAGCAGCATGACGTCGGTATTATCAAAAACGACGAGGTTCCGCAACGAGATGGCCGCGAGATGGGCCCGTGACCGCAGGTAGCGCTCGCGCAGGACCGTCGTCAGCGCGACGTTGAGCAGGCGCTCCCAATACATGCCGGCGATGCCGAACGCCAGGATGGATAGCGGCAGCAGCGTGACGTCCGACACCAGCTTGAGGAAAGTGTGGCCCGCCAAGCCCTTCTGCAGACGATAGGCGTTGAAGAGCGCGTCATGGGCGGGCGTGACGGCGGTGAACGGCAAACGCAGGAGCGTGATGAGGATGAGCAGGATCGAATCCCCGTAGTAGGGGAAGAAGAACCGCACGAACGGCCCGACCGCGAGCGCCGCCACGGCGCCGAACGCCAGGTACGCAAGGAGGCTGTACTTGGACGCCTTCTGGGCGATGAGCGCGGCCTTGCGGCGGTCAGCGCTCTCACGCGCCACGATGGGCATGAGCACCTTCTGCACCGGCAGGAGGCTGGTCAGCGCCGAGAAGACCGTCGTCGAGACGGAGACCAAGGCCACGGCCTGGGTGCCGAGCATGAGATTGGTGATCCACGGACGCAGCGTGCTGTCGATCTGCGGGATGATGGCCTGGGAGACGGCCCCCCACTTGCCGTGGCCGCGGACCATCTGCCAGAACGTCCGCTCGGGGTCGGCGGCGACGCCTCGGTAGCCCGCGAGCACGCGCGCCATGGCCGGCAGGCCGATCAGCGCGCTGCCGGCCTTGCCCACGAGGTACGCGCCGATGACGGTGACCGGCGTGAAGCCCTTGAGCTGCCAGAGCACCAGGACCGCCGCGAAACGGAAGATCGGCTCGGCCACGGTCATGGCCGCCATGGCCTTGAACCGCGTGTGCGCATGGAGCAGGAGCGCGACGGCAGCCAACGCCTCGTTGGCGACGACCCAGACGCTGAGGATGACGAAGTACTCGTTGAGGAACCCGCCGAAGCGGGCGACGACCAGCGGCCGGAAGAGCCAGGCGAGGGCGACGAGCGCCACCGAGAGCAGGATCTTGTTGCGCGCGAAGCTCAGCATGAGCCGCTTGGCGCGGCCGAACGCTTGCGTGCCGACGGCGCGGCTGATTTCGGAGAGCACCACGGCCTCGAGCCCCCATGCGGTCAAGGTGGCCGCGGGGGCGACGGTGGCCAACGCGAGCTGGAACATGCCGTAGCCCTCGAGCGAGAGGCCGCGGGTGATGAGCAGGACGGAGACGAAGGACAGCAGCCGCGTGGCCACGTTGGCTCCGCCGAGCGTCGAGACGCCGGAGAGGACGGTGCGTGAGAGGGTCATGCGACGGGTCGGCGCGGGACCAGACGCGCGATCGGCGCAGCCACGCGCCGCAGGGCGTCCCAACGCCGCTTGGCGCGCAGCGCGGCCATCAGCGCGCGCGGGTCGCCTCCCTCGGTCCAACGGGTCGCGGGCATCGGATGGCGTTCCGGAGCGATGATGGCCTGGAGGCGGTACTTCTTGGTGTCGGCGCGGCCGATGGCCTTCCATCCGTTGCGCTCCAACAGCCGCGAGAGCGTCGCCGGACTGTAGGAGTAGGGGTGGAAGAGGTCGAAGAACCGGTCCATGGTCTTCTTGAAATGGGAGACATCCGGGACCTCGACGTAGACCACGCCCTCGGGCGCGAGCAGCCGACGCAGGCCCTCGAGCGCGGCGTGCGGATCCGGGAAGTGCTCGAAGACATGGCTCAGCACGATGAGGTGGAAGCCGCCCGCATCCGGGTGCGCCTTCAGGAACGCATCGAGAGTGCCGACGAAGACGTCCATCTCCGCCCGCTTGCGGGCCGCGGCAGCCAGGCGCTCCGAGGGTTCGACGCCCTGCACCGCGCAGCCGAGCGTGCGCTTGAGCTGCTCCGAGAAGAGGCCATGGGCGCAGCCCACGTCGAGCGCACGGATCGACCCCGGAGGCACCGCGACATGCGAGGCGACGAAACGGATCAGGTCCGCCTTATCGAAGCGCGCGCCGCGCTCGGCGACGAAGGCGTCGGCCCCCTCCTGGCTGTCGATGCCGTAGCGGTGCTTCTCGAACCGCCGATACTGCTCGGCGTATTCCTCGGCGGTCGGCCGTGGATCCATGTACACGAGGCCGCACCGGCGGCACATCACGTTGCGCATCGCGAGCGTCGGTCCGCCCTTTTCGAGCGAGCCGCGCGTGGCCACGACCGCCGCGTCGGCGGTCCCGCAGATTGCGCATCGCACGTGTTCCATACCATCGACACCGTCCTGGGACGGTGCTATCATCGCCCGTGAGTTGCCCCCAGTCTATGCCGAATATCGAAATCCCTCAAGACCTCTACGACCGCTTCGCCAAACGCGCCGCAGAGAAGGGATACGCCTCGGTCGAGGCCTATCTCGCCTGGGCGTTGCGGCAGATGGCGGACAAGATCGGCGACCGGCTGGAGACGCCGACGCAGCGCTATACGGCCGAGCAGGAGGCCACGGTCCGCGATCGGCTCCGCAGCCTCGGATACATCGATTAGAGCGCCTGCGCGTACAGCGCACGGACGGCCTCCGCGGTGATCCTGCGGGGGTTGTTGTTCATGCGCTCCGGGTTGGCGCAAGCCGCCACCAAGGCATCCAGGTCGCGCTCGCCGATGCCCCACTCCCCCAACCGCACCGGCACCCGCAACCGCTCCGCGACGCCCGTCACGCCGCCCAGCGTGTCCAGCAGTGCCGCGATCTCGGCCACCCGCTCCCGCACGAAGGCCGATCCGCGGGGATGGAGACAGTCCTCCTCCTGCACGTCGGCGTTCCAGGCGAGCACCGCCGGGAGCGTCGCGACACAGGCGACGCCGTGCGGGACGCCGTGGAGGATGGTCAACGGGTAGGACAAGGCGTGCGCCGCAGTGGTGCGGGAGATGGCGATGGCCATGCCGCCGGCAAGCGACAGCGCGCCGAGCGAGGCCCGGCGCAGCGCGGGATCGTCCTGCTGGAGGAACGCCGCGGCCGCCGCGAGGCAGCGCCCGGCGTGCCCCTCGCTTTCGGCATCCGCACGCACGGCCCACAAGGATTCCGCGGCTTGAGCGACGGCATCCAGGAAGGCGGCGCTGGCGGGCGGCGCCGGCGGCGCGAGCACCACGTCGGGATCCGCCAGCACGATATCCGGCTGGAGCAGGGGCGACTCGAGCGAGTGCTTCCTCGCGTCGGCGTACAGGACGGAAAACGGGGTCACTTCGCTCCCGCTGCCGCACAGCGTCGGCACGGCGACGGTCCGCAGCTTCACGGTGGCGTCGGCCAGGGCGCCGGCGAGCGCGTCGCGCACGTCCATCGCGTTGGCGGCCAACACGGAGACCGTCTTGGCGGTGTCGATGACCGAGCCGCCGCCGATGGCCACGACGGTGTCGGCGGCCGACGCGCGTGCCCGCGCCGCGACGCGGCCGACCCCCTCCTCGGACGGAAGCGGCGTGACGGCTTCCCAACCGACGAGGCGCTCGCCGAGCGCCGACGTGACGCGCCGATGCAGGACCTGATCGGAGACGACATGCCGGCCGGAGACGACGAAGACGCGCGTGTCCAGCGCCGACGTGCGCAGGACCTCGAGCGCGCCTGCGCCGCTCGTCACCGACGCGTTGCGGAAGCGGAAGGAGGTCACAAGGGGGGAGCGCCCACGCTGCGCCGGATGTCTTGGGCGATGTCCGCCGGTTCGGCGGCGATGCGCGGGGCCGGTGCGCCGGTGCTGCCGGGGACCCTGCAGACGATCATGCGCAGGCCAGGCGCATCGGAGAAGGCCTGCGCCGCAGCCACGGCATCCGTCGCGACGACGGCCTCGGGGTAGCCGCAGGCGCGCGCGGCGGCGGCGAAGTCCGTGGTCGGGCTGGTCGTGGCCTGGCCGCCGGTGCTCTCGTATGCGGCGTTGTCGAAGACGACGTGCACGAGGTTCCGCGGGCGGAGGGAGCCGATCGTCGAGAGGACACCCATGCGCATCAGGAGCGCGCCGTCGCCGTCGAGCACCACCACGCGCTTGCCCGAGGCTTGGGCCAAGCCGAGGCCGATCGGTGCGGCGCACCCCATCGAGCCGATCATCGAGAAATCACGGTCGCTCGTCTCGCCGCGCTCCTTGCGGACGGCCTGGAGGTCGCGCGCCGTGAAGCCGGTCGTCGCCACGAAGAGATCGTCCGGACGGGCGCGGCCGAGGAGGGCACGGATGGCGTCCTGCCGGGTGAAGCCGGGATGCGCCTCATGCGCATGCGCCGCGGCGAACAGCCCTTCCGGGACGATGAGCGCCGCGGTGCCGCGACGCGCACGGGCGGCGGCGGACATCTCGGCAAGCGCCTGGCGCGCGCCGGCGTCGTCGTCCGGCATGATGCGGTGCGGGATGCCGAACAGCTCCAGGAAGGCCGGGGTCTTCTCCCCCATCAACGCGTGCTCGGGTGCGTCCGGTTTGCTGCGCGCGGGGTTGCCGCGCCAGGTGACGATCATGAGCGTCGGCAACCGGTACATCTCGGTCATCGATGTCAGCGGATTCATGAGGTTGCCGAGTCCCGAATTCTGCAGATAGACGACCGCCGGCGTCCCGCCCATGACGGCGCCGCCGGCGATCGCCAGGGCGTCTCCCTCGTTGGCCGCCCGGACGTGGGCGATCTCCTGCTGGCCATCGAGCGCCTCGAGGAAGGTGTCCAGCAGCGAACATGGGACGCCGCTGGCGAGCCGGTACCCTTCCGCGCCGAGCGCCGAGACGAATGCGCGTGCGTCCACCATATCAGGCGACCTCGGCGAGCGCCGCGCGGTAGTCGAGCAGCGTGTCGACGTCGATCCAGCCCTTGTAGACGTCGAGCGTCTCCACGGCGACGCCGCGCGCGACGAGTTCGGCCAGGACGTCGGCCAGGCGCAGTTTGGCGAAGCGCGCGGCGTCGCGCGCCTTGAGCTCCTTGAGCGTCTCGGCGAGCAGCGTCGCACCGCGTTCCGTGCACCGTGCCAGGCCGATGAACTCGGCATTGGCGGCAGCCGGGTCGACGGCCGCACCGACCGCCTTCACGTGGTTCGGACCGACGTCCACCAGATACCCGTTGGTCACGGCCGGCGTGCGTTCCGTGACCACGAGCTCGGTGCCGGGGCGGACCTGCTTGTTGGCGGCATAGCGCTCGCGCCAGGAGTGATCGACGGCCACGGTCACGTCGGCACGACGTTCGAGCAGCTGCTGCAGGAGTTCGCGGTTGAAGATGACGTCGCCGTAGGAGATGACGATCGGACCGTCGAGCTCGTCGGCGGCCGCGAGCAGCGAGGCCGCGTTCAGCGTGCTGTCGAACGCGGCATTGTCGTAGGTGCGGATCCCGGACGCGCTGATGCGGTCGGCACCGAAGCCGCGCACCAATGCCACGGAGCCGATGCCCATGGACTCGAAGAGCTCGCGCTGACGGTCCAGGATGGTCTTGCCTTTCACCTCCAGCAGGCAGACAGGCTTGCCCTCGGCCTCGAGTCCGTTGTGCGGCGCGCCCGCCGCGAGGATGAGCGCCTTGGTGGGCGGCGGCGACTTGGGCAGGAACGCCGCTTCCTGTTCCTTCATCGTGGACAGGCTGACGATCTGGTAGACGTCGGTGAGCGGCACCACGCGGTCCTCGACCGAGGCGGCGACGTTGCTCGTGCGGAGCGTCTGCAGCGTCTCGCGCATGGCCTTGATCGACGAGCGCATGGCGTGGTTGGCGAAGATGACGAGCTTGAAGCCCATCTTGGCCAGATCGTCGACCGAGGTGTCCTTGTAGATGGTCGGGATGGCGATGAGCGGCACCGGGCGCTGCCAGCGGCGCGCGAACTCGGCGATCTCGCCCGGATCCGGCGACTTGGAGTGGATGACCACCATGTCCGCGCCGGCGTCGGCGTAGGCGTTGGCGCGGGTCAGCGCCTCCTCCACGCCCCAGCCGGCGATGATGGCCTCGGTGCGGGCGATGACCACGAAGTCCGGGTCCTTGCGGGCCTGCGTGGCGGCGCGGATCTTGCCGGCGAACTCCTCCACGGATTCCAGCTCGCGCTTCACGCCGGAATAGAAGCTGCAGCGTTTGGGGAACTGGTTATCTTCGATGCAGATCGCGGCGATGCCGGCACGCTCGAACTCCTGCACGGTGCGGATGACGTTGATGGCGTTGCCGAAACCGTTGTCGCAGTCGGCGATGACCGGGATGCCGACGGCGTCGTTCATGTCCTTGGCGGCGCGCAGCGTGTCGTCCATCGTCAGGATGTTGGCGTCGGGCACGGCGTGGGAGGTGGCGATCTCGAAGCCGCTCGCCCAGACGCCCTCGAAGCCGGCCTCCTCCACCAGCTTGGCGGACAGGCCGTTATGGGCGCCGGCGATGACGATGGTCTTTGCGGGATCGGCGAGGAGCGCACGGAGCTTCTTGGCTTTGGTCATATGGTTGGATCAGGTCGGTTCATGAGACGCCGCGCGAACCGGACGGCGTGTACCACTGCGTCGATTCCGAGACGGCCCGACCGATGCCGCCGGCGTCGATGGCCGAGAGTTCGAGCCGCGCATCACCGGAGAGCGCCCCGCCGATGCGCAGGAGCAGGAGCCGCGCCGGCCCGTCCGTGGCCATGAGGCGATGCGGCGTACCGGGCTTCATGGTGAAGGAGTCATCCTGCGCCAACACCTCGCGCCGCTCCGTGCCGTCGGCGTCCCAGGTCAGGGCGACCTTCCCGGCGAGCACGTAGCCGTACTGGTGCAGGTCCGTCTCGAGGCCGTGCGTCCCATCGCCGGGCGGGAGCGTCAGCTCGAAGGCCCGCATGTCCGGCATCCGACTGGTACCGGCCAGGGGGCGGACCGTGGCCGTGGAGGATCCCCGCTCCTCCCCGGCGTCGCGCCTCTCGATGATGACGGCAGGCTCCGAGGCATCGTGCCCCAGGAGGTCGCGGACATTGACGCCCAGCGCCGCCGCCAGCGACCGCAACTCGTCCGGCGAGGCGCGCGCCCCGGAGAGGAGAGCGGCGAGGCGGTCCTGCGGCACGCCGCTCGCGGCCGCCAAGGAATCCTGCGCGTGGAGCGCGTCGCGCATGCGGCGCCGCAGCAGCTCGGCCGTCCCTTGGTCGCCCACGGCATCCCCCAGGCGCAACGCCCGGGCGCGTCGCTCGCCGAGCACGGAGAGCTCCTGATGGGCGTCGCCGATGAGCCGCCCGCCGAAGGTCAGCGCCAGGATCAGCCCGCGTGTCCCTTCGGGGGTCCTACGCGTCGTGAAGGAATGCGGCACGAACGGCGTGATGTACATGGTATCGCCGGTCTCCATGGCGGCGACGCGTCGTTGCCCGTCCTCGACATAATAGAAATTGACGGGACCGATGAAGTAGGTGAACTGGTGCAGGAGATGGCCGTTGTTCCACTGGACGGCCGGGTCGTCCGCGTCGGCGCCGTCGACGGAGACCAGCTCCGCGATCCACTCGGGACGGAACGCCGCGGTACGTGACATGGCCGTGTCGCGATAGGCGTAGTAGGGCGTGCCGGCGCGCGAGAGGATGCGCTCGCTCGCCTCCGACTCCGCGGCGCGCATGATGCGGACCCCGTCGGGCGCGTCATCCTCGACCACCTCGAGGTCCCGGATGTTGACCGGCCAGATGGCGGCGGCGCGTTCCTTCGCCGCGCGGGGCATCTCGGCATCGCCGCGCAGCCACGAACGCAGCTCCTCGAGCGGGACGCCGAGCTCCTGCGCCGCGACCTCGTCGTTGCGCTTGAGGTCGTTGAGGACGGCGAGCAGCAGCGCACCTTCCCGTTTCCTGCGGAGGTCCGTCATACGGTCATGAAGCGAACAATCGGCTGGCGCGCTCCAGGTCCTGCGGCGTGTCGATTTCCCGCCAACCGCCGTGGATAGGGACCACGCCGACGCGCACCCCGCGGTCGACGAGTTCCTGGAGCATGTCCGTCAGGTATGCCTTACGGAAGGACGCGGCCCGCTGGAACGGCTCATCGAAGCGGCCGCGGTAGGCCTCGAGCAGGCGATGGAACTCCGCGCGCAGGACGTCCGCGCCGCGCCCGGAGAACGTCGCCATGCCGATGAACTCGCCGGTCGCCTCCTCCGGCGAGACCGCCCCCTTGCCGATCTTCCTGATCGCCCCATCGGCGTCGAGGACCACCTCGGCTTCATCCTCCATGCGCAGGTCACGCCCCTCGTAGGCGCGCTTCCAATCGCGATCGACGACCACGGCGATGTCTTCGTCCGTCGCGCACGCCGCTTCTGCCACAGAGGGCCGGTAGACGATGTCGCTGTAGGACAGCAGGAAGCCTCCGGCCATGGCCTCTTCGGCGCAGAAGGCAGAATGGAGGATGTTGTTGTGCGCGTACTCAGGGTTCTCGAAGTACCGCGCGCCGTCGACCGCGATCTGCCCGCCGCGATAGCCGCGGATGATGGCCAATTCTGGAACGCCGACGCCACGCAGGATGCGGACGGCGCGCTCCAGCATGGTCTGACCGCCGACTTCAATCAGGCACTTGGGACGATCCTCCGTCAGCGGCCGCAGGCGGTTCCCCATGCCCGCAGCGACGATAATGGCAGTCCGAGGAGTCATCTCATTACCCGTAATTACTAATCATTACATATGATGACATAGCCAAAAGACCCTGCCAAGCGGCAGGGTCTCCTCTCTGTGGAAAACTAGTCGATATAGCCCAAGGAGCGTAGCCGCTCCTTGACTTTTTCTGCATTGTCCCGAGTCAAAGCGGCGTCCGGCTGGGAGTCGGTGAGCACTTCCCGCAACACGTAGGCCACGTAGCTCGAGACCGACGGGAAGCCGCTCCTCCCCATCCGCTCCTTGATCTTCTCGAAGAGGAACGTCGGGATGGAGACCGAGGTGAACTTGCGTTTGGCTTTGTCGGTCATACCAGGATGTCCTTGCCGGTCATATGCTCTGGCACGGGACAATCGAGCAGCCGGAGGATGGTCGGTGCCAGGTCGGTCACGGAGCAACGCACGCCGTCGCGCTGCGGCACGCCGCGACCGCTCATGATGAGGGTCCCCTCCGGCGCATGCAGGCCGTCGTCCGGCCCGACCGTATTGGCCCAGGAGTGGAGCCCGTTGTTGCCGACGTCGCAATTGGCTCCCATGGCCAGCCCATCGAAGTAGACCACGCCGTCCGGCGCCTCGGCAAGCGCGGCGTCGCCGTAGAGGCGGTCGAGCCGATGCACCACCGTCTCCAACCTGCGCCCGTCCGGACCGGGGATGGCGGCGATCCCCTCGGCGATCTCGGCGAACAGCGCGTCGTAGGCCGCGGGGTCCTGGTCCTTCTTCTCCGGATGCAGATAGAGGAGCGCCTCATACGCGCCCAACCCGAAGGCCCGGGTGCGGTCCCAATCGACCCGGGAGAGGGCGAGCTTCTTCGGCCCCTCGCGCACCTCGGCGGCGAAGTCGTCCTTGAGCACGAGGTACCCCTCGCGCAACAGCCAGTCGTTGAGGTTGACGCGGCCGTGCATCGTGGCCATGCCGTGGTCGGAAGAGATGATGACCGTGGTCTCCGGCGTCAGGCGTTCGAGCATCCGCGCAAGCACGCCATCGAGCTTCTTGTAGTAGTCGAGGATGGCCGAGGAGAAGACCGGGTGCCGCTCGTGCTGGGGATGGCTCGGATCCAGGTAGCGCCAGAGCGTGTGGTGCAGGCGATCGCTGCCGAGCGTCGCCCAGACGAAAAGGTCCCATGGCCCGTCGAGCAGCCGCTCTGCCAGACGCACATGCTCATCGGTCATGGCGAAGACGCGCTCCACGAGCTCCTCGCTGGTCAGGCGCCGGTAGCCGCCGAACTCCGAGACGTCGAAGCTGTACGGGTGTCCCAGCAGGTCCACGATGTCCTTCTTGAAGGACTCGGGATGCACGCTCGGGCCGTCGAAGCCGGGTGTCAGGAAGTCGCTGACCATCACGCCTTCGAACGGCCTCACGGGATAGGTCATCGGCACGTTGAGCACGATGGACCGCTTGCCCTGGGCGGTGAGCACGTCCCAGAGCCGCGGCACGCGCACGTCGGTGGCGTCGACGAGCCCCATCTCGACCGACGGCGGATGCGGACGCCGCACGTAGCCGGTGATGCCGTGGCGCCCCGGGTCGCAGCCGGAGAAGATCGACGTCCAGGCGGCGATGGACGTCGGCGGCACGGTGCTCATGATGCGGCCGCTGCATCCGGCGTCGGCCAGGCGCTTGAAGGTCGGGAGCTCCGGCAGCCAGCGGTCGAGCACCCATTGCGGAGGCATGCCGTCGACGCCGAAGAAAAAGACACGGGGCATATCAGAGGTCCAGTTCGCCGATCGCCCGACGCGCGGCGGCGTCATCGGCCGCGGACACGTGAGCACGCCCGAGCAGCGAGGGCACGGCCGCGCCGGAGAGATCGGCAGGTCCGCCGACACCGTACCAGGCCAGGACGGTCGGGTACATATCGAGGATGGAGACGGTCCCCCGCTCCCCCGGAGCGATGTCGGGCCCGCGGCAGATGAGGATCCCGTCCGGCGACGCGAGGTGATGACCGAGCGCCCGACTGCGGGTCTCCCGCGGACCGATGGCCGCCCGACCGACCCGCGCCTCGACGAACAGTCCGGGTACCGGCTGCAGCACGATATCCGGGATGGCGGCCGGCTCGGTGCCCGGATAGGCATCTTCGCCGCGCAGCACGGCGCGGAACGCCGGAGCATCGCCGAGACGCACCGCGGCCAGGCGTGCCATGATGCGCTCCCGCAGCTCGTCGTACGCCGACGACCCGGGTGGCGTGGCCGTGCGGTTGAGATAGATGCCCTTGCCGTTGAGGGCGCCGCCGGGCGCGTAGGCCGCGCTCTTGGCGACGTCGACGTCCTTGCTGACCGTGCCGCTGCCTTCGGCCTTCTCCACCAGATGGTCGGCGGCCACGGCGGTCCGCGCGGCCGGACGCGACCCGACCAGGCGATGCCGGGCTTGGTAGTAGGCACGCGCCAGACCGGGATGCGCGGCAAGGAACCGCCGGACCGCGCCGCCCGCGCCGGAGCGCGCCGTGAGGCGCAGGAAGCCCTCGTCGGCCAACCAGCGGTTGGTGGAGAACGTCGTGCGGGGGGCCGCGTCGAAGCCGTGGTCCGAGGCCACCAGGACGTGCGTCCAGCCGTCCGCTAGCGCCTCAGCCAGCATGCCGTCGACGGCCGTCCAGTAATCCAGCAGCGTCGCCGGATCGTCCCAGAAATAGTGCTGGAGCAGGTCCGTCCCCTTCACGTAGAAGCAGGCGAAGGCGTACGGCTCCCGCCGGCAGGCATCCCGGAACGCGGCGAAGCGCCGACGCGTGACCTCGAAGACCTTGTCACGCAACGCATCCTTCCCTTGGTCGAGCATGCGGACGAGTTCGCTCCCCCCGCGCGGATAGTCGGGATACCGCGCACGGATCTCCGGCGGGACGATGTGGTCCTCGGCGTCCTCGGGAGTGAAGAAGCCGGTGAACAAGACGCCGTTCACCGTTCGCGGCGGCCAGGTGCCCGGGAAGTCCATGACGAGCGTGCGGTGACCGGCCTCGCCGAGCGCCTCCCAGAGACGTGTGCCCGAGAAACCCTCGGAGGTCGCCGGGATCAAGCCGCGCGACCCCGGGGCGAAGGCGCCGAGCGCCGCCGGATGCTTGCCGAGCGCGAAGGCCGCCGTCGCATAGCTCGTCTCGGTGGGGATGACGCTCTCGAGCGTCGCCGTCGCCCCGTCCCGCGCGAGACGCGCGAACGCCGGAAGCTTCCCCTGCTCCATCCAGGGCTTGAGCAGCGTCCATGTCCCGCCATCCACGAAGAAGACCAGCAGGCGGGGCGTCATAGGCCGTAGATGCGCACGCCGTCCGCATCATAGACCTTGGTCAGGCCCGGCTCGGCGTCGAAGTCGCGTCCGGCGAAACGCTCCTCGTACGGACCGACGTAGAGGTAGTCGAGCCGGTACTTCCCGGCGATGGCGGAAAGGTCGCGGGGATACGCCCGATACCGTTCGAGCAACGTCCGGATGACGTCCTCGGGGATGGCCTTCTTGCGCGGCGTGCGGAAGTAATCCAGGTCGTGCGGGAAAAAGGCGTACTCGTAGAGCTGGATCGGCAACCCGTTCTCCGCGTTGAAGGCGTACGGGTCGTCCGCCTCGACATCGCCGCGCAGGGCCGCCTCGAACCGCTCCACGGGCGCGTCGAACAGCGCGTACGTGGCGAGCCAGCGGTCCAGGATCTCCTCCTGCGGGGCGGGCGAGGTGATGGCCCGCGGCATGACCACGCGGGCGTGGGTGCGCATCGGCAGGAGGGCGTCGGAGACGAGCGAGGGGCTGGCGAAGACGGCGTCGCGCGGCGCGTGCCCGTCGATCCAGACGAACGAGGCCTCGAGCGCCGACGGGACGGCCGCACGCGGCGCCTGGTCGCGCGCCAGCGAGACCTCCGCGCGGACCACCTGGACGGTGGCGCTCGTGGCGATGAGCAGCAGGACCGCGACAGCGGCCTTCCCCCATGCCGCCCGCCGCTGCCGCAGTTCCGCCACCAGGCGATGCGCGAGGAAGAACGCCGCCAGGCCCATCCCGAAGAAGATCTGGTGGATGCGCCAGACCGGCGGCGCCGGGTTGTAGCCGGTCAGGACCTGGATGTTCCAGACCACGATGCCGGAGAGGAGCAGCGCCGCGACGAGCCGCCCTGCCTCGACCGCCTTCGCGCGCCGCGCGGCCCAGACGACCGCCGCGGCCAGCGCGGCGTACACCGCGTATTCCGGCCAGGCGCTCCAGCGGAAGGCATGCGTGATGTCGCCGCTCAGCCGATCGTAGAACTCCGCGGCGTGCGGCAGCGCGCGGATGGTGAAGTAGTTGACGATGAAGTAGGCGCCGGTCGGCAACGCGGCCAGACCGAGGAGCAGCAGGTGCCGTACGTCCCGCCAGGCACGCCGGACGAGCGCGCCGACGAAGAGCATGCCGATCGCCGCACCGAGATAGATGGCGCTCGTGGCGTAGGTCGAAAGCAGGAGCCCGAGGGAGAGTCCGGCGGCGGCCGCGGCCCAACGCTTCTTCTCCTGGAGCCAGACGAGCAGGAAGAGCGTCACGGCGAGGAAGATCGGGAGCGTCGGCAGGACGGAGAAGCTGTTGTACTTGCTCAGCAGCACCCCATGCGCCGGCTCGACGAACGGCACGATCGCATGGAAGAGGATCCCGATCCCCTCGCGCGAGACAGGGAACGCGTAGAGCCCCAGGAAGGTCGGCCCGAAGAAGAGCAACGCGTACGCCATCGCCCAACGTGCGTCGCCGACCAGCCGCCGGGCGATGAGGTACGCCAGCGGGAAGGAGACCAGGACCACCACGATGCGGCCGACGAACAATCCGTAGGGCACCGAGCGCGCGGCGAGGATGAACGGGGCCACGAGGTACGGGGTCACGTTCGACCACAGGCTCGGCAGGTGCACATGCTCGAGGACGCGGCCGTCGGCGATGCGCAGATGGCCATCAAGCACGTCGCGCAGCATCGGCGCGAGGTTGACCATCGCGTCCGGCCCCAGGAACGTGAAGTAGTTGTAGGCCCCGCCCTGCCGCAGCACCTCGATGAGCACCAGGATCTGGGTGAGGTTGAAGAGCATGGTCGCGGCGACGGCGCCGAGCGCGACGACCCACCACGGCATCTTCATAGGCGCTTGAGCTTCGTGCTCACGGCCGTGCCGACCTTGTAGCGCAGCCGCTTGGGCAACAGGAACAGCGAGACGTCGCGCAAGGTGCGGAGCGCCGCGAAGCGGACGCGCGACAGGCGCACGTGGCGCAGCACCGCGGCCGCGGTGTCGCCCTCACGCATGGCCTCGGGCGGCAACGGCCGCTCGGCCTCGGCGGTGCGGCGGGAAAGCACTTCCATGCCGCCGGGGTAGGCACCGCGCCGGTTGTAGCGCACCGGAGCGAACCCTTCGAGCGCCAGGAGTTTCCGCAACGTGGCCGGGGAGTAGCTGTAGGGATGCGCGATCTGGAAGAAGATCTCCGGTCGTTTGCGGATGTTCATGACGTTCGGCACGGCGATGAACAGCTCCCCGCGCGGCGCCAGCAGCCGCTCCATGGTGCGCAGCGCGGCGCGCGGCGCCGGGAGATGCTCGAAGGTGTGGTGGAGGATGATGAGATCGAACCGGTCCTCGGGATGCGCGGCGGCATACTGCTCCAGGCTCCCGGTGAAGAGATCCAGGCCGTAGAAGGACTTGGCGGCTTCGACATCGACCGTCGCAAGCTCGATGCCTTGGACCGTGGCATCCGGCACCTCCTGCCGGATGAGGTGCAGCAGCGTGCCGATGCCGCATCCCACGTCGAGCACGCGCATGCCCGGCCGGAACGACGGCCGCAGGAAATCGCGGACCGCGGACTTCATCGTCAACTCGCTCCCCTTCACCTTGTAGGCGACGTCCGCCGTGGAACTGATGCCGTGGCGCTGCACCAGGAAGTCCTCGACGTGGAAGGCGTCGTACGCGGCCTCGGTCGGACGCGGATTGAGGTACACCAAACCGCATCGGCGGCAGACGACGTTGGTCATGTCGGCGGTGAGGTCGCCTTTGGTGGCGACGACGGCGGTATCGTCGACGTCGCAGACGGCGCACCGGACGCGCTCCATGGATGCGTTCATAGCCGGAGGAACGCGACGATTGTATGCGCACGGCGCCGCCATGTCCACTGGGGAGCAGGTTCAGGTGCGGCTGTCGACGGAGACGCCGCGATCGCCGCACCGATGGCGCGGGCGCAGTCCCGCGGATCGTCAGATGCGAAATACGCGACCTGGCCGGCCTCCCCGAACGCCTCGTGCGAGGAGGGCAGATCAGAGGCGACGATCGGTTTGCCGGAGGCAAGGTACTCGAAGGCCTTGAGAGGCGACGTCTCGATGGCGCCCATGCGCTCCCGGCCGGATGTCGGCAGCACCAGGACGTCAGCAGCGGCCAGGATGCCCGGAATGTCGGCGTGCGGCCGGTGCGGAACGAGACGCACATGCGGCACGAGGCCCTCGCGCTCCAGGAAGCCACGGAAGGCCGCCTGCTCCCCCGGGCTTCCGCCGACGAAGACGACCTTCGCGTCCGGATGTCCGGCGCGCACCATGGCCGCGGCGCGAGCGAGGGTCTCCACGCCCTTCCAGGCGTAGAGATGTCCGGTATAGAGCACGAGCGGACGCCCGACGGCGATCCCGAGCTCCTCGCGGAAGCGTGCACCGGCCGCGGGATCCGCGCGGAAGCGTGCGGCATCCACGGCGTTGGGCGCCACGAGGATGCGCTCCGCGGGGATGCCGACGTCGGCGACGAGCCGCTGCCGCTTGAGGTCGTTCGTGACCACGATCTTCGGGATCGTGCGCAGGAGACGCGCGGCGCGCGGACCGGGCAGGTCGTGCACCTCGAAGGCCACCCGCCTCCCCTGCCGCGCCAGCCGCGCGGCGACGTAGGCGTCGCGCGAGAGGATGAGCGCGTCCTTCGGATGTCGTGCGGCTTCCGCGGCCACGGCGCGGGCGAAGGTCCAGGCATGGATCGCGAATGCGATGCGGCGCGGCAGCCAGGCCACGCGGAAGGCATCGAGGCTCGGGCACCGCACGATGCCGAAACTCTTGGGGACGCCGTAATGCCCGTGGACGTCCTCGGCGATGACGGCGGTCCTGCGGGTCGGCACGAGCAGCGACACCGTCAGCCCCTCGTCGGCGAGAGCCGCGCACATCTCCATGACGTGGACGCTGTGCGCCTTCTCGGACGGCAGGCGCATGTTGGCGACGTAGAGCAGCTCAGGCATGGGCGGCGGCCGTCTTGCGGAAACGGAGGACGTGTTTGGTGGGGCAATCCTGGGGGACGAAATGGCGTTCCACCACGAGCCCGGCGACGGCCGCAGCCGCGGCCAAGCGGCGGTACGGATAGCCGCGCTTGCCCATCTCCCAATAGTGCTGGCCGTCGAAGGCGTGGCGGCGCAGCGACGGGACCTTGAGGAACAGCCGCACCGCCGGCAGGAACGGCAGCTTGGCATCGAACGACAGCAACGTCCTGCGGCTGTCCGGCGTCGAGACGACGACCGTCTTTTTGGAGACGCGCGCCATCTCCGTGAGCGCCGTCGTCACCTCCTCGAACGGGATGTGCTCGATGACCTCGGCGGCGAGGACGACGTCGAAGGAGGCGTCCGGCAGCGGGATGGCCGTGATGGAGCCGACGACGTCCGGCGTGAGCGACGGGTCGATGTCCATCGTCGTCACGGTGATGCCCTGTGCGCGCAGATACGCCGCCACCAGCCCGCCGCCGAGACCGATCTCCAACACCGTGGCCGGCTTGGCCGCCAGCACCTCACGGATCTGGTACCAGTAATTCAACCACCGCGCCTTATGGTCGTAGGCGCCGCCGTAATGGGCGTTCTGCACTTGGACGGTGGGCGTGAACATGGCTCAGACGAACCGGAGTCCTTTGGCGCGGAAGGCGCGTACGTCGGGCCGGGTCGGAAGGCTCTTATAGCACGAGACGCCGGACGGCGGAACGAGGGTCCTTCGGCCGCTCACGAGCGCGGCTATGGCCTCGGCAAAGAGTTCGGGCATGTCGCGGTAGATGGCGACGTACGCGTCGAAGACGCTGCCGCGGAACCCCGGATAGGCGCGCTGCACGAGGTGCTCGCCGTGATCGATCTTCTCGTCGACGCGGTGGACGGTCACCCCGACGGGCACCGTGCCGTCCAACAGCGTCCAGAACACCGGCAGCAGGCCGCGGTACGCCGGCAGGAGCGCGCTGTGCTTGTTGAGCACGGCGACGCGGACCGCTTTGAGCAGCGGCGCCTTGAGCACGTACCCCAAGGTGATGAGCACGACGTCGACGCGCTCGCGTTCGACCCAAGAGACGACGTCAGGGTCGTTCGGATCCTTGCCGTGAAGAAGCGGGACGCCGAGCGTGCGGGCCAACGCGCCGTATCCGCCACGCGCGGCAAGCCCCGCCCGCACCGAACGCCAGGCGAGGCGCGCCACGGTCATGGGACCGAAGGTCCGCAGGTACCAGAGCGGGATTGCCGCGCCCCGCAGGTTCTTGAGCACGTCCGGGAAGGTCCGGATGCCGACGATTTCGTGTTCCCTCGCCAGATCCGGCAACAGACGCCGCCAGGCGTCGAGCAGGAAGACGTGGTCCTCGGTGGTGAAGACGGCGATCCTCATGGAGCAGGAAGGGTCGGGACGCCGCGGGCCAACTCCTCGAGCGTGACGATGTCGGCGAAGGAGCGGATCTCGGCGAGCGCGGCATCGAAAAGCAGGCGCTTACGGGCCAGCGGCACGCGCAGACGCTCGAAGACGGCCAACTCCTTGCCGTAGGCGGACCGGAAGTCCGGGGCAAGGTCGCCCTCCCAATCCGCCAGGTCGGCCGGGTGCACCAGATAGTAGAAAGCCCCGGTGCCGCGTGCGGCAGAGCGGATCAGGCGACGCAGCAGGCGCGGGCCGAGGAAGAAGGCCATCGTATGCCAACACGGGATGCGCAATGGCGCCGTCGGGAGCGGCAACTGCAACAGGCCTTCGGGCGCCGCGCGCGTCAGCGAACCCTCGGCCATGCGGTAGGGGGTCCGTGGCGCACGGAATGGCACGCTCTTGTCGCGGCGACGCATCCACGCAGCCTCGAAGGACCCATGATCGCGGGCATTGAGCTGCAGCTTGAGCAGGGCCGGGATGATCAGCGGCGACGGGAAGACCGACGTGTCGTACAGGTACCCTTGGCGGGAAAGCAGCGACGCGACCTCCGGACTGGTGCTCCATGACGGACTGATGAAGCCGCGCGGTTCCTTGCCCGTCACCCGGGCGATGATCTCATGCGACCGCAGGACCTCGTCTTGGACGCGCGCCGACGGCAGGGCGCCGAAGTTGGGATGGTGGCTCCAGGTGTGGTTGCCGATCTCATGCCCCGCTGCCGCCCACTCGCGCACGCGCGCAGCCACCTCGGGATCCTCGAGGTCGCGGCCGATGACGAACATCGTGTAGCGGAAGCCGTGCCGCTCGGATGCCTCGAAGAACCTGTCCGCCACCGAGAAGTAGGAGGGGTCGCGCGTCCGCCGGGCGGCGTCCGGCAGCGGGAAGAACAGCGAATCGAAATTGATGTTGATGCAGGCCTTGGGCCGTCCCGAGACGCTCATACCGGACGGAGCCTCCCCCGCAGGATGGCGCCGACCAGACGGAGATGCCGACGGATCTCCCGGGAGTAGTTGAGCTTGGAGACGCCGAAGCGGCGCTGCCCGAGCGGGGTCGGCACTTCGGCGAAGCGGTGTCCGCGGTGCACGAGAAGGAAGAAGATCTCCACCGGCGTCTCGAAACCGCTGGTCCGGACCGGGAGTCCGCGGACGATCTCCGTACGGTACAGGCGGAACAGCGAGCTCACGCCCCGGACGCGGCGCCCCGCCAGGAGCGAATAGAAGAGGTTCGCCGCCTTGCTGATGGCCACGCGCCAGCGCGGGATGTCCCTGGCGTACCCGGCGAGGCCGTGCGAACCGATGACGAAGTCCACGCCTCCCTCCTTGTGGCGCGCGAGCAACTTGCCGATGTCCGCCGGCGCGAAAGTCAGGTCGGCGTCGAGGGTCACGAGCAGGTCGCCACGCGCCTCGGCGAAGGCCGTGCGGATGGCCGCGCCCAACCCCTGGTTCTTGGGGTGCCGAACGACCCGGACCTCCGGGGCGCCGAGCCGCTCGCATGCCTCGGCGGTGCCGTCCGCGCTGCCGTCGTCGACGATGAGCAGCTCGAAGTCACGCGACAGCGCGCGCAACGCCGGCAGGAGTTCCGTGCCCAGGCGGGGGACGTTCTCGGCCTCGTTGTAGCACGGGACGGCGACGGTCAGCTCCATATCTGTCGGTTTATGGCTTCACGGCACGGACCGCCACCGAGAGACCGAGGTGCACCGGCTTCGTCTCGGCGATGCGGAATCCGGCATCGCGGATGGTTGCCTCCACGGATTTCCTGTCGAAGACGTGGAGATGCGCCTCGTGCCAGACCTTCCCCTTGAGCCGCAGCCACAGCCACCAGATGCCGCGGAAGGCAGGATGATGCTCCTGCACCACGAGCACGACCAGCGAGCCGCCGGGCTTGAGGACGCGCAGCGCTTCCTTGAGCGAGGCGGCCGGGTCCACGAGATGTTCGATGACGTCGAGGTAGAGCACGCCGTCGAACATCGCGTCCGGGTACGGCAGGGTCTCGCCGGGCGATTTGCGGAAGTGGAACCGCGGCCGCATCTTCCGGGCGTAGGCCACGAGCTCGTCCGTGACGTCGATGCCGTGGACCTCCAGGTCCGGCCGACCCTTCACCGCCATCTCGACCGAGAACCCGCCGCCGCAGCCGACGTCGAGGACCGTACCGCGCTGCGGCAACCGCCGGACCATGCGCCGCAACACGAAAAAACGCCAGTCGTGGTAGACGCGCTGGATCAGGTTGTTCCGATAGGACGTATCCCAGTAATCCGGCGGCACCTGCTCGTAGACGGTAGCCATGTCCGGATGGGCGTGGTCATGCGTGTGCATACGGTCGCATGGAAAGGGCGCGGCGCGCCAGCAGCCAGGCCAGACGCCAATGGTAACGCGGATAGCGCAGGTGCTGCATGGGGGGCATGGTATCACGGAACCCGTGCCGGAGATGCACGGCGGCGACGCGACCGAGGATGAGGCAGCCCTTGGCGACGTTGATTGCCGCGTTGCGCACCATGCGCCGTCGCGGCACGCCTCGGTAGCGGTCGAGCGCGAGCCGCAGGTAATACTCGTCCTTGCGCAGCGCGTCCCGATACGGCGGCTGCAGCGAGTAGACCGGCTCGTCCCGGCGCACCTGGCGGACGCGCTCCGGGAAGACGATCCGCTCGTGGACCCGTCGGCCGGCGACCCAGTGGGCACCGCCGCTCTTGGCGAGCATGCGCAGGGAGTAGTCCGGGTAGTAGTACGCGTGCCGGACGACCCGCTCTCCCAGCACGGCCAGCTTGCGGAAGAGGTAGACCTCGTCCGTGCGGTCCGCCGCGACGAGCCCCCGCACCGCCTCGACCTGTTCCGGCGAGGCCCACTCGTCGGAATCGATCATGTACACCCAGTCGTGCTTGGCGGCGTCGAAGGACTTCTGCCGGACCTCGGTGAAGTCGGTGATGCGCACGGCCGGTTCCGCGCTGTCCGTCTGCGGCAGGACGCGTGCGCCATACCGCTCGGCGATGGCACGCGTCCCGTCCGTGCTGTTGCCGTCGAGCACGACGATATCGTCGAAGGCCTGGACGGACGCCAGGCACCGCTCCAGCGTGGCCGCCGAGTTGCGTGTCAGGATGGTGACGGATGCCGGGATCTTCATGGCAGGGCGATGCGTGCGCCGCCCTCGCGCAGCGAGCGGTCGCTGGCCTCGAGCACGCGCACGACCGCGGCGCCGAAGCGGCCGTCGGTGAGCGGCGTGGCGCGGGTGCGCACGCAGGAGACGAAGTGGTCGACGGCCAGCTGCATGGCCTCGCGGTCATCGACCTTGGGGACGAGGACGTCGCCGCTGCGGTAGAGCGGCCGGAACGGCGTGGCCGCCGCCGGATCGGTGTCCACGCCGTGGTCATAGACCTTGACCTTCTCGGAGGGCGAGATGTCGTCGAACAGCACCATCTTGCGGTCGCCGCCGAGGATGAGCTTGCGGATCTTGACCGGCGAGAGCCAGCTCACGGCGACGTGTGCGGCCACGCCGCTGGCGTAGTCGAGGAAGAGGTGCGCGATCTCGCCGCCGGGTTCCGGACGCGGATGCGGGGTGTGCGTGGAGGCCACGGCGCGCACTCCGCGCGGGGATTCCTCGAGCAGGTACTGCAGGATGGAGAGGTCGTGCGGCGCCAGATCCCACAGCACGTTCACGTCCGAGCGCAGCAGACCCAGGTTGATGCGCTCGGAATCGAAGTACTGCAGACGCCCGAGCTCGCCCTTCTCGACGAGCTGCCGGATCTTGCGGACGGCGCCGGTGAACAGGAAGGGGTGATCGACCATCAGCACCTGGCCGCCGGACGTCGCGAGGCGGGCAAGCTCCTCCGCTTCGGCGAGCGTCGCGGCCATGGGCTTCTCCACGAAGACGTCCTTACCCGCGCCGAGCGCCGCGCGCACCAGCGCGGCGTGGGTGGAGACGGGCGTGGCGACGAAGACCGCGGCGACGCGCGGATCGCGGATCGCGGTCTCGGCGTCGGTCGCGGTCTCGACGCCGGGCAAGCGCGCCGCCGCCGCGCGCCGCTCCGGGTCGGTCTCGGCGACGACGAGGAGACGCGCGTCCGGTGAGGACCGGATGACGCGCGCGAGGACTTTCCCCCAGTAGCCGTACCCGATGAGGGCGACGGGGACCGTATCCATAGTCCGAAGAAGGATACGGCCGGAGAGGCGGTCCGTCAACCCTGTTCCGTGGCGAAAAACGCGCGGACCGCGGCCACCACTTCGTTCCGGAGGGCATCGGTCAGCTCCGGATACATCGGCAGCGAGAGCAGCTCCTGCGCCGCGCGCTCGGCCACCGGAAACGCGCCACGCGGAAGCCCGAGATGCGCATACGCCGGCTGCAGATGGATGGGCGTCGGGTAATGCACGCCGGTCCCGATGCCGCGCTCCTCCAGGAAGCGCTGGAGGGCGTCGCGCCGCGGCGTGCGGACGGCGAAGATGTGGAAGACCGGCTCCGCGCCGACGGGGACGTCGACGGACGTCAGCGGCAGGTCCTGCAGCGCGGTGCGGTAGGCGGCCGCATGCGTCCGTCGCCGCTCGTTCCAGCCGTCGATGTGCGCCAGCTTCACGGCGAGCACCGCGGCCTGCATCCCCTCCATGCGCATGTTCCAGCCGATCGTCTCGTGGCGGTACTTGGCCGACGAGCCGTGGTTACGCAGCATCCGCAGGCGCGTCGCGAGCGCCTCGTCGTCGGTGACGATGGCGCCGCCTTCGCCGAAGGCCCCGAGGTTCTTGCCGGGGTAGAAGCTGTAGCAGGCCATCCGACCGAACATGCCGACGCGCCTGCCCTGCCACCGCGCCCCGTGCGCCTGGGCGGCGTCCTCGATCACCAGCAGCCCGTGGCGCCGGGCGACGTCGAGCACCGGCTCCATGGGCACCGGCGTGCCGAACAGATGCACGGGGATGACCGCTTTGGTGCGCGCGGTGCGCGCGGCGTCGAGGCCCCTCGGATCCATGAGCAGCGTCTGGGGGTCGACGTCGACGAACACCGGCGTGGCGCCGACGTGCGAGATGGCCTCGGCCGTGGCGATGAAGGAGTTGGGCACGGTGATGACCTCATCGCCCGGGCCGATGCCCGCCGCCGTGAGCGCCAGGAACAGCGCGCTGGTCCCGGATTGGACGCCGACGGCCTCTTTGGTGCCGACCCACGCGGCGAAGCGTTCCTCGAACGCCGAGAGCTCCGGCCCTTGGATGAAGGCGCCGCTGTCGATGACCCGGTCGATGGCCGCGTCGATCTCCGCGCGGATGGTCGCGATCTGGGACGTGAGGTCAAGGAAGGGCACCATACGGTTCGGCCACGGTGATCAGTTCGGCGCACCATTCGGGCAGCTGCTTGCCGACCTCATGGTAGGCGTCGACGAGCGCGTCGTCCCAGGCCTCCATCTGGCTCTCGGACAACGGCTTGAGGAACAGCCCGACGTGCCGCGTCGGTGCGAGACCGGCGGCGCGGATGTCGGTCTCGAGCAGGGCCTTGTCATAGACCCGCCTGTGTCCGACGCGACGATCGGTGTCGTTGAGGTCGTGGACGTCGCCGATGAGACCCATGGCCACGCCGACGCGCCGGTGCAGGGAAAAGGCGTTGGGGACGAGGACGATGACGCAGCCGTCGGGCGCCGTCCAGGCGCGCGCCTTGCGCAGCAGGTCCACCGGGTCGGCGACGTGCTCGAGGATGTTGACGAGCACCACCGTATCGAACGGCGCATCGGGACGGAAATCCTCGTAGAGGGATCGATGGTAGGTCACCGTGGGACGGGCGTGATGCGCACGGGCGTAGGCGATGAGCTCGGCCGAGCCGTCCACGGCCGTGACCGCGAAGCCGCGGTCGGCAAGCCCGGCCGCCAGCATCCCCTCGGCGCAGCCCACGTCGAGCACGCGCGTGCCGCGCGCCAGCTCGGCCACAGCGCGGATACGATACGGCTCCAGCCGGCCGTTGAAGCCCTGGCCGGTGCGGAAGTGCGCGGCGATGGCCTCCAGGCGCTGGCGCTCCTGTGCGCGGTCGTCGCTCATAGGGCGAGCCGGAGCAGCCGCATCCCGCGCGGCAATGCGTCGATGG
This sequence comes from uncultured Gammaproteobacteria bacterium, assembly GCA_964648865.1. GTDB lineage: Bacteria > Patescibacteriota > Patescibacteriia > 2-12-FULL-57-11 > 2-12-FULL-57-11 > SCUL01. The sequence continues at coordinate 38,161 of CAZYLV010000002.1, read as the reverse complement.
TCCGGGAGACGGCGACGGGCCGGGCCGCGAGCAGCGCGGCGCGCTCCCGGATGCCGGAGGTGACGGCGAAGAACGGCACGCCGTAGGCCGCGGCGAGCCCGCCGTCGACCTCGGTGTCCCCTGCCACGAGCGCGGCAGGACCCGGCGACGAGCGGAGCAGCGCGATCTTCGCGGAGACGGGATCGGCGCCGGCGGGCGCGGTGAGCGTACGGGCGACGGACGGCGACATGCCGCTGCGGCGCAGCTGCCAGCGCAGGGCCCGCGCGTCGTTGCGCAGCGAGAGCAGGACCACCGGAGCGACGCGGGAGAGCCGTCGCAACGCCGCGACGGCTCCCGGGAGCGGCCGGTCGTGCGCGAGGTACGCGCGGTCCTCGATATGCGCCTGACGGTCACGCAGGTACCGCTTGCGCGCCGCGGCATCGCGCGTCAGCCGGCGCAGGATGGCCTCCTCCGGGACGCGGGCCCGCTTCAATCTCCAGTAGGCCGCCGCACCGAGCGGGAGGAAGCCGTGCCGTCGCGCCAGGTCGCGATGCAGCGCCACGTAGCGCGGCGAGACGTCGAACAGCGTGCCATCGACGTCCAAGACGGCCACGGGCGCGCGGCGCATGCCGACCGCGGACATCCAGAGTCCGGCATCCAGCCCGACCTCGGGACGGAAACCGAGCAGCCGTTCGGCCCGGGACGTGTCGAGCACCAGATCGTGGCCGGCGGCCGCGGAGCCGGGGACGACACGTGCGTCGCGGCCCGCGGCGCGCGCGGCGGCCTCGGCCAGTCCCCGCACGCTCACCGTCTCGGCACCCGCCACCGGGACGACGCCGCCGGGACGACGCTCGGCGGCGGCGAGGACGGCCCGTGCCGCGTCCTCCACGTACAGCGGATTGCGCCGCTCCCGTCCCGACCCGCGCAGCGCCACCGGTCCGCCGGTCGCCGCCGCGCGGAGGAATCGCGTCGTGGCACGATCGATGGTCTCGCCCGGTCCGTAGACGCTCGCCAACCGCAGGACGGTCAGCCCGAAACCGCGCGCGCGGGCCGCCGCGGCCAACGTCCCTTCCGCGAGCAGCTTCGACGACCCGTACGGCGTGGTCGGCGCCACGGGAGAGGTCGCCGTCAACGGCCCCCGCGCCGACGGCCTGCCGTACACCTCGATGGTGCTGGCGAAGACGAGGTGCGCCCCGCGCGGCACGGAGGACGCCAACGCCGCGGAACCGCCGACGTTGGTCGTGAAAAGCGCCTGCGCATCCGGATCGGCATCCGTACCCTGCGGGACGGCTGCCGCCAGATGGATGACCACGGAAGCGCCGCGCAACGCGGCGGACAGCCGATGCGCCGCCGGCCGAGAGAGGTCGGCCTGGAGGAAGCGCACGCCCGGCAGCGCCGGCGGCCGGTGCCTCCCGACCGCGCAGACCGGCGTCCCGGCCAGCGCCAAACGACGCAACACGGCCCGGCCGAGATGCCCCGTGGCACCCGTCAGGAAGACGGTGCCGTCGCGTGGAAGCCGACTCATGCGAGACCGAGATTCTTGACGCGCGCGGCGAGCTCCCCTTCTGCCGCGTCGATGCGCCGCTCATCGGTCAGCGTCGGCAGGAAGTCGAGACCGCGCACCCAGGCCAGGCCCGGCGGCAGCGGGTTGAGGCGCTGGGCGGGCAGCGTCGGCTCCTCGCCGAAGGCGATCCGCAGGGCGATGTACGGCATGTTGAGCCCTGCACGGGTGAAGAACTCGTGCGTAGTGAAGAAGCGGCCGATATTGATCTCGGTCGGGTTCGGGACCCCCGCGCGGTCGTACGTCAGGTCGACGGAGAAGATGCCGTGCGGCTTGGGGTCGATGGCCATGATGGCGCGCTGCGCGATGGCGTCGATGGTGGGATCGCTCATGGTCACGCCCGTGCCGGTGAGCCCGGTGATGCCCGACGGCGCGCGGTTGGCGAATTCCCAGTACAGCCGCTTGCGGCCTTGGGCGACGACGAGGGCACCGTCCTTCCAGATCGACTGCCAGGTGACGGATTGCGGCGAGAGGTACTCCGCGGCGGTGAAGCTCCCCCAGCCTTTGTTGAAATCGATCCACGACCGCGCGGTGGACACGTCGTGGACCATGAGCGAACCCTTGCCCGCCGCCCCGACCGTCGCGCGGACCCACAGCGGCGCGCCGAACTCCGCGAACGCGGCATCGAGGTCTTCCGGCGTCTCGAGGAAACGCGTGCGCGGCTGGGGGATGCCGACCGCCGTCCAACGGCGATAGCTCTCGAACTTGTCGATGCACGCGCGGACCGTCTCCTTGGGCGGGAAGAAGTGGCGGACCGGCAGCTCCTCACGCCGCTCCGAGACGAATGCCAGCTCGGTGTCGTTCTGCAGGTGGATGAACTGCGCGCCCGTCTGGCGGATCACGTCCTGGAGCACCGGGAGATAGGCGGGGTCCTTCGCAGGCGGCACCAGATGCTTCTCCCCCAGCGGGGACCTCGCCAACGCGTACTTGTCGCAATCGACACCGACGATCTCGATGGCTTCCGGAGCGGCCTGGAGCGAACGGATGTAGTTGAGCGCCGGACTGCCGCCGCACGCCGGTACCAGGATGCGCTTCGTGGCCATAAAACGCAGGCAGTTTCCCGCGGCGGAAGGCCGCTGTCAAGCGTTGACGGCGGCCATGCGGTGTGCGAGTATTGGCGGGAATCGCCAAGCCTATGACCACCCAGGAGTCCCAGCCGCAGGTGCCGGTGAACATCGCTCCGGCCGAGGGTCCGCTCGCCGTCTTCCTCGTCGGGCTGGGCGCCATCGCCACGACGCTGGTCGCCGGCGTCGAAGCGATCAAGCGGGGCCAAGCACAGCCGATCGGTTCGATGACCGAGATGGGCACGGTGCGTCTCGGGAAGCGCATGGAGAACCGTTCGCCGCGCATCAAGGACTTCGTCCCGCTGGCGCGGCTCGAGGACCTGCGCTTCGCCGCCTGGGACATCTACCCGGACTCGGCCTACGACGCCGCCAAGAAGGCCGGCGTGCTCAAGGAGCAGGACCTCGAGGGCGTCGCCGACGTCTTGCGCGCGTTGCGGCCCATGCCCGCCGTCTTCACCCAGCGGTTCGTCAAGAACATCTCCGGCAGCAACGTCAAACAGGCCGCCACGCACTGGGAAGCCGCGGAGGCGCTCAAGGCCGACATCGCCAAGGTCCAGGCCGAGACCGGCGCGACGCGGAGCGTGATGCTCTGGACCGGCTCGACGGAGACGTACATCGCTCCGGGTGACGTGCATGCCACGCTGGCCGCTTTCGAACAGGGGTTGCGCGACAACCACCCGGACATCGCGCCGTCGATGGTCTATGCCTACGCCGCGCTCTCCATGGGCGTCCCCTACGCCAACTGCGCGCCCAACCTGACGGTCGACATCCCGGCGCTCCAGGAGCTTGCCGGAAAGACCGGCACGCCGATCGCCGGCAAGGACCTCAAGACCGGCCAGACGCTCATGAAGACCGTCATCGCCCCGGGGCTCAAGACCCGCATGCTCGGCGTCCGCGGCTGGTTCTCCACCAACATCCTCGGCAACCGCGACGGCATGGTGCTCGACGATCCGGGCTCCTTCGAGACCAAGGAGAAGAGCAAGCTCTCGGTGCTCGACTACATCCTCCAACCGACCCTCTACCCGGAGCTGTACGCCAAGCTCTCGCACATCGTCCGCATCAACTACTACCCGCCGCGCGGCGACGAGAAGGAAGGCTGGGACAACATCGACATCGTCGGCTGGATGGGGTACCCCATGCAGATCAAGGTCAACTTCCTGTGCCGCGACTCCATCCTCGCCGCGCCGCTCTTGCTCGACATCGCCCGCTTCCTGGATCTGGGCAAGCGTGCCGGCATGTCCGGCATCCAGGAATGGTTGTCGCTCTTCTTCAAGAGCCCGATGACCGCGCCAGACCTCTATCCCGAGCACGACCTCTTCATCCAATCGATGAAACTCAAGAATACCCTGCGCTGGATGCGCGGGGAGACGCTCATCACGCACCTCGGCCGCGAGTACTACGAGTGAACGCAAAAAGGGAACGGGCCTGCTCAGGCCCGTTTTTGGTTGACGCATTCCGCCATCACCGTCTGTCCCAGCAGCCGGATCCCGGGCAGCGCGGCGATCCGACGGTCGATGGCATGGATGATCGTGTTGGAGAACCAGAACCGAGGCACTCCGTAGAGGTGGAGCGGCGGGAACATCGTCGTGGCGCCGCTGCGCGTGCAGCGGAACCCGGCGTCCTCCACCGTCTTCCTCCAGACGCGCACGGGCAACTCGCGTTGGTGGTAGTCGGGGTGCCACCCCTCGGGATGCGCGTGCCCCTTGCGCCCCAAGAGCCGACCGACCGCCGACACCGTGTCCACGAAGCGGTCGTGCATGGCGGGGAAGGTGACGAGCATGCGGCCGCCCGGCACGAGGAGGCGCCGCATCTCCGTCAGGAAGGCGTCGGGGCGTTCGACGTGCTCGATGATGTCGATGGCCAAGACGGCGTCGAAGCTGCTGTCCGGGCGCGGGATGCGCTCGACCGTGCCCTGGATGAGCTCGACGTCCGTCACGCCGGCCGCATCCAGCATGCGTCGGGCGCGCTCCAGACGCTCGGCATTGACGTCGACGCCCAGCATCGAGCGGAAGGCGCCGGCATAGACGAGCGCCTGCGGCCCGTCACCGAACCCGGCATTGAGCACGCGCGCCCCGTCGACGGAGAAGAACTCCGGAAGGACGCGGCTGCTCAGCGCTTTGCCGCGCAGATAGGAGAAGGCGGGTGGGACGGATGCGGGCATATCCTGGAGTCGGGTCGCAGTGTATCGGAAACGGGCGGACGCGTCACCTCAGCGGCCCATGGCCGACCGCCACCACGCCTGGAACGTCATCGCGGCCCAGACTTGGGTGAGGCCGTAGGCGCGCTTCTCCACGTGGTCGTCGAGGATGCGGCGCGCCGCGGCGAGGTCCAGCCACTCCCCGCTGCCGGCCGCGTAGCCGTCCGAGAGCAGCTCGCGCGCCAGCGGCAGCAGGTCGCCGCGCAACCACTTCGATGCCGGAGAGAAGAAACCGCGCTTCTTCTGCGCGAGGACGAACCCCGGCAGCTCGGCGCGGAAGGCCTCGCGCAGGATACGCTTGCCCCAGGTACGGCCGCCGAGCTTCCAGCGCGATGGGATGCGGAAGGCGAGCGCCGCGAGCGTCGGGTCCAAGAGCGGCACGCGCTGCTCGAGGGCGTGCGCCATGGTCATCTTGTCCGTGCGCATCAACGACTCGTCCGGCAGCCAACTGCGCGCGTCCGCGGCCATGACCTGGTTCACGGCGTCGCGCCAAGGCACGGCGAAATGCGGCGCGAACGTCGCGCGCACGGTCTCCGGCCGATCGACGCCGGAGCGCAGCAGCCCCGCCGCGCGGCCGTCCTTCTGGCCCATGAACGCCAGGAAGCGGTCGACGCCCGGCGCCGTCGCGGCCTTCTCTGCGAGAGACCGTGCGCCCGCCAGCCGCCCGATTCCGGCGAGCACGCGCGGATGCCGCAGCGGCACCGGCAGCGCCGCGAGCCTGCCGAGCGCCTGGTGGTACCAGTAGCGGTCGTACCCGCCGAAAAGCTCGTCGCCGCCGTCGCCGCCGAGCGCCACGGTGATCTGCGGCTTGGCGAACTTGGCGAGCAGGTAGGTCGACGGTTGGACGTGGTTGGAGATCGGCTCGTCCATGTGCCGGACGACGTCCTCGAAGACGGCGGCGACGTCGCGGCCGGAGATGCGGATCGGATGATGCTCCGCGCCGAAGCGCGCGGCCGTACGCGCGGCCACGTCGAAGTCGGCATTGTACTTGTCGGCCTGGTCCGTGGCCTCGTAGCCGACGGAGAAGGTCTTGATGGCGCCTGCGTGCGCCGCGCGCATCGCGGCGAGGACGAGCGTGGAGTCGACCCCGCCGGAGAGGAAGACGCCGAGCGGTCGATCGGAGACGAGCTGCCGGCGCACCGCGGCCAGCACGCCCTCGCGCACCGCGGCGCGTGCGGCGGCCCGGTCCGCGAACGGCTCCCCTTCCGCGAGCGTCCAGTACGGACGCACCGCGAGCTCGGCGTCACGCAGGGTGAGCACGTGGCCAGGCTGCAGCTTGCGGATGCCGGCGAGCATGGTGCGCGGCCCGGGGACGTACAGGAACCGCACGTACAGCGAGAGCGCCCCGGGATCGACCTCGCGCCGGACATGCGGCAAGGTGAGCAGCGCCTTGATCTCCGAGGAGAACGCCAGCCGAGCGCCGTCCCAGTGGTAGTAGAGCGGTTTCACGCCGAGGTGGTCGCGCGCGAGCGTCAGCGTCCGGGAGTCGCGCTCCCAGACGGCGAACGCGAAGATGCCGTTCAGGCGTTCCAGGCAGGACGCGCCGTCGCGGGCGAAGAGCGCGAGCAGGACCTCGGTGTCCGACGCGCCGCGGAAGCGGACACCCGAGGCCTCGAGCTCCGTGCGCAGCTCCCGGTAATTGTAGATCTCGCCGTTGAAGACGACGGTGAAGCGGCCGTCGGGCGTCGACATCGGTTGGCGTCCGAGCGGCGAGAGGTCGATGATGGACAGCCGGTTGTGCCCCAACGAGACGCCGTCCCGTTCATGGAAGCCCTCGTCGTCCGGGCCACGGTGGCGGGTGGCGGCATGCATCCGCCGCAACGCCTCCGGATCGGAGAACGTGAAGCCGTTGATGCCGCACATATCAGGTGCCGGGGCGGATGTAGGCGGCGAGCTTCGCGACCAGCGCATCCAGCCCATGCCCCTCGCGCACGACGCGGCGCAGCTCCTCGCGCGGCGCCGAGGCAAGCGCGCGGATGAAGGCGGCCACCGCCTCGGGCGAATCGTCGGCCGGCGCGGACGGCCACCCGATGGCCGCGGCGTGCCCGCGCGTGATGACCGGCGTCAGCCCGCAGTGCATGGCCTCGAGCACGGTCTTGTCGATGGTGTCCGGCACCATGTTGATGGCCACGCGGTAGCGCGGATAGACCTCGCGGAGCTCGGGCATCGGCCGCGAGCCCATGAAGCGCACGCGCCCCTTGAGCGCGGGGCTCTCGGCGAGCGCGCGGATCTCCTCGGCATACTCCGGATCCTGGCGCGGGTCGAGCGGCCGGCCGTAGTGGGTCAAGGTGTACGTCGGCGGCAGCAACGCCAGCGCCTTGAGCGCGATCTCCATGCGCTTGGAGCGCGAGATGCGGTGCACGGCAAGCAGGTGCGTCGCCGGTTCGCGCTCGGCCTCCGGCACCTCAGGCACGTCCCAGAAGGCCGTGTCGATGCCGTGCCCGGTGACGACTTTGCGGGCGTCCCCTTCGTACTGCGGGAGACAGTCCTTGGTGGCCGCGAACATGCGCTTCACGACCTTGTCGCCGATCTTGAGCGAGAGCGGCCGCGTGTAGTGCGTGTACCATAGGTACGTCGGCGTGCGGCGCAGCCACCAGTACCAGGCGCCGGCCGCGAGCCACCGCGGATTCATGTGCACGAAGACGCGGTCATGCGGCGTCGTCAGGATGACCTTCTGGAATTCCATGAAGGAACGCCACGTCGGCCATCCCTGTTCGCGCCCCAGCGAACGCACCGGGAAGGGCAGGGCATGTTCGCGCACTTCGAGCGCCACCACGGTCACGGCGAAGCCGGCGCGCGCAAAGGCCTGCGCCCACAGCGAGGTGAACGCGAAATCATCGTCGCGTTCGTGGATCTTGGGCGTGACAAAGAGGAGGCGAAGCATCAGGCAAGCAGGATCTCGGCGATGCGCTCGGCGGCACGGCCGTCCCAGAGGTCGGGCACGCGACCCTTCTTCCATGCGCCGGCGAGGACGCGGTCGACCGCGTCAAGGATGGCGTCGCGGTCGTGGCCGACGATCTCGCTCGTCCCGACCTCGACGGTCACCGGCCGCTCGGTCTGGCCGCGCACCGTGATGCACGGGATGCCGAGCGCCGTGGTCTCCTCCTGCAGGCCGCCGGAATCCGTGAGCACGAGGGTGGCGCCGCGCACCAGGGCGAGCATGTCCACGTAGCCGAGCGGTTCGACGGTGCGGACGCCCGGCGCGGCGGCGAGCGGCGTACCGACGAGACGGTCGCGGACGCGATGGTGGACCGGATAGATGAGAGGAAGCCGCGTCGACGCCTCGGTGATGGCGCCAGCCAGCGACGAGAGCACCTGCGGGTCGTCGACGTTCTCCGGACGGTGCAGGGTGAGCACGCCGTAGCGCTCCGGGAGCGACAGCCGGACACGGACATCTGCTGCGGCGACGCGTGGCTCGAAGCGGCGCAGCGTGTCGATCATGACGTTGCCGACGAGATGGATACGCTCGGCCGGAGCGCGCTCGGCCCGCAGGTTGGCGACGCCGGACGGCTCGGTCACGAACAGCCATCGGCTATGGTGGTCGGCGATCATGCGGTTGAGCTCCTCGGGCATCGGCCAGTGGAAGGAGCGCAAGCCCGCTTCGACGTGCGCCACCGGGATGCCGGCGAGCGTGCCGGCGATGGCGGCGGCGGCCGTCGAGGTGACGTCGCCGACCACGACCAGCACGTCCGGCACGTGTTCCCGCAGCGCCGGGACGAGCGCCTCGACGATGGCGCGGGTCTGCGTGACACGGTCACCGGGGCCGACGCCGAGATGCACGTCCGGCGCGGGCAAGCCGAGGTCGCGGAAAAAGACCTCCGACATCAGCGGATCGTAATGCTGGCCGGTATGGATGAGGCTCACGCGGGCGCCGCGCGCCACGAGGGCTTCGCGCAACGGAGCCACCTTCATGAAATTGGGCCGCGCGCCGGCCACCAGGGCGATGTGCTTCATAGCGGACCCTCCACCATAGGCGGTTTCGCGGCCCGGGTCAAACGGCGGATGCGCAGGAGGTCGATGACCGCCCGGGCGATGCCGGAGAGGCGCACATGGCTCGTCGGGTCGTGGCGCCAGGCCACCGGCAGCTCCCGGACGCGCAGACCGCCGCGGTGGGCGCGGACCAGAACCTCGGCGTCGAAGGCCCAGCCGTCGGTGCGCGTCTCGGCGAAGGCCGGCACCGCGCGCGCCGAGAAGCACTTGAAGCCGCACTGGGTATCGCGGATGGGGAGATCGAGCAGGAGTTGGACCGCGCGGTTGAAGACGCGGCCGCCCTGCTCGCGCCAAAAGGGCTGACGCACGGCGATGCGGGCACCGGGCACCGCGCGCGACCCCACCAGCACGTCGGCGGCAGCGAGATGCGGGCGGAAGGACTCGAATTCCTCCGGGCGCGTCGAGAGGTCGGCATCCAAGAAGATGCGCCACTCCCCCGCGGCCGCGAGCATGCCGGCGCGCACCGCCGCGCCCTTGCCGCGGTTCTGCGGCAGGCGGATGAGCCGCAGGCGCGGATCGCGGACCGCCGCGACGCGCGCCGCCGTGGCGTCCGTCGACCCGTCGTCGACGACGACGAGCTCGGCGTCGCCCAGCCGGTCGGCGTACGCCAAGACCGCCGCGATCGCTTCGGCGATGGCGGATTCCTCGTTGTAGGCGGGGATGATGAAGGAGTAGGTCATACCTGCGTAGGGGCGTAATGCATTACGCCCCTACAAGCCTGTACCACGCCGCGACGATGCGGCGGGCGACGTCGCTGCCGCTCGGCAACGCTTCCGCGGCCTTCCGTGCGTTCTCTCCGCGGCGACGTGCCTCATCCGGACGCGCGAGCGCGTCGGCAAGCGCTGCAGCGAACGCGGCCTCGTCTCCTGGCGGCACGACCCATCCGCTCTCGCCGTCGATGATGACTTCACCAGCACAACCGACGTCGGTCATCACGACCGCGCGCCCGGCGAGCGCGGCCTCGACAGCGATGCGGCTCCAGGATTCGTGCCGCGAGCTGATGACGACGACACCGGCGGTGTCCGGGGAAGGGTCATCTGGAGTGAAGGGCCTCTGGAATTGGATCTGGTCTTGCCGGACCAACAGGCCACGCACCGAGCGGACCTCTGCTTGGATACGGCCGATCTCCGGACCCTCGCCGCGCAACACCAAGACCGCTTGGGGGAACCGCGACGCGATGGACGCGAACGCGCGCACCAGCAACGGGATGTCCTTCTCGGGACTGAAACGGGCGGCAAGGAGGACACGCTGCCACTCGACAGGTTCGCCCCGTACGGCACCAGGAGTGGGCGCTACCGGAACCTTCACGATGCGCTCCGCCGGGACGAGCCCCGCGAGCGACCGCGCCACCCGCTCTCCGGGGACACGCACGCCGTCGGCGCGACGCAGCAACACCCGCGCGAGGACCAGACGGATGGGCCGGTGCCAGACCTCGCGCCACCACGCCGGGTTCAGGAAATCGCCATGCATCTGGAGCTCGAGCCTGGCGCCGCGCATCCAGGCGATGAACCACGCCACGAGCCCGGCCTCGAACGGGTCCTGCGCCGTGACCACCCAGCCGCGGCCGACCGTACGCAGCCCGTCGCGCAGGATGCGGATCAGGCTTCGCGGAGTCAGCGCGCGCACCACGAGCTCGGCGCCCGCGGTACGGTAGGCATCGAGCCGGGCGGCCGTGGCGCTGCTCGCCTGCTCGGCGGACGGATCGCGGCTGATCATGAAGACGCGCGCGGGCATATCAAAAGTCGGACAGCGCATCCACGGTCCCGGAGACCATGCGCTCTTCGGGATACAGGGCCGCCGTCTTGCGCGCTTCGGCCGCGAGACGCGCGCTGAGCGCCGCGTCCTCAAGCAGCCGCACGATGGCCGCGGTGAGCGCGGCCGCATCGCCCCAGCGCACGACCAACGCGTTCCGCTCGTGCGCCGCGACCTCGGGGTTCCCGCCGGCGTCGCTGGCGACGACCGGCACGCCGCTGGACATGGCCTCGACGAGCTGGTGCGAGAACCCTTCGTAGCCCGTGTAGAGCACGAAGACGCGCCCGGCAGCGACGCGGCCGAACGCCTCCGGCTGCGGCAAGCGGCCGGTGAACGTCACCGCATCCCCGAGTCCGAGCCGCGCGACCTCGGCCTCGATGCGGGGGCGCTCGGGCCCGTCGCCGATGAGGGTCAAACGCGCGCCGGGCACCCGGGCACGGACGGCAGGCAGGGCGCCGACGAGTTCCCACATCCCCTTCCACGGCAGGAAGCGTCCGGCGCTGACGATCTCCGGCGTGCGCGCCGCGAGCGCCTCGGCATCCGGCGGCGTCGGGACGTCCATGGCATGCACGGCGTTCTCCACCACGCGCACCCGTGCTTCCGGAACGCCCCACTGCGCGACGATGCCCGCAAGGTACCGGCTCGGCGTGATGACGCGGGCCGCGCGGCGGACGACGAAGCGCTGGACGGCGCGGAGCAGCTCGACGCGGAACCCGAAGCGCCGCTTCTGGAAATCATCGAGCAACGCACGCACCCCGAACCGCGCTTGTCCCTGCTCCCAGGCATGATCGCCGACGACCTTGATGGCGAACCGTCGGCGCCGCAGGAACGCCGCGAGGGAGGCAGGCAAGCCGGAGGAGACGGGGTCCTGGGCGTATACCAGATCGGCGTCGCGCGCGCGGCGGAACGCGGAAAGGAGATAGGCGAGATGCCGGAGGCCCGGCGGCAGGACGCGCGACACCACATGAAGCGCCGCGCCGTCGTGGCCGGTCTTCCGCGTCGCGGCGTCGCCATAGGTGACGATGCGCACGCGCCAGCCGCGCTCCACGAGCCGCGGCGCGAGCGTGTACGTATAGGTCGCCGGGCCGCCGACCGCCGGCGGGTAGATGCCGGTGGCGATGAGCACGGAACGCCCCTGCAGGAGACGGCCGTAAAGCGCGGCGTAGTGCTCGACGATCCCCTGCCAATCGAAACGCGCCAGCGTCTCCCGTGCTCCGGCGACCAGGCGTTCCCGCAATCCGGATTCCTTCATGACGCGCATCAATGCCGCGGCGAGCGCCTCGGCGTCCTCGAGCGGCACGAGCAGGCCGTTCTTCCCGTCTTGGATGACGTCGGGGATGCCGCCCACGCGCGTGCCGACCGGCGGCACGCCACAGGCCTGCGCCTCGATGAAAACGATGCCGAGCCCCTCGGCCCGCGACGGGCAGGCGAAGACGTCCGCGGTCCGCAGCACGGCGAGCGCCTCGGCATTCGGCAACGCGCCGCGGAAATCGACCGCCGGCGCGACGCCCAGCGCACGCGCCTTGGCCTCGAGGGCGATGCGCTCCTTGCCCTCCCCGACGAGCACCAGGTGCGCGTCCGGCACGTCGCGACGGACGATCGCCAGGGCCTCGAGCAGCTCGCCCAGGCCCTTCTCCCAGGAGAGGCGCGCCACGCAGACGATGCGGTGCGCCACCCGCTCCGCAGGGCGCTGCGGGGTGATGCGAGAAAGGTCCACGCCGTTGGGGATGACCGAGACCCGCACGGGATCGGCGCCGAGACGGACCGCACGGTCGGCGAGGAAGCGGCTGATGGCCGTCACGCGGTCGGGCGAGCGGTGGATACGCCGCCACAGCCAGGCCGGGATGCGCCGCTGCTTGGCGTCGTTGTCCAGGTCGCCGCTCTGGAGGGTGAGCACGGTGCGCATGCGCGGACGCAGCAGGCACAGGACCCACAGCGCGATGCCGGCGTAGGACTCCATGACCGCGTGGGCGACCGCGGCGCGGACGCGCAGGGCGGCCAGCGGCGCCAGGAGCGGGAAGAGCCACTTGTCGATCGGATGCCCGACGCCGAGACGGACGATCTCATGCCCCGACCGCGACTCGCGCGCCGGGACGGTCCGGGAGAGACGGCACGTAAAAAGCGTGAAGTGGTAGCGGCCCGAGAGCCGTCCTACCACTTCCTGCACGCACCGTTCCGCGCCGCTCATCCACGGGTCGTAGAAAGCGGAGAAAAGGATGATGGTCGATTCAGGAGCCATGGGCACCGGACCGGTACCAGTCGAAGGTCCGCCGCAGTCCCTCTTGGAGATGCACCTGCGGCTCGAAATCGAGCAGCTCGCGCATCTTGGTGACGTCCGGACAGCGGTACTTGACCTCGATGGCGCGCTCCGGCTCGCGCATCGGGCGCAGCGCCTTGCCGGACAAGGTCACCACCTGCGCCGCGAGCTCGCCGACGGTGGTCTGGTTGCCGCTGCCGACGTTGAGCGTCTGTCCGTTGGTCGTCTCGAGCAGCAGGGCGCGGATCGCCGCTTCGACGTTGTCGTCGACGTAGACGAAGTCACGCGTCGCCGTGCCGTCGCCGAAGATGACCGGCGGCTCGCCCGCCAGGGCGCGTGTGATGAAGATGCCGACGACGAAACCGTAGGGCGTGGCGTTCTGCCGCGGGCCGTAGACGTTGAAGAACCGCAGCGAACAGCCGGGCAGCCGGAACCGGCGCCAGTAGTTGCGGACCATGTTCTCCCCCACCAGTTTGGTCAGCCCGTAGGGATCGTCGGCGTTGACGTTGAGGATGCCCTCTTCGCGTTCCGGCAGCTCCACCGGCTCGCCGTAGGCCTCCGACGACGAGGCGAAGACGAACTTCTTGACGCGGTGGGCGTGCGAGAGGGCGAGCAGGTACTTGATGCCGTCGAGGTCCTTGAACACCTCGAGCGGCCGCTCGATGACGTTCTGCACGCCGACCACCGCCGCGTAGTGGAAGACGTAGTCGATGCGATGCGCGGAGAAGATCTGGGCGACCTCCTCGAAGCGGTTGACGTCGGCACGGACGAAGGTGAAGCGCTCGTCCTTGCGGGCGCCCGCCAGGTTCTCCATGCGGCCGGTCGAGAGGTTGTCCGCGCCCACCACGAACGCGCCGAGGGCCAAGAGCCGATCGACGAGATGGGAGCCGATGAAACCGGCGGCGCCGGTCACCAGGACGGTGGCCCCTTTGAGGTTGCCGTACGGGACATGAGGCATCGTTGTCGGCAGGACGATTTCCTGCGTATGATGGGGCATTCTTGGCCATCCGTCAATGCGCTCCCCCTCCCTGCTGCTGGTCGTGACGAGCCCCTCCCTGGGGGGCGCGCAGCGCTACGTCCTCGCCCTGGCGCGCGCCGCGGCGGCGCAGGGCTGGACGGTGACGGTCGCCGCCGGTGGCACGGGTCCGCTCGCGGCCTCCTGCGCCGCCGCCGGCATCTCCTACCGCGCGTTGCCCTCGCTGGTACGCGCGCTGCGCCCGCTCGCCGACCTGCACGCCACGCGGGAGCTGCGCCGCCTCGTCCGCGAGCTGCGTCCCGACGTGGTCCACGGCAATTCCTCCAAGGCGGGGCTGTTGGCCACGCTGGCGCTCGTCGGCCTGGCTCCCAAGCACGTCTTCACCGCCCATGGGTGGGTCTTCCTGGAGCCCGATCGCCCAGGCCCGTTGTACCGCTGGATGGAACGGATCGCCGGGCTCGGGCGGGACGCCACGATCGTCCTGTCGCCGCAGGAGCGCGCCGCGGCACTCGCGGCCAAGGTCTCGCCCGCAGACCGGCTGCACGTCATCCCCAACGGCGTGGCGCCCGTCGCGCACGATCGCGCCGCTGCCCGCGCGGCGCTGGCGCTGGCCGGCGTCCCGACGGACGCGACGTGCATCGGCTGCGTCGCCAATCTCTTCCCCACGAAAAACGTCCCGGCGCTGGTCGCGGCCTTCGCCGAAGCCGCTCCCGCGGACGCGCATCTGGTGCTCGTCGGTGACGGCGAGCAGCGGCCCGCGGTGGAGCAGGCCGCGGCGGCGCTGGGCAGCCGCGTGCACCTGCTCGGCGGGCGCGACGATGCCCGCCGGCTCATGGACGGCTTCGATCTCTTCGTCCTGCCGTCGAAGAAAGAAGGGTTGCCCTTCGCTTTGCTGGAGGCCATGGAGGCCGGGCTGCCGTGCCTGGCGACGTCGGTCGGCGGCATCCCCAGCGTCATCGCCGACGGCATGAACGGGTGGCTGACGCGGACGGACGCGCTCGACGACGGCCTGCGGCGCGCCTTCGCGGCGCGGGACGCCTGGCCGCGCGTCGGCAAGGCCGCCGCCGAGACCGTGCACACGCTCTTCACCGAGCAGCGCGCGCTCCGCGAGACCCTCGCCCTCTACCGCCGTCTCACTGGCTGAGCCGGGCGCGCAGGACCGCCGCTTGCGGCGCCAGGCTCGGATCGAGCGCCACGGCGCGTGCGATGGCCGCCTCGGCCTGGTCGGCATCGCCCCTGTCGACGTGGACTTCCGCCAGCAGCAGATGGGCGCGCGGCTCGTCGGGCAACGCCGACACCAACAGCTGCGCGCCGGCGAGCGCGTCGTCCAGGCGTCCGGACTTCCGGAAGACGTCGACCGCGAAGGTCACGTCCGAGGCGCTGCGCCATTCGTACCCCAGCTCGCGCGCCCGGGCGATGGCCCGGGCCGCCTTTCCGTAATCGCCGACGCCGTGCGCGGCCAACGCCAGGTTCCAGTGCAGGTCGCGGACGCGCTCTTCCTTGGTCAACGACGCCTCAAGCACGTCCAACGCGTCCTGCGGCCGACCGTCGAAGAGGGCCAGCTGCGCCATGGTGAAGACGATCTGTTGACGGTCCGGCGAGAGCGCCCAGGCCTCGTCGAGCGCCTGCCGCGCGCGCGCCGTGGCGGTGGGATCCCACGCCGCCGCGTCCTGGAGCAGTTCGGCGTAGATGATGGCGTCGTAGACGTCCGACCGCGCCGCGCGGTTCTCCTCGACGCGCGCGATGGCCCACTCCACGGACGGCCGCACCTGCGCCTGCGGCAGCCGCCCGCCGGCCACGGCATCGGCGATCTCCCGCGCACCGTCGGCGCGCAGGTCCACGTCGTGCGGCGTCGGCGTCGCCAGGGCCTTGTCGTACTGTACGATGGCGGCGGCCGCATCGCCGCGCAGGCGCAGCGCCGCCGTGCCGCGCAACGCCAGACGGTTGGCATCGTACGGCTGGAGGTCGGTGACGATGGCCAGGACGATCCCGCCGACGAGCAGCAGCGGCAATGCCACCAACCCCGCCCGGACGCGCCCCTCCGTCGCCGCGCCGCCTTCGGGCAGCGGCCGGGCCGCGATGAGGGCGAGCAGCAGATAGAAGTAGAGGTAGGACGTGTGCGCGTCGAAGACCGTCAGGTTCTGGACGACGTAGGCGAGCAGCATGCCCACCGAGAGCATCCCCTCCCAACGGCGCATGTCCCGGGCCTTGATGCGGCGCTCCACCGTCCAGACGGCCACGGCGAACACCGCCAGGTACGCCAACATGCCCAGCGCCCCGGTCATCGAAAGCACGTCGAGCAGCGTGTTGTGCGAGCGGTCGAACCACGTCTCATACGAGCCGTACCGATACGACTCCGGATTATAGAAACGGTTGAAGGCGTAGTAGAAGTTCTCCGGCCCCCACCCGAGCAACGGCCGCTCGACGAACGCCTCGAGCGCGATTTCCCAGGCGATGATGCGCGTGCGCACGCCGCCACCCTCGGTGAGCGTGGTGCGCACCAGCTTGCCGACGCCGGGGATGTCGCCGACCCAGTCCTGCCCGCGGTTCACGTAGAGGACGCCGCCGACCAGCGCCAAGGCGACGAAGGCGCCTGCCGCCCACGGACGCAGACGCTTCTGGCGCGCCGCGGCCCAGAGCCCCAGGACCGCCGCGGTGACGAGGACGGCCAAGAGCGTGCCGCGGGTCTGCGTGTAGAGGATGACGAGCGTCTGCGCGGCCGCCAAGGCGCCGAGCGCGACCCGCAACCACAGGCGCGTGTCGCGGCGGAAGGCCACGAGCGCCGCGAAGAAGAGATGGAACAGCAGGTAGTTGGCCAGGTAGATGGTGTTGCCGAGCGTGGCCCACGGCCGGTTCCCGGTGTTGGCCAGGAAGCCGGGATGGCTGCGCTCATACAGCGCCAGTCCCGTCATGACCACGCTTGCGGCAAGCGTCGAGAGAAGCAGGGCCTTTGTCTGACGCGCCGTCGTGTAGGCGGCGCGCACCATCAGGAAGAACGCCGCGTAGTGCAGCAACGTGTAGACGCCGGTCATGCGCTCGTGGTTGGACCAGATGCTGCGCGCGGGATCGACCCCGAAGGCCGTGGAGAGCAGCAAGACGGCCATGAAGGCCACGACGGCCAGCGGCAACGGCTCGCGCCACGGGCGGTGGCGCGGCGAGACGATCGTCAGCACCGCATAGAAGGGCACGAGCAGTTCGACCAGCGCGCGGAAACTCCAGACCTTGCTGACCACGAACGGGAAGGTCACGTCGGTGGTGTAGAGGAAGGGCGTCAAGAACGCCAACGGCAAGCCGTAGCGCAGGACGACGAGACAGAGACGTTCCAGGCGTTCGCTCATAGGGGTGGGAGGACGTCTTCAGGATACCCGTTCTGGCGCAGGAACAGCAGCGCCTCCGCGCGCAGCGCAGGGTCGAGGGCGACGGCGCGCAGCAGCGCCGCGATGGCCTCCTCGCGCTCGCCGAGCGCCGCGTGCACCGCGGCGAGCGACGCGAAAAGGTCCGGGTCCTGCGTGTCGTTCTCGGATCGGAAGCGCGTGATGTCGCGGATGGTCGCCAGGTCGCCGGCAGCCTGGAGCGCGGCATATGCCGTGGCGTACTCCTGCTCGGGACGCACCTGCCGCAAACCCGATTCCCAGGCGACGCGGAACTCCTGCGCAGCCCGCTCCAGATCGCCCATCACCGCCAGCCCCCGCCCCCAATGCCAGTGGACCTCCGGAACCGTCGGGTCCAGGGCCACTGCCGCCCGGAAGGACGCTTCCGCCGCCGCGCCGTCGCCGCGGGTGAGGTGGAGGTTGCCGATCTGGAGGTCGACCATCTGGCGTCGCGGCGCAAGGACCCGCGCCTCCTCGAAGACGGCCAGGGCATCCTCATGCGGACGCATGCCGTTGACCGCCTGGAGCAGCAGGACATTGGCGAGCGTGTATCGGGCGCTGAAGTTCCCCGGGCGGCGGACGACGGCGTCGCGCAGCAACGCCTCAGCGGCGCGCAGTCCGTCCGCATGCGACGGCAGGAAGGTCGGCGCGTTGCCGACGCGCTTGAAGATCTCGTTGGCGATACGCTGCCCCTGGATGGCTCGGTATGGATTGGCGAACGTCAGGAGGGACGCGGCGGTCTCCTGCAGCGCGGCGTCCTGCGGCGCGACGACGGCCACATGGACGAGCTGCGCGCCGCGCGCAAGCGGCACCACGCTCCACGCGACGACGGCCATCGGGACGGCCGCGGCCGCGGCGAGCATGGCCCGCTTCGCCCCCGCCTGGAACGGGAGGGACGCCGCCTGGGTTTCCCGACCGAGTGCGGCGACGAAGGCCGCGAAGACCGCCAGGCCGAGAAGCGTGATCTGGGAGTCGAAGGCGGTAAGCGAGGTCACAAGGTAGGCCGCAAGCCCGCCGAGGAGCACGGCCGCGACAGGCGCCGGCGCGGCCCCGGACTGACGCGCACGCAGCACCGTCCGACCGAGCGCGCCGAGGAACGCGAGGTATGCGGCGACGCCGAGGAGCCCGTACGCCGCGGCCACGTCGAGCAGGCCGTTGTGGGCACGGTCCGAAAACGATTGGTTGACCCCGTACCGCGTGAGGGCCGTGTCGTAGTTGCGGTCCAGGGCGGTATCGAAGTTCTCCGGTCCCCAGCCCGTAAGCGGCCTCTGGCGGACCGCCTCGAGCGCCACGCCCCACAGCTGGAGGCGTTGGACGGTGCTGGCGTCGCGCTGGAACACGGCCAGCACGCGGCCGACGACCGGCACTTCCTGCAGACCGGGCACGTCCCGCGCAAGGAACATCCCGCCCAGGGCAAGCAGACAGGCGAGCGGCACGGCCACGGCAGCGACGCGGGCGGCACGGTGCCGGGACCATGCGGCGTAGGCCATCGCGGCGACGGCGCCCCCAGCCAAGACACCGAGCAGCGCGCCGCGCGTGCCGGTGGCGAGGACAGCCGCTCCCGCCAGCCCCAACGCCACGCGGGAGGCGATGCGCCACGCCCGGCCCGGACGCATCCGGAGGGCCGCGACGATGGGCGGCGTGGCGAGGATGATGCCGTGGGCGAGGAAGATGGCGTTGCCGATGGTGGCCACGCTGCGGGCACCGTCGCCGTTGAACTGCGCCCAGAAGCCGGGGACGGCCTTCTCCAGGAGCGCCCACAGGCAGACCGCCGCCCAGACGCCGATCCACAGCCACAGGAAGCGCGCCCGGAACCGCGTGTCACGGAAGGCCTGGGCGAGCGCGGCGCCATACCCGACGGCAAGCGCGACATCAAGGAAACCGGTGAACCGCTCAGGATTGCTCCAGGTGCTGTTGGCGACGTCGACGGAAAAGACGGTCCCCGCTGCGGCCGCGGCAAGGAGCGCCAGCGCCGCGGCACCGAGCGGCCCGGGCCGCCGCGGCTGCGGCGCGACGGCTACGGCGAGCGGCAAGGCGACGGCCAGGATGAGACGCAGGGCGATCTCACGTGGCGTCAGGAACGGGTTCGCCAACCCTCGGGCGAAGACGAGCGGCAGGAAGGCCGTCGCCAAAAGCGCGATGTCGCGGAACCGACGGATCATGGGGCGGCGTCCTCCAATCGACGCAGGAAAGCGTCGGCCGCATCGCGGAAGGAGGGTTCGATCTCCGCGGCTCGCTGCGCCTCGATGGCCGCAAGTTCGGGCCTGCCGAGCCGCTCGTAGGTCGCCGCGAGTCGGGCATGCCAGTCGGCGTCGTCGGGTTCGATCCGGATGAGCGCCTGATAGACGGGCACGATCGCCTCGAACCGCCCGGCCGCCGCGAGGACGTCGATGCTGTAGAGCATCTCCTTTACGTTACGGACGGATTCCATCGCCGCAAGCCGACCGAGCTCGAGCGCGCGGGCGATCTCCTGCGCACCCTCGTCCCGCTGCCCGGCGGCGACGAGCGCCAACGCGAGGAACCAGTGCGGCTCCTGCAGCGTGTCGTCATCGGCCACCACGGCACGCAGCGTGGCGATGGCCTCCTCGGCGTTCCCGGCCAGGAGCTGCGTCTTGGCGATCTGGAACCGTACCGCTTGCCGACGTGGCGAGAGCGCTTCGGCGCTTCGAAGGGCGTCCATGGCCTTCCCTATCTCTTCGGCCGTCGGCTGGAGGTTCCCGCTCAACCCCCAGAGCTGCCCTTCCATGAACCGCAAGGTGAAATCGCGCGGATGGGCTGCGGCGGCGGCGACCACCTGATCGCGCACCAGCGGCAGCGTGTCCACCACGAACGCTTCCGGCGCCCCGGCGCTCTTGTTGAGGAAGTCGCGGGCGATCTGTTTGACGATCTCCCGATGATAGACGGTCGGTGCGGAAAACGCGGCCCGGGCACGGGAGGTCCATTCATGGGTCGTCTTGGCCTCGAGCGTGAGCAGGGCGGCGTACTGGGCACGCACCGCGAGCGGTCCCGCGACGAACGCGAGGACGGTGAATCCGGCGAGTGCGATCCGCGTCGCCCAGACGGCGATCGGCCGAGGTCCCGGGGCCGTGAGCCCCTGCGAGGCCCGCGACGCCAGCCAGGCCAGGATGCTGACGAAGAGGAACGCGGCGGGGAAGGTCTCGAAGAGGAACATGCCGTGCAGGACGAAGGCCGCCATCCCGCCGACGGCCGCCGCGGCCTCCATCGGCCGCACGGCTCCGGAGCGGGCCGCCCGGCGGAGCGCGAGCAGCGCCGTGACGAGCACCGCGACGAAGGCGGCGCCCAGCGCGGCACCGCCGGCGACGAGCAGCTCCAGGAGCAGGTTGTGCGGCTTGTCGGAGACGGTCTCGGAAAAGGAGTACCGCAGCAGCTCCGGGCTGTACTTGGCGTCGAACACGGCCTGGTACGTCTCCGGTCCCCAACCCGTGAACGGGCGCTCCAGGAACCCCTCCCAGGCGATTCCCCATTGGATGAGGCGGGGCACGTCCCCGAGGTAGTTGCGCCAATAGAGCGTCCGGCCGACGGCGGCGGGCGCGCCGAGCGCTGCCCACGAATCCGGAGGGATGAGGGAAAGCGCCACGAGCGCGGCCAGGCCGACGCCCGATGCACCGAGGGCGAAGCGCCGCGTGCGGCCGCCGGCGAGCGTGGCGTAGGCCACGACGGCACATGCCGCGCCGCCCACCAACGCCACGAGGCCGCCGCGCGCGCCGGTCAGCACCAGCGCGAGGGCCATCGTCGCGGCTGCCAGCGCAGCGATGGTCTTGCGCATCCGGCTCCCTCCCGTCGCGACCGACGCGCACAGGAAGACGGCGATCGCCAGGTACCCGGCGACGTACGTCGGATTGCCGAAAAGTCCGGAGGCGCGGATCTCCTCCCCTGCCGCCGCGCCCGTAGCGGCCTGGACGAGCACGATCGCCGCCTCCACGACGGCCGCAGCCACGGCCACGGCCAAGAAGCGGCGCCAACCCTCCGCGTCCAGCGCGCGTCGTGCACCCCAATACCAGACGCCGTAGGCCGCGAGCACGACGAGTCCCGTACCGCGCGCGACGCTCCCCCATGCGCTCTGCGCAGGGTCGACCCCGAGGGCGGCAGCGAGCGCCGCGGCGGCGCCGAAGGCCAGGATCGCCCAAGAGAGCGGCTGCCGCGGCTGCCGCGGCTGCCGCGGTCCGGACAAGGCGAGGATCCCGAAGAACGCGATGAGCGGCAGCACCAGCGGCATCTTGCCGAAGACCGCGGGGAACAACGTCCATGGGACGTACCAGACCGGAGCGGTCGCCAAGACGTATCCGAGCCAACGGGCGATGACGGAGGCGCGCATAGACCGCCGCACCGTACCAAAACGAGGGCCCTCCGTAAATACGAAGACCCCCGGCCACATGGCCGGGGGTCTTGTCGTTCGGCGGGACGCGCCCTTTGGCGACACGACCGGCCTTACGCGATCCTAGGATTAGTAGGACAGCGTGTTACCCGTGACCGGCAGCGAGTCGACCACCGTGATGGAAGCCGTCACGCCGTCGCCCCATTCGATGTCACCCGTGGCAAGGCCCACCGTGAGGCGCTTGTCCGTCGTGGCATCCTGGGTGTCGATCGTCACGTAGTAGTTGCGCGAGCTGCCGGCCGAGATGTCGCTGTTGGTGAAGTCCGCATCGGCGAACGAGGTGCTCGCGATGTTGCCGTTCACCTGGGCGTTGGTCGAGGCCAGCTGGTTACCGCTCAGCACCGAGTCATGGAAGATCTTGATCTCACGGGTCGCCGTGGTGGCGGAGATCGTGGAACCAATATCGAGGTTCATGAGCTCGAGCGATGCCGAGTAGTTCCCGACGTTCGCGCTGTTCGAGACCACGAAGATGGCGACCGTCTGGTCGTCGGAACCGGTGGTGGTCCCGGACGGGGCAGACGAGTGCTTGGCGATCGTGATCTTGGTGCGGAACGCGTTGTGCGCGTTCGTGTTCACCGTGACGTCGGTGTTGCTGTTCGTCGAGTTGGCGTTGTAGTCCAGCGACGTGCTCGAGATCGAGAAGCCGGAATCCTGGCCGGTGGCGACGATGGAGCGGTTGGACGCTTCCGCACCGCCGGCGTTGACGAAGTCAGGCTTGATGACGAGCTTGTGCGACGAGCTGGAGACGCCGCCGTCGACGTAGGTCGTGAGGTCGGACACCACCTTGATGGTGACGGAGCCGCTCTTCGGAACCCGGAGGTTCGTGATGTTGTCGAAGATGGCGACCGGGGTGACCGTCGAACCCGTGCTCGAGCTGTCGAGCGAAGCGATCGCGCCACCGTACTGGGTACCGGTGCTGGCGTCGATGAGCTTCAGGTTCTTGAGCGTACCGGTGGCGCCCGTGGCACCGCCGTTCGTCATCACGTCGGAGATGACGAGCTTGGTGACGTTGATGTCCTCCTCGACCGTCGCTTCAAGCTTGAAGCGGGCAAGTTCGCTGGCCGTCGAGCCGAGGACCTGGGTGGTCGAGACCGGCGTGGCCGAGTCGGGGTAGACCGACAGGTTGCCGTTGGTCGCGATCCAGGCGTTCTGCAGCTCGGTCGGGCCGTTGCCGTCCGTGTCCGAGACGTCGGTGCCGGTCGTCACGCCGGTGGCGGAGACCTTGTCGACGTCGACCACGCCGTCACCCTGGACGTCGGTCGCGGTCGCGCCGGACTTGATGTCCGCGGTGACCTTGAAGACCTTGGTCGCGCCGGCGGTGATGCGGATCACCGTGGACGGGGTGAAGGTGTAGTTGGTCGTGACGACGTCCGTCAGCGTACCGACGGTGTTGCCGATCTGGGTCGAGGTGGAACCGTCGACCAGCCAGAGCTTGAGGTTCTGGAAGCTGTCGGCAAGCGTGTCGCCGCCGGTGCTGGCGTCGCCGATCACGAGCTGGGTGATGTCGGCGTCTTCGCCGCCGCCGGTGACCACGAACTGACCGATGGTGACGCCCTGGGCGCCGAGCACACCGGACGGATTCGAGGAAGTGCGGTCGGTGAACGACGCGTCCTCAGTGACGACCACGGCGCCGCTGGCGACCGTCACCGTGCGGCCGGTGGCCGACGAGGTGGAGATCGAGGTCAGCGTGGTCGTGCCCTGGGCGTTGGACGAACCGGCCTCGAGCGAGGCGAGGATCGTGTCGCCCGTGCCCACCGTGGTGTCCGTGAGGTCCGCCACGAAGGACAGGGTCTTGGTCGAGCCGGCCGGGACGACGAACGAGTTGCCGAAGGTGAAGGAGATGTCCTCCGCACCGTCGCAGTTCGCCGTCGAGTCGGTCGTGCCGACCTGGGAACCGTCAAGCATGAGCTTGATGTTCTTGAGGTCGTCCGTGGTGGTCGACATCAAGCAGTTCGCCGTGAGGCTGTCGACCTTCACGTCTTCACCCGCGGCCGTGAACGTCCACTTGGCCAGCGTCACCGCAGTGGCGCCATCCGGGACGTTCGTCGCCGGCGAGTCGGAAGCCGTGGAGATGGTCAGACGGCCCTCGTTGATGGTCGTGGAGACCGCCACTTCGGGCGTCGCGCCGTCGTTCGGCTGGATCACCGCGAAGGTGTCGGTCGTGCCCTTCACCGGGACGGTGTAGACCTGGTAGTTCTTGTCCCAGACGATGGCGTCCGTGCGCTCCTGGATCGAGAAGCGGTAGGTGCGGCCGGACCCGGCGATGATGTCACCGGCGAGCACGAGCTGCTTGACCTGACCGTTCGTGATCACGTACCCGCCGTCGGTCATGCCGGAGAGGTCGAAGGCGACCTTCGAGCCGGTCATGGTCGGGACGGTGGAGCCGATCTGGGTCGCGCCGTCCATGAGCTTGAAGTTCTGGATGGCGTTGTCCTGGATCGAGCCGATCTGGGTGAAGTTCAGCCGGCGGACGACCACGTCCTGATCAGCCGCCGTGATCTTGAAGCGCCACAGCTCGTACGACGTCTGGCCCGGGTCGACCGTGTTGCTGGCCGTCGGGGTGACGTTGAGGAACTGCGCGTTTCCGAGATCGGTGACCGTGGAGATGGTCATCGTGTTGCCGGCCGCGGAGCCGGAGACCGCCGTGGAACCGGAGACCGTGACGTCCGCCGCTTCGACGCTCATCGAGATCGTCTTGGACGAGTTCGACGTGCCGCCGTCGCTGTTGAACGCCAGGTTGGCCCGGACCATGACCTCCTTGCTGGTCCCCGCCGGGATCGAGTAGTTGAGCCCGGTGAAGGTGATCACGCCGGAGGAGATGGTCGTCGAGCGGCCGATCATCGTGCCGAGCCCGTCACCCTCGTAGAGGTAGACCTCACCGAGGTTCGAGTCGGCCGTGATGCCGCCGCGGCGCACCTTGAGGCCGGAGAGCGTCACCGAACCGTCGGCCGAGGCGGTGAGCCGCAGCTTGAGGAACGGGATGAGGGCCTGCGAGGTGATGTTGCCCGAGTTGTCGTCGACGATCGTCGCGGCGACCGGGTTGGCGGAAGCGACGGCGAGCGTCAGACCGGAACCCGTGCCGACCTCACCCGGCGTCGTACCGCCGAGCTGGGCCGTGTCGTTGAACTGGGTGGAACCGGTCGAGATGTCGGTACCGTTGGTGTAGACCGACAGGTCGAGCGTCGTGGTCACGACGAACTCGTCGCGGAAGCGGTTGGCGGTGAAGCCTTCGGCCGTGATCTTCCGCTTGGAGGTGCCGTCGATGTACCAGACGTCCGGCGAGGAGCTCGTCTTGACGAGCGACCCCGTCGGGTAGGTGTTGGACGTGATGTCCGAGCCCAGCGTGTAGTTGCCGAACACGGAGTCATCGATGTCGCGGATCCGGGTCGCCCACGAGGAGCCCCAGAGCGCGGAAGCGACCGCCTCCGAGGAGATGCCGCGGAGCAGGCCACCCGGTTCGACGGCGTAGACCGTCGGGACCGTGTTGATCTTCACGAGATACGCGCCCGCGCGGTGGACGACGTTCTTGCCGGACAGCGGGATGGACCCGAGGTCGGCGTCAGAGAGCGTCGTCACGCCGGCGAAGTCGGCGTACCACGACATGTAGACCTTCTGATCAGGGAAAGCATGGCGCATGCCATCCGTGCCGACGTAGTAGACGGCAGGAGAAGCAGCCCGCTTGACGAGCGAGCCGGCCGGCAACGTCACCGCCTTGGCCACGAGCGGAGCGGCGAACGTCGCCACGCCCATGGACCACGCGATGGTGGTCGCGACCACGCCCCAAGAGAGCGCCTTCTTTCCCATGTTGACTGCCTTATGCATAGGTTGGGAGAAGTGTTTGTCGCATTACGTGAATATCGACACGGCGACGCCCCTTGCGGAGCTCGACCTTGTAGCCGCCGGTCATCGGTCAAGTTACCCGTCCGAGGACGGAGAGGTGCTGGTGGTCACCCCCGAATCGGGGTCACTTGCGGTGGGAGTCTCCTGCGGTTCAGGCAGGGCACACGCGGTGCCGCAGGAGGAGGTGCTGGTCCCGGTCTCGACCGGGCCGATGCCGATGGTGGTGCCGCCGAGCACGGCTGGACCGGCCGGTGTGCTCGAGGCGTTGGAGAGGGTGGTGAGCGCCGTCGCGCCGCTGGTCGCATCGATGATCTGTTGCGCGGCTTGGACGAGCTCCTTGCCCTCGATGACTTTGGTGAGCGCCGAGACGTAGTCCTGCTGGCTCAAGAGGCCCTGGGCCTCGCCGAGCGCGGCGATGGCCTGGCTGGCGGACTCGATGCCCGGCAAGGACGGCGTCGAGGAAGACGCTTCCTGGCCGGCCACCTTGGCGGCCTTCCCGGCGATGCTGGCGATCTTCTCTCCGACGGTCTTGACGATGTCCTCGCCGCTGACCGCGCCGTTGGCATGGGCCTGGACGAGCACGGCCACGGCCTGCACCGAGATGTCCTCGACGAGCGCCTTGGCTTCCTTGACGGCCGTCTGGGCGGGCACGGAGAGCTGCTGGTCGTTGGTCTTCTCGAGCTTGGCGGAGTATTCCTCGGACTTCTCGTCCACGAGCTTGGCCACCTTTGCGACGTCCATGGCAGCCGCGGTCTTGGGCAGGTCGGTCAGGTTCTGCTGGACGGTGGAGAGATCCTGCTTGATGCGCTGGACCGTGGCGGTCACCCGTCGCGCGCTGTCCGGCGCCTGGCGCTCGGCCAGCTTGGAGACTTCCTCGACGCGCCGGCCGACATAGGCCATGCGCAGGGTCGTCTTGTCGGTCTCCGAGGGAGCCACGGCGATGCGGGCACGCTCGCTGACGATCTTTACCTGATACAGGGCGTCGCCCGGGACGGTGCCCAGGGAGGCGGAGACGGCGCCGACACCGGAGCCGAGGACCAGGCCGAACGCCACGAAGCCCGCGAGCACCGGACGCGCGGCCAGCGAGGCGTCGAAGGCCAGGGCGTCGCGCACGGCGGCCAGCACATCGGCCACTGAGCGGCGCGGCGCGACGGCCGGCGCCTGCTCGGTGACGCGCGCGAGCAGCTGCGCCCGGGCGCTCCGGACCCAGCTCGGGTCCGGCTCGCCGCCGATGCGCAGCCGCTGCAGGTGCGACAGGCTCTTGATGATGTCCTTCTTGATCATTGCTGAGGGGATGCCCCGCCGACGATGGTCCGCAGGGTGTCGAGCGCCCGGTGCAGGAGCACCCGGACGTTGCCCGGGCTCTTGCCCAGGGCTTCGGAAATCTCCGTCGTGGTCAGCTCGTCGACATAGCGGAGGATGATGGCCTCGCGGTACTCGTCCTTGAGCAGACGGAGCGCCTTGAGCACCTTCCCCAAGTCGAACGAATCCTCGATGCGCACCAGGCCCTTGGCGTCGGCCAGGAGACGTTCCATCTCCGGCTCGGCGTCGAGCGAGACCCGCTCCTGGTTGGTGCGGTAGTGGTCCGCCACCAGGTTCCGGGCGATGCGGTAGAGGTAGGCGCCCACGTGCGTCACCGATGCGCCTTCCTGGACCTGGTTCCAGAACTTGAGGAAGGTCTCGCTGGTGATGTCTTGGGCGTCCTCGACCGACGGGACTTTGAAGTACACGAATCGGTAGATCCGACTCACGTACAGGTCATAGAGCTTGCCGAACGCCTCCGGGTCCTTCTGCAAGCGGATGCGGAACAGGAGCAGTTTTTCCCGCAGGCTGTTCGACACAGTAAAAGACGGGGAAATGGATAGGGTGTTACACCCTCCGCGGCCGATAAATCAGGAGAAGTATAGAGGGGTACGGCTTTTTGGGCAATCGGTGACGCCTCGGACTGCGGAGAGGAAGCGCGCCGAGCCGCGCATCTTGCTCTCAGTCCCATACTTGTATACACTGGTGTGTACAAGTATGGCCTCTCAAGACAGCATCATCCGCGTCTCGGTCTCGGAGGCAGCTCGACTGTTCGGCGTCAGCCAACAGACCGTGCGCCGCGCCATCGCCAGCAACGCCGTGCGCTACGTGGTCGTCCGGGACCGCTATAAGATCAGCTTCGAGAGCCTGGTGGCCTGGTCCCAAAAGCCGACGGTCCGCAACAAGACCGAGCGCCGCGGCATCGGCCAGTTCGTGGCCCAGTGGCGGATCCGGAATACCCGTTTCTCCCCCAACCCCAAGGTCTTTGGCCCCCTTCCGGAAACGCGCCGAAAGGGCCAGGATACTGGGGCGTATCAACCTCCGAGCCAGGGTTGACAAAAGCCCGATTTTCGGGTATGGTCCCTGGTCCGGTCAGGGTGCGCATGCGGCGCCCCCGACGCGGAAGTGTTCCCATCCCATTCCGGAAAGGAGAGCCCTGGGATGATCGTTCGACCCTTGACCCTGGCGGCCCTGGCTGCCATCGCCTGCTCCGCATGCGGCATACCACGGGAGCCGATCGGCCCCCCGGTCTGCGACGACCCGAGCGACCTCGCGTACTGGCGGGACGTCCCGCCGCCCGCGTGGTGGCTGGCCGAGTGCCCGTTCGATGCCGGCATCGTCATGCCGGACGGCGGCGTCCCGGACGACGCCGCGCTCGACGCCGGCAGCGACGCCGGAGTCGACGCGTCGGTCGCCGACGCAGGGGACGCGGCCATCGAGATGATGGACGCCGGCCCCGACGCCGGACCGCGTGACGCGGGCTCGCCAGACAGCGGACCCCCGGACGCCGGCAGCGACGCAGGAGTCGACGCGGGACCGTCCCCCACCGGCTGCGCCGACGGCACCGTGGACCAGGCCTACCCGTCTCCGGACATGGTCGGTTGCAACGGCAGCCGCGACCAGTGCACCGCAGACACGCTCTGCGGGTCCGGCTGGCACCTGTGCACGTACGGTGAGTACGAGGCACGGGGCGGTGGCTTCGTCCCTGCCACGGCAGGACGGTGGCTCGCGGGCTGCCTGCGGGCAGGCAACTGCTCGGTCCTCGGCAGCATCACCGGCGGGACGTGCGGCGACTGCAGCGTCGAAGTCGGCCCCAACACGTCCTTCGGGAGCACATGCCCCGGAGCCGTGCGGGTCGAGACCGATGCCTGCCCGGCGGGCGTCGTCGCCGACGGCGCGAGCGCGCGCCTCGACGGCGAGGCGGACTGCGCAATGGCCGGCATCCGCGCCACCGACCAGCTCCTCGGCGCCTCCTGCTGCCGATGAGGTCTGCCCGTCTGCCGGTCTCCGGACCGCAGGCGGGCCTTTTCCTTTCCGGGACATCATCCTGATGCCCCGGCAAGACGAAAGGCCCGCACATGCTGCGATTGCTCATTCCCCTGTTCCTGTCCGCGCCCGCGGCGGGGTGCGGCCTGCTCCTGGACTTCGATCCGCCGGACCCGACGGCCGTCGCGACCATCGACGGCGGCGGACCCGACGCGGGGATGCCGGCCGATGCCCGCATCGGGATGGCCGACGCCTCCCCCGGTACGGACAGCGGCCCCATCGAGGCAGGCGTCGACGCCGGTCCGACCGACGCGAACATCGCGCCGGACGCGTCCGACGGCGGCCCGCCGGAAGGCTGCGCCGACGATTCGGTCGAGCAGGCCTACCCGTCCGGTGACATGGTCGGCTGCGACGGCGCCGCCACGCAATGCGAGGCGGAGACGCTCTGCGCCCCGGGCTGGCACCTGTGCACCTTCCTGGAGCACGCGACCCATGGCGGAGACGCCACACCGGCCACCGCCATGCGGTGGCTCGCCGCCTGCGTCCGGCTCGACAACTGCTCGGCGACGGGCGGCGTGTCGGGCGCGCTCTGCGGCGACTGCAGCGTCGAGATCGGCCCGAACCGCTCCTTCGGCGGCGCATGCGCGGGCGGGAGACGCATCGAGACCGATGCCTGTCCGGCGGGCGTCGCCGCCGCGACGGATCCCGTCCCGACGCTCTTCGACAGCACGCCGACATGCACCCATGCCGACGTCGCCGGCACTGACCGGCTCCTCGGCGCGACCTGCTGCCGGTGAGCCGGCCCGCAAGCTCCCTCGGCCTCACCGGAGGTATCGGCCTCGGGACGCCCCGCACAGAGGATGTGTGGGGCGCTTTTCTTTTCCCCGGAACTGTGCGCACACTGCGCCCGGAGGAGGCATGAAGACGACCCTTCCGTTCCTGACCCTCTGCACGACGGTCCTTTCCGCCTGCAGCCTGATCGTCGACCCGGACATCAACCGTCTCTATCCGCCGAGCGGGATCGACGGTTCCCTGCCTGACGGCGGGATCGTCCCGACGGACGGCGACATCCCGCCGCCCATGGACGGCGACATCCTGTCGGACGGCGCGCTGCCGCGGGACGCCGGAGCCGACACCGGTCGAGCCGAGCTCGACGCCGGACCGACGCCCGTGGGGCCGGGCTGCCTCGACGGCAGCGACGAGCAGCGCTACGACTCCGGTCGCATGGTGGCCTGTGACGGCATGACGACGCAGTGCGCCGCGGGCACCCTCTGCGCGCCCGGCTGGCACCTGTGCCGGTACACGGAGTACGCCGCGCACGGCGGCTCCCTGGAGCCGACGGCCACTGGCCGCTGGCTCGCGGGATGCGTGCGCCGCACCTGCTCGCTCGACCCGATGCCGGCGGAGGACGGCATCTGCGGCGACTGCGCGTCCGGCGAGGCGATGCTGCCGATACCGGTGGCCTTCCCCTGCAGCGGCGCACGGCCGCTCGAGGCGATCGGTTGCGACATCGGCGTCACCAGCAGCTTCCAGCAGTACCGTCTCGGATCCATCCGCGAGGCATGCCTGTACGCGGAGCCGACGGTGACGCGGACGAGGCTCGGCGCGATGTGCTGCCGGTAGGACGAAAGACGCCCCCGCGAGGAGGCGTCGTTTTTATTCCAGAGCCGCTTCGACCCGTGTGCCCTTCTCCGCCGCTCGCGCGTCATGCGGCACGGCGGTCGTGAACGGGCCGAGGCGCAGCTCCACCGGCTCGTCCGTCTCGGCGTCGCGGCCGCGCAAGACCAGCGACTCCACGAGCACCGGATCGCGCCCCACGGCGTCCGACCGCGGGCGGTACGCAACGGCGAAGGCCGCGGTCGAGGGCGACGTCGCCGACGAGGTCACCTCGCCGATGCGCCAGCGCAGCGCACCGATGCCCGTGGGACTCCCTGCGCCGACGATGGCCGTGCTGGCCTTGCCGGCCCAGGTCACGTCCGGCGCGAAGGTCGCCGACAGCTCCGCGTCGACCACGCTCCGGCCGGCCGTGGCGATCTGGGCGATCAGCCAATACTCGGTCTTCTCTTCGACGCGCGGCGGCAGCGGGCCCCGACCGAGCTGTTCGCCCTCGGCGGTGTAGTAGCGCAGCTCCGCGGAGAGCGTCGGTCCGGGCGGCGCCACCGGCACGCGCTCCGAGGACGACCAGGCGCAATCGTCGGAATCGACGAAACAGGAGGAAGCGACGACCCGCATCGTCAACCCGGACGTCTCGACGCCATCCTTCAAAGGCACGGTGAAGATGACTTCGTCCTTTTGCGGACCGACATCCGAAGTCGTCCCTGGGATACCTTCCCACTCAGCATCGTCTGGGAGTCGCGAGGCGTCGACCGCCGACCAAGGAAGGGGGAAATAGCGCATCTGCAACCGATACAGACCGAGTCCACCGAACGAAACGCCGGAGCGCACCTCGAGCATCCCGTCCTGCACCTGCGCAAGGACCCGGTCGACGGCAGGGCCTTCGCGGTTCGTCTGCAGCTCCTGATGGCCGAGAGATGCCAGACGGACGTCAACGCCTCCGACGGACGCGATGACGTCCATGAGCCAGGACTGCGGGACGTACTCACCGAGCACGATCGTCTCGCGCGGGCCGATGGCGATCGGGCGACGTTCGACGCCGCCTTCAATTTCGGCATCCTGGAAAAGCAGATCGGGAATCGTGGCATCGCCGTCGTTCGTGAGGATCAATGCCTGCCAGGCAGGTCGGTTTGTGACGACAAGCGGATGCGGGGCACCCGCCCAATGCAGCGACAGGGCGGAGCCGGACACGCGGACGAACGCTTCGACGTCTCTTGCCTCGACCGTATGGCCGCGTGCGCCTGTCAGCGTCCCGTGCATGCGCAGATCACCGTGCGCGAGCGGGTACCCGGAGATGCGCACCGCGCCGTTGCCGCCCGGCCCGATGTCGCCGAGCGGGATGACGCGATGTTCCGCGAGGGGCTCGAGCGGAGCGGCGCCGTCGACCGTCAGCGCGGTGATCCGGAAACCGTCGGGATACGCAAGCGCCAGCGTGGCGTCCGTGAGCGACTCCTTGCCGCGGTTCTCGTAGCGGACGGTGAAGCCGACCAGATCGGCGGCCCGGACCTCCGTCGCACTCGCTTCGACCGAGAGGCGTAGCGGTGCGGGAGGCGGCAAGAGCACGACCGACGCGAAGATGACGGCCATCGTGGCCAGCGCAGCCGCGGCCACGGCGTCGAAGGCGACCAGCCACCGCGCCCACGCGCCCGCCTTCCTGTAGCGCCGCTCGAACACGCGCTCGAACGGTCGGGTCAGCGGCTGCATCGGCCGCACGAAGAGCTGCAGCGGCCCGGGCATGATGCGCGCCGGGCAGGTGCGCGGCTTGGCGCGCAGGGGGATGATGTGCCGCTCGAGGGACTCCTTCATATCAACGGTGGGCGACGGGCAGCGAGGCCGCCTGCGCCAGGGTCAGGTCGCGCGAGAAGACCAGGACGTCGCGCGAGTTGTTCTTGTCGACGTCGACCACGGCCACGGAGACGCCGGAGCGGTTGCGGGCGTCGAGGGCGAAGAAACCGCGGCCACGCGCCGAGCCGTCGAAGTTCCAGACGCGGACATGGGGACCGCCGCCGGGGCCGGCGCCGGTCACGATCTCGAGCTTGTCGTCCCCGGTGAGCTCCCCGAGCGCGACGGTCACGCCGCCGCGGAACCGCGGGTCGTAGGCGAAGAACCCACGGTCGCGGACTTTGCCGTCGCCGGAGAAGACGCGGACATGGGGACCGCCGCCGGGGCCGGCGCCGACGACGATCTCGTCCTTGCCCGCACCGTCGATGTTCCCGACCGCCAAGGAGGCGCCGCCGGGGAACCGCGGATCGAAGCCGTGGAAGGCCGGTGCCGCCTCCTTGCCCTCGACCGTCCAGATGCGGATGAGCGCGTTGCCTGCGCCGGCGGGCGCGGTGACGATCTCCAGCCGTGCGTCGCCGACCACGTCGCCGACCGCGACATTGACCCCGCCGACGTCGCCGACATACGGGACGATCGCGGCGCTGCGGCCGTCGGCGAAGAGCACGCGCACCCGGCCGCCCTCCGCGCCCACGGCGTCGAGGCGGCCGTCGCCGTCGAGGTCGCGGCGCAGCACCTGCGCCCCGGCGGCGAAGCGCGCGTCCGCGACGAAGAAGCCGTTGCGCAGCGGCACGCCCTCGCGGTTGAAGATGCGGGCAAACCCGCCGTTGGGGAAGGCCGCGCCGTCCACCTCCTCGAGCGGCTTGCGCAGCAGGATGCCGTCGGAGGCCACGAGGCGCACCTGGTCCACGATGCTGCCGTCGTTGACGGCGGGGTCCTGGTCGCCGCGCAGCTTCTCGTAGTCGCCGCCGAGCTCCACCGTCTTGGCCGCGGTCCCGGCGTTGACCAGCGCCGCGCCGCGCGTGAAGTCGCGCCGCCAGACGCCCGCGGCGAAGTTCCCGGACGGGCCGTCGACGCGCCGCGCCGCGCCGACCGGTCGCCCGAGGTTGGCGTCGTACTCGTCATACCAGTACCACTGGCCATGGTCGCGGTCGCCGTAATCGAAGGAGAAGTAGGCGTCGTTCAGGAGCGCGCTGGCCAGGCCGAAGCGCATGTTGCCGTACTCGTGGAAGCGGCCGGTGTTCCCGGTGTTGCTGTTGATGACGGCCACGGCCGGGGCGATGCCGCGCGTCACGGTGCGCTGGACCTGCTGCTGCGTACGCGTCCAGCTGCCGCGCGGGAAGTTCTCGAAGAGCTGCCCCTGGACGTCGGCATAATAGAGCGGTCCGTCGTTCTGGAAGACGAGATACCGCGGGCCGAGGAGTTCGCGGGTGCGGGCGTAGATGCGCTTGAGGCCCGCCTGCCACGCGGCATCGGCCGCGGCCGCGCTCTCGGCGCGCCCGTCGCGGTCCAGGTCCACCGGCCCGCCCGCGAAATACGAGACGCTCTCCCAGCCGTTGTCGAAGAAGACGCCGTCCCACAGCCCCGACGGCATGAGCTCCTCGGCCACGAAGCGCGGCAGCACGTCTTGCCAGCGCGCGCCGCCCACGGCCGCGGCGCGGTCCGTGACGTTGACGATCCACGTCCCCGACCAGAACGTCCGTCGGTCGCCGCCGCCGTCGGTCAGGTACCACGCCGGGTCGATGCGGGCGGCGAGCTTGGCGCGCAGCGGCGCGGCCGCGGCGATGGCCCCGGCGTCGCTGCGGATCTCCGAGGCCGTGACGTAGGCAAGGATGACGACGTCCGGGTTGAGCCGCCGGATCTCGCGCAGCATGTCCGGCGAGCGCGATTGCGTCTCCATGTCCAGGATGAGCAGATCCCAACGCGCCAACTCCCGCGCGTCCAGCGCGTCGAGCGTCCAGTGGAGGAAGTAATTGGCGATCTTCGGGCTCTGGTGCGCGGCAAGGCCTGCGGCCGCCTCGGCCTGCGGCGCGACGAGGAACGCCACGGCCGCCAGCATCCCCAAAACACGCGAAGCCCGGACCCGGGCTTCGCGTGCACGACGGCTCGTGGGTTCACCGCGCGAGCGCATCCCCATAGATCTGCATCAGACGCTCGTAATGGCGCGACGGCGAGAACGCCGCGACGCGCCGCCTCGCCCGCTCTCCCGTCGCGGCGAGCACATCCCCATCCTGGACAAGACGGCCGACGGTGTCAACCCACGCGAGACGGTCGTCCGGCGGCGCCAGGAAACCGCTCACGCCGTCCTCGATGATCTCCGGGATGCCGCCCGTCGCCGAGGCGAGCACCGTCTTGCCGAGGGCCATGGCCTCCAGCACGGCGTACGGGAAGTTCTCGAACCAACGCGAGGGCACGAGCACGAGCCGCGCGCCGGCGATGGCGCGGAAGAGTTCGTCGCCGGCGAGGAATCCGGCGAAGGCGACGTTGCGGAGCGCTTGGCCGGTCGCGGCCTTCTTGAGATCCGCCTCGAGAGGACCCGTGCCGATGATGCGGAACGGCACCTGCGGCAAGGCCGCGGCCAGCTCCAGCACGCGGGCCACGCCCTTCTCCTCGGACAAGCGCCCGGCATAGACCACCTCGTCCCCGAGCGAGGGACGCAGATGCTCGAACGGCGCGGGATCGATGAAGTTCGGCAGATGCGTGATCTTGGAGAGGTCCTTCCCCCATCGTCCGAGCAGATTGCGCAGGAAGGCGCTCGGGGCGATGGCCCGTGCCACGTCGCGCTCGTACCATCCGCCGAGCCGATGCAGCGCCATCTCCACGGCGGCGGCCGCCGATGCCGCGCGCGACCCGTTGACGCAGCGGTGCGCGATGGCGTTCCAATACCTGTAGACGTGACAGCGCTCGCAGGGGTCGCCCTCGGTGAACAGCCTGTAGTTGGGGCAGATCCACTTGAAGTCATGGACCGTCCAGACCACGGGGACGCCCTCACGTCGGAGCACCGACAGGATGGACGGCGAAAGATGATGGTAGACGTTATGGATGTGGGCGACGTCCGGACGGAACTCGGCGAGCAGAGCGCGCAGTTGCGTGGCGGCTTCCCGCGACCACAGCATGTTGGCGACCTTCTCGGCGTCCTTGACCAGCCCTTCGCGGCGGTCGTAGCGCCGCTCGGGGACGAAGAACCGGCTCCAGGGCGTCGGCGCGTTGTCCGGATGGTGCATGGCGAAGGGCACCACCTCGTGGCCGTGCGACTCGAGCAGCCGGGAGAGGTCGAAGACGTACCGCTCGGCGCCGGCACGGACGTAGTGGTACTTGTTGATCTGGAGGATCTTCATACGCGCGGCGGCGGCAAGGTGGCGAGGACGTCCTCCAATGCGCCCACGGAGTCTTCCCAACGGAAGTGCCGTTCGGCATAGGTCCGCGCCGCGGCGCGCAAGCGCTCCTGCTCGGCGGGCGGTTTGGCGAGCTGTGCCTCCATGGACGCGGCCAACGCCTCGGCCGTGGCCTCGGCGGCGACGAGCGAACGGTCGAGCGGGCCGAGCACTTCCGGCGTGGCGCCGACCGGCGTTCCCACGACCGGCAGTCCGGAAGCCAGGGCCTCGAGCGTGGTGAGACCGAGCCCCTCGTAGGCGATGGTCGGCAAGACGTAGAGGTCCGCGGCGCCGTAGAAGTCGGGCAGCCGCGCCGCCGGCACCGGGCCGAGGAAGCGGACGACGTGCTCGAGCTTGCGGGTCCGCACCAGGCGCTTGAGCTTCACCTCCTCCGGTCCGACGCCGCCGATGAGGCAGACCAGCTTGGGCACGCGCCGTCGGACGATGCCGCAGGCCTCGATGAGCAGCGGCAGTCCCATGCGCGGCACCAGCCGCCGCACCGAGAGCGCCAGGGCCGCGTCCTCCGGGATGTCGAGGTGGAGCCGCAGCGCACGGCGCGAGGGACGCGGCACGTAGGTCGCAAGGTCCACCCCGCCCGGGATGCGTTCCGCCTTGCCGGCGACCTTGGGATAGGTGTCGCCCAAGACCGAGAGTGAGAAACCGGAAAAGGCCACGATGCGGTCGGCGCGGCGCAGCGCCGCATGCTCGGCGGCCTTGGTGAGCGCGAACAGGAGCGGCGTGGCGACGAGGCCGACCACGCGACCGAGCGCGGAGCGCGTGATGCCGCCGAACGTCCGATCGAGCTGCAGCTCCTTGTAGACCGAGGCGTGGAAGACGTAGACGCTCGGGAAGGCGCGGCTGTAGGCCGAGCGGAAGTACCCGGCCGCCGGGAACGGATGATGCAGGATGACCGCGTCCGGCACCCACTCGGCGAGCAGCCGCTCGAAGGCCGGCGCCACCGCCAGCCAATCCACCAGGCTCTTGCCGATGAGCGCGCGCAGCAGCGGACGGCCGTAGCGGATGATGCGCACGCCGTCCATGCTTTCCTCAAGCGGCAGCTCGGCCCGGTCGCGGTGCACGAGCACGACCACCTCGTGGCCATGCTTGGCCAGGAGGCGGGCCTGCTCGTAGACCACGCGCTCGCTCCCCCCGAAGGTGTCCGGGTAATAGAGTTGCGTGACGATGAGGAGCTTCTTGGCGGTCATAGCCGGACCTTGCGCGGGACGAGCACGGCCACGGCAGCCAACGCCAGCCCCAGCGGCAACCAGAGCTTGCCGGTGTAGTAGGTCGTCGTGAAGAGCTGGTAGACGAGCGAGCCGCCGACCGAGACCGACAGGGCGAAGAGCAGGTC
The DNA here is from genome assembly GCA_964648865.1 of uncultured Gammaproteobacteria bacterium. Taxonomy (GTDB): domain Bacteria; phylum Patescibacteriota; class Patescibacteriia; order 2-12-FULL-57-11; family 2-12-FULL-57-11; genus SCUL01. Next base: position 1,372 of record CAZYLV010000002.1, on the reverse strand, counting down.
GCGGTCACGCTTGGCCGCCAGCCGCGTCGCCCGCCACAAGGCGAGCAGCGCCGCGCCCCAGAAGACCGTCCAACCGACCAGGCCGAGAAGCCCGTTCTCCGCCAGGATCTTCTGGAGCACGCCGTGGGCGTCGATGGGATCGCCGAAACGCTCGGTGAATTCCGGGAAGGTGGCGATGAGCGGGACGTAGCTCCCCGCCCCCGCGCCGACGAGCGGCGAGGCGCGGAAGATGCGCAGCGCCACCTCGGTCTGCGACAGGCGGCTGGCGGTCGAGCCGGTGACCTCCACGGTGCGGCTGACGAGCCCGATGGCCAACAGGTGCGCCAGGAGGACGCCGACGACGAGCAGCGCCCAGCCCCAGCGGCGGGCGAGCGTCCGCCACTCGCGCAGGCCGAGGGCGGCGGCCTGGAGGGTGACGACCAGCCAGGACGTGCGTGCCAAGGTCAGGAGCGCCGTCTCGGCCATCAGCAGGCCGCCGAGGAGGAAGCGCCGCCGCACGGCGCCGCGGGAAGCGGCCGCGAGCGCCAGGCCCACCGGTGCCACGGCGACGAGCGTCTCGGCAAGCAGGTTATGGTTGGTGCCGATGGGCGCGGCGCCGAAGATCGCGAACGGTGTGGCCCGCGGGAAGTCCACCGGCGACACCACGGCAAAGGAGACGATGCCCATCCCGGCCACGGCGATCCCGCTCCAGAAGAAGGCCTCGAGCGCGACCTGCAGGTCGCTGCGGTCGCGGACGAGGGTCGCGACGAGGGCCACGTTGAGGAGATACGCGAGCGCCACGGGGTAGAGCAGGAACTTGACCGCCAGCGCCTGGGGTACGGCGACGGTCGCCACGGCCGAGACGGCCATGCCGCCGAGAAGCGCCAAGAACGGAAGGCCGAGCGGGAAGACGGGCCGCGTGTTGCCGCGCGCCGCATCGACGGCGATGGTGAGCGCCAGCGACAGGCCGAGCGCCACAGGCACGGGGACGTCGAGCCCGTCCGCGAAGAGCGGCGCAAGCGGCCCGCCGAAAGGCGGGACGACGAGCCGCAGGCCGATGGCCGGGAAGAGCAGGACGAAGGCGGCGATCCCGGCCTGCCGGTCCTGCCAGGACAGGAGCGCCACGGCCAGGATGGCCAGGGAGACGATGACCGTGGCGAACAGGCCCGGCGGCAGCGCCACGGCGAGCAGCAGCACGAAGACGGCGCCCGCGGCGCCGCGGACGAGAGGGTTGGCAGGCAAAGGGAAGGCGTGCGTCATGACCTCCTGATCCATCGTCATTTTACCAGAAAAAGAAAAAACCGGTCGGACGTCAGCCGAAGCTGACCATCCGACCGGTCCGCGCGCGCCAGGGGCATCAGGCGCCGCGGCAGCCCTCGCTCACCGACACGAG
>CAZYLV010000001.1:0-184000 GCA_964648865.1 uncultured Gammaproteobacteria bacterium | reverse complement strand
ACGCGCGGCTCTCGGTCGCGCGCGAGATCGAGGACGGCGACGGCGCCCGGCGGGCGGGCGATGCGCCCGCAGGCCGGGTCTTCGTCGATGGGCTGGGAGTGGGGGACATCTCCGAGGTCGTGCTGCGCGACCGCAAGGCGCTGGCCGCCGACGGCATGGTCGTGGTCATCGCGCCGGTCGTGGAGCGCACCGGAGCGCTGGCCGGCAAGCCGCACGTCGTCTCCCATGGCTTCGTCCAGGTGGAGCACAACCGCGGGCTGATCGAGGAGATCGAGAAGCAGATCACCAAGATCGTGGTCGACAAGGATCCCAAGTCCGCGGCCGACCCCGACGACATCAAGCGCAAGCTGCGCGACGACATCGGCGCCTTCCTCTTCATGAAGACGCAGCGTCGGCCGATGATCATCCCGGTGATTATCGAAGTGTAAGAATCGGAACAAAAGGCGGGGCAACCCGCCTTTTGTGTTTGTCTTGACGCACGGCCTGTTTTCTGGTATCTTCGTGTGGCATCCTTTGAAAAGACGCCCAGGAAACCAGACGACCGCCCGGCAGCGCTGAGCGCAAGCGATGCGCGTCGGGAGGAAAGTCCGAACACCGATGCCGTCGCAAGGCGGCATGAGCGGCAGTCGCGAAACGCGACCGGGAGCAAGGATCGATCGTTCTCTCGGGTTACGAGAGAGTGGCTGATCCCCAAGCCCAGGGACAGTGCAACAGAAAAGACACCGCCGATGGCCCCGCAAGGGGATCAGGTAAGGTTGAAATCGTGGGGTAAGAGCCCACGCGGGACATGCCTCGTGAGGGGCGCCGTGGAAAACACCTGCCCGGTGCAAGAGCAAGTTTGGTCGCTCGCACAGAGAGATGGTCGTCACCCCGCTTCGGCGGGGGACAGAATTCGGCTTACCGGTTTGCTGGGTGTCTTTTGAGAGGATGCTTTTGCGTCTATGAAGAGGCTGGATCTCGCGTTCCTGGCATTGCGCCTGCCGCTCGATTACGTCGCGGTCTTCTCGGCCGCGGTGGCGGCGTATTTCCTCCGCTTCCAGACCTTCGCCGAGTATCGCCCGGCGACGGAGATCGTCAGCTTCCCGGCGTACGTGGCGGTCGCCGCCACCGGCGCGGCCATCTGGATCGGCGCGTTCGCCCTGGTCCGGCTCTACGCTCCCGGCCGCATCCGCACGCTCGACGAGATCGGCCGCATCTTCGTCGGCTGCACGGCCGCCCTGGCGGCCTTGGTGCTGCTCATCTTCTTCCGTCGCGAGCTCTTCGCCTCGCGGTTCATCATCCTGGCCGTCTGGGGTTTGTCCATGACGTTCGTCTTCCTCGAGCGCATGCTGCTGCGGCTCATCCAGACCTACTTCTATAAGAAGGGGCTCGGCAGCAGGAAGATCGCCATCATCGGCTCCGGGCGCACCGTCCAGGCCGTGGCCGACGAGTTCCGTCGCCATCCGGCCGCGGGCTACGCCGTGCGCGGCATCGTCCCGGACCTCTCCGCCGAGGGCATCGCGGCGCTCAAGGCGCTCCGGGAGGAGCACGCGGGGCTGGACGAAGTCTTCTTGGCCGAGGCCCGGCCGACGCCCGAGGCCATGGCGCGGCTGCTGGAGTTCTCCGACAGCCACCAGGTGGCGGTGCGCTATGCCGCCGATCTCGTGGCCGGCCGACGGCTCGACCTCGACGTGGCCATGTTCGGCGGCGTGCCCTTCGTGGAGATCCGCCGCACGCCGCTCGGCGGCTGGGGCCGCATCTACAAGCGGACGTTCGACATCGTCGCCGCCGCCCTGTTGCTCGCCGTGGCGAGTCCGCTGCTGGCCGTCGTGGCCATCGCGGTCAAGCTGTCGTCGCCCGGGCCGGTGCTCTTCGTGCGCGAGCGCGTCGGCGAGGGCAACCGGCTGTTCCCGTTCTACAAGTTCCGTTCGATGCGCACCGACGCGCCGGAGGACTTGGCGGAGCGCAAGCGCCATTCGGGACGTCCGGGCATCATCCCCAAGCTCCCCGAGAATTCCCGGTTCGTGACCCCGGTCGGCCGGTTCATCCGCCGATGGAGCATCGACGAGCTGCCGCAGCTTTGGAACGTGTTGCGCGGGGAGATGAGCCTCGTCGGTCCGCGGCCGCACCTGCCGGACGAGGTCGCCCAGTACGCCCCGCACCAGCGCAGACTCCTCATCGTCAAGCCCGGCATCACCGGGTTGGCCCAGATCTCCGGCCGCGCCGACCTGTCTTTTGAGGAAGAGGCCGCGCTCGATCTCTCCTACATCGAGCGCTGGTCGCCCAAGCTCGACCTCTCGATATTGCTGAAAACGCCGCTGGCCGTGCTCTCCCGGAAGGGGGCGACCTGAGACGCGAAAAAGGGGTAGCCCAAGGGGCTACCCCTTTTTGGTCTCCGTTGGGTAAAGTACCGCCGCTATGCGCATCGCCTTGGTCCACGACTACCTCTCCCAGGACGGCGGCGCCGAGCGGGTGCTCCGGGCCATGCACGAGCTCTGGCCCGAGGCGCCGGTCTACACGCTCTTCCACGACCGGCGCCGGGCCAACCCGGCCTTCGCCGAGATGGACGTGCGCACTTCGCCGCTCCAGAAGGTCCCGCTCGCCGTCCGCCACTTCCGCTGGTTCCTGCCGACCATGCCTCTGGCCACCGAGAGCCACGACCTGTCGGGCTTCGATCTGGTGCTCTCCAACAGCTCGATGTTCGCCATGGGGGTGATCACCGACCCGGCCACGCTCCACCTCTCCTATTGCCACACGCCGACGCGGTTCCTCTGGACCGACCGGTTGACCTATCTCGACCAGAACGTGCCCACCCCCATCCGCCGCCTGCTGCCGCCGGTCATGTCTGCGCTCCGGCAGTGGGACCGCTCGGCCGTGGAGCGCGTCGACCGCTTCTTCGCCAACTCCCGGACCGTGGCCGGGCGCATCCGCAAGTATTACCAGCGCGAGGCCGAGGTCGTCCCGCCGCCCGTGGACTGCGCGGCGTTCACCCCGGGGGAGGGGAAGGGCGGGTACTTCCTCACCGGCGGGCGGCTCGTGGCCTACAAGCGCTTCGACATCGCCGTGCGCGCCTTCTCCAAGCTCGGCGTGCCGCTTACCGTCTTCGGCGAAGGGCCGGAGCTCAAGCGCCTGCGCGCCATGGCCAAGCCCAACGTGACGTTCGTGGGCCGCGTCGATGACGCGACGCGCGCCGCGCTGTACCGCGACGCCTTGGCCTTCGTGAACCCGCAGCTCGAGGATTTCGGCATCACCGCGGTCGAGGCCATGGCCAGCGGACGGCCGGTCATCGCCTTGCCCATGGGCGGGGCCACGGAGACGGTCGTCGGCGGCGAGACAGGCACCTTCTTCGAGGAGCAGACGTGGGAGAGCCTGGCGCACGCAGTCATCCGATTCTCTCCGGAGCGCTTCGACCCGGCGCGTATCCGGGCGCATGCCGAGCGCTTCGACACGCCACGCTTCCTGGAGCGGCTCAAGCGCTCCGTGGAATCCGCCTACCGCGACTTCCGGGCCGGGACCTTCTCGCGGCGCTGAGCCTATGCTGCTCTTCGACGTACGCGCGCTGCAGGATCCGCGGCCGACCGGCGTCCACGCCGTGACCCGGGCGCTGGCGCGCGCCACGGCCCGCCTCGCGCCGGGCGAGGTCCGCGCCGTGGCCAACGCCGCTCGGGGAGCCGGGCGGGTGGCCGAAGCGCTCGGGCCGGAGGTGCCGCTCGTGCTGCGTCGTTTCCCCAACAAGCTGGTCCACGCCGGCATGCGCTTCTCGGGACGGCCGACGCTCGAGGCGCTGGCCGGCCTGCGCGGCCCGGCCACGGTCGTCGCCAGCCCGCATTTCCTGGCGCTGCGGCCGGACTCGACGCTGGTCCTCATCATCCACGACCTTTCCTATTTCCGGGAACCGCAGTTCTTCTCCCGCTGGATGCGGCTGTGGCATCGCGCCGTGGACTTCCCGCGGCTCATCGCCCGCGCCGATCGCGTCGTCGTCTTCTCGGAGCACGTCCGGCGCGACCTCCATGACCTGTTCCGCCTGCCGACGGACAAGGTGGTGCGCCTCGTCCCAGGGCTCGACGCGGAGCACTTCGTGCCGCCCGCGGCCGCGGCGCGTGACGCCGCGCGTGCCCGCCACGGGCTGCCCAAGGACTACCTGCTCATGCTCGGCGCCGACCCGCGCAAGAACGTCCGGGCCGCGCTCTTGGGGCTCAAGCGCTCCGGCCTGTCCTGGACTTTGGCCGTCGCCGGAGCCGTCGACGCCGCGCCGGTGCGCGCCGACATCCGCCGGCTCGGCATGGGCGGCCGCGCGGTCGCGCTCGGCTACCTGCCGCCGCAGGAGCGCACGGCGCTGCTCGCCGGCGCGCGGGCGCTGGTCTACCCGTCCTGGTACGAGGGGTTCGGCCTGCCGCCGCTCGAGGCGCTGGCGCTCGGCGTGCCGGTCGTCGTCGCGCAGGGCAGCGCCGTGGGCGAGGTCGTGGGTGACGCGGGGTTGCTCGTCGACCCGCGCGACGAGTCCTCGTTGGCCGCGGCCTACCGCGCGCTCGCCGCGGACCCGGCCGCTGCCGCCGCGCGGACGGCGCGCGCCCGCGCCCGCCTCGCCGCGTTCCGCTGGGAATCAGCCGCCGACGCGCTCGTGCGGGTCTGCGCGCAGGCCCGCCATGCGCCGCTCCGGAGCCGCGCGGGTGTGGTACAATGGCGCCATGCGCATCGGGATTGACGCGCGGATGGCCGGGGAAACCGGCATCGGCCGCTACGTCACGCGGCTCGTCGCGGAGCTCGCGGCGCTCGATCCGGCGCACGAGTTCGTCCTTTTTACGCGTCCCTCCTCGGCCGGACGGCTTGAGGCGCCCGGCTGGCGGCAGGTGCCGGCCGACGTGCGCTGGTACACGCTCGCCGAGCAGGTGCGCATGCCCGGCATCGTCCGCGCGGCAAAGCTCGACCTCTTCCATGCGCCGCATTGGAACGTGCCCCTCGCGCTCCCGGCACCGTTCGTGGTCACCGTCCACGATCTCATCCTGCTGACGCATCCCAGCCGTCGGGCGACGATCGGCGGTCCGCTGCGCTACGCCGTGAAGAACGCCGGGTACCGCCGGGTGCTCCGGCACGCCCTCACCGGAAGCCGCGCCGTCATCGCCGTCTCCGAGGCCACGGCCGCCGACATCCGTCGGCATGAGCCGGCGGTCGCCGCCAAGGTCACGGCCATCCCGCTCGGCGGTCCGGAGCTGGCCGTGCGTCGGCTCGCCGCCGCCCCTCCAGAGGGGCGTTACCTGCTCTATGTCGGCAACGCCTATCCGCACAAGGACGTCGAGGGGCTCCTCGCCGCCGTGGCCGGGCTGCGCGCCATGCCGGAGATGGCCGACCTGCGTCTCGTCTGGATCGGCCAGGACGACTTCTTCTCCCAGCGCGTGCGCGCTTCGGCGGCCTGGCGCGCCCTGGGAGCAGCGGCCGTCTTCCTCGGATCGGTGGACGACGCCCGGCTCGCCGCCGCCTACCGTGGCGCGCAGGTCCTCGTCACCGCCAGCCGCGCCGAGGGCTTCGGGCTGACCCCGCTCGAGGCTTTGGCATTCGGCACGCCGGTCGTGGTCTCGGACATCCCGGTGCACCGCGAGGTGCTCGGCGACGCCGCGCTTTTCACGCCGCCGGGAGACCCGACGGCCGCGGTCGCGGCCGTCGCCGGCCTCCTGCGCGATCCCGCCGCCCGCGCCCGGCTGCTCGCCGCCGCTCCCGCCGTCTGCGCCCGCTTTTCCTGGCGACGCATGGCCGAAGCAACGCTCCGCGTCTACGAATCCGCCCTCGGCTGACATGGCCTCTTCCCGACCCAAGAACACCCCGCGCCCGACGAAGAAGGTGCTCGTCGCCCTCCGACGTTTGGTGCGTCCCGCGGCGGCTCCTGCCAAGAAGCGCCCGGCGCGCATCTCCGCGGCGGCCGCACCGGTACCTGCGCCGTTCACGCCGCAACGCGCGCGGGAGATCGCCCTGGCGTTGCGCGGCGCCGAGGACCGTCCGCTCCGGTTGTCCGGCGCGGCGCTGCCGGTGCGCCCCCACGTCGTCGCCGATCCGTCCCCGCACGTCGTCGAGGTGCGCCTGACCGGCGCGTCCGCGGGCGTGCCGGCGGAGGTGCGGTCCGGCGTCTCCCACCGGCTGGAGTCGTGGGCCGCCGCCGCACTGGCCGCACCGCGCCGCCATGACGAGGAGTTGCGGCTCAACCCGCACCGCGCCGACGCGCGTCGGCCCGATGCGCTGGCTGCCCGCGCCCAAGCCCATGTCGCCATCCCGGCGGCATTGGTGCGCACCGTTTCCGAGGCCGCCGAAGCGGGCGTCGAGCGGCTGACCCGCCCGTTCGCGTCGGTCCTCGCCGTCGTCTCTCCGGACCGCGAGCAGCCCATCCTCTCCGCGGGCGGCGACCTGCCGGACGGGGCGCTGCAGGCCTTCGATGCCGTCGATCCCGTGCAGGACGAACCGCCCGTCGCGCTGCGCGCGCCGTCCGGCGGCCGGCCGTGGACGGCCGGGCTCCAGCCGCTCGGCGGCGCGTGGAGTTGGCGGCGCTCCCTGGCGGCCGTCGTCCTCATCGGACTCGTCGCGCTCGGACCGATCCATGCGCTCGGCGCCTACGCCTCGGTCCGCCGTATGGCGTCGGACATCCGCCTGCGCGCCGTCTCCGCGCTCGACGCCGTGCGGTCCGCCGGTTCCGCCGCCGGCGCCCGTGACCTGCCGGCGGCCTCGTCGGCGCTGGCCGCCGCCAGCCAGGCCTTCGGCGACGTGCGCGGCTCGCTCGGTCCGGTCGGCGGCGCGCTCCTTGCCCTTGCCGAGCGGCTGCCCGGCAAGAGCCCGGCGCGTACGGCCGCGGCGCTCTTCACCGCCGGCGACACCTTGACCCGGGCGGGGGAGCGGATCACCGGCGCGCTCGGCGATCTCTCCGCCGATGCGCCGCCGACCGCCGTCCTGCGCGCCCTCAAGGAGAGCGTCGCCGCGCTGGAGCCGGACGTCGCCGCCGCGGCGACGGCGCTGGCCGCCGTCGACCTCGCCGACGTCCCGGCCGAACATCGCGCCGAGGTCGCGGCCCTCGCCGGGAGCGCCGACGCCATCCGCCGCGGCTTCGCCGATTTCCCGCCGCTGGCGGCGGCCGTCGAGGCGCTGCTCGGCGCGGACCGGCCGCGGCGCTACCTGCTGCTTTTCCAGAACAACCACGAGCTGCGCGCCACCGGCGGCTTCATCGGCAGCTTCGCCGAGATCGAGGTGGAGCACGGCCGCATCACCGACGTCCGCCTGCCGCCGGGCGGCTCGTACGACATCCAGGGCGACGTCCGCGCCTGGCTCAATCCGCCGGACCCGCTCCGTCTCGTCACCGGCCGCTGGCGTTTCCATGACGCCAACTGGTTCGCCGATTTCCCGACTTCCGCCGAGAAGCTCGCCTGGTTCTATGAGAAGAGCGGCGGGCCGACGGTCGACGGCGTCATCGCGGTCAACGCCACGGTGCTCTCCGAGCTCCTGGCCGTGACCGGCCCGGTCGAGATGCCTGCCTACGGCGTGACCCTGACCTCGGAGAACGTCCTCGACGAGATCCAGCGCGCCGTGGAGCTCGCTCCCGCCGATCCGGCCAAGCCCAAGCAGATCCTCAGCGACCTCTTCCCGCTGCTCCTGGCGCGGCTGCAGTCGCCCTCGCCGCAGCTCTCCCTGGCGCTGGCCGATCTGGCCGGCCGGGCCCTGCGCGCCCGGCAGATCCAGCTTTCCGTCGGCGACCCGGAGGTCGCCGCGGCCTTCGCCCGCTTCGGTTGGGACGGGGCGCTGCGAGAGACCGACGGCGACTACCTGGCGGTCGTCGCCACCAACGTCGGCGGCGAGAAGACCGATGCCGTCATCCGCGACGACGTCATGCATGAAGTGGCCATCGGCAGCGACGGCCGCGTCACCGACACCGTGACGGTGACGCGCACCCATCGCGGCATCCCGGGGACGCCGCTCACCGGGGTCGGCAACTTCACGTACCTGCGCGTCTATGTCCCCGCAGGCAGCACGCTGCTGTCGGCCGACGGGCAGTTCGAACCGCCGGAGGAGGCGCTCTTCATCCCGCGCGATCCGGCGTTCGGGGAGGACCCCGAGGTGCGCGCGGCGCTCGGCGGCGCCATCCGTGACCGGCAGACCGGCACCGCGGTCTTCGAGGAGTCCGGCAAGACGGTCTTCGCCAACTGGATGCGCCTGCTGCCCGGCGAGAGCAAGACGGTGCGCTTCTCCTACGAGTTGCCCTTCCGGGTGGAGATCCCCCGCGCCGAACCGGGGCTGGCCGCGGCGCTCACCGGGGCCAAGGCGCGCGGCTCCTACGGCCTTTTCCTGCAGAAGCAGTCCGGCGCCGAGGAGCGTTACGTGACGGTCCGCATCCGCGCGCCGCAGGGCATGCGCGTGCTCCACGCCCTGCCTGCCGAGGTCGCCGCCACCGGCGACGACGCCCGGCTCGACGTGTGGCGCCAGGCCGTCGACCGCTTCGTCGGCGTGGTCTTCGGCCGCTGACCTATGCCCAAGAAGCCGCCCGCGACGCCACCGCCTCCTGAGCCGACGCCGTCGATGCCCGCGCCGGCGGACGAGGCCGTCGTCGAGGACCTGCGCGCCATCTTCAAGGACGAGGACGGCAACCTGCCGGACTTCCAGTCCTTGGAGCGCGCCCGGGCCCATCGGCTGCGCACCCTGCTCGTCGCGCTCGTCGTCTTCTTCGGTCTCTTGGCCGCCGCGGCCTGGGCGGGCTTCTTCGTCTTCCAGCCGGGGGCCTTCCGCGGCGAGGGAGTCAAGGTCGCGGTCTCCACCGTCGGACCGCTGGCCGCCGGCGACGCCGCCACGGTCCGCATCCGGTACGCCAACGGCGAGCGCGTCGTCCTCGGATCCTTCGAGCTGACGGCCACGCTGCCCGAGGGCTTCCGCATGGCCGAGGCCGTGCCGCCGCCCATCGAGGGCACGCGCTGGCTCATCGGCGCGCTCGGCCCGGGGCAGAGCGGCGAGATCGAGATCCGCGGTACGGTCGAGGCTGGCGTCGGCGCGCCGCTGGCCTTCTCCGCCTACGCGACGTACGTGCCGGCCAACTTCAATTCCGAGTTCCAGGCGGTCGGGTCGACGACGGCGTTGGTCGAGGCGGCGACGCTGCGGCTCGGCGTCTCCGGTCCGGACCGCACGCCGGCCGGCGAGCCGGTGACCTACCTGCTGCGCTACGAGAACACCGGCGACGAGCCGCTCGCCGGCGCCTCCGTGGAGCTGTCGCTGCCCGCGGAGTTCCTGCTCGAGTCCGTCTCGCCCGAGCGGCGCGTCGAGGACGGCCGCGTCCCGTTGCCGGACCTCGCGCCCGGCCAGGCCGGGGAGATCACCGTCCGCGGCAGCTTCGCCTCCGAGGCCAGCGGCCAGCGCACCGTCTCGGCCACGGCCGGGGTCGTCGCGCCGGACAAGCGCTTCCTGGCCTATGCCCGCACCGAGGCGCGCACCGAGGTCGTGGCCGGGGACCTGGTGCTGACCGCCGTGACCAGCGGCATCAGCGGCGCCGGGCGCATCAACTTCGGCGACGTGCTGCGCACCACCGTGACCTACGAGAACCGCGGCGCCGTGGACCTCCACGGGGTCGAGGTGACGCTCGTCTATGAGGCGCGACCGGTCCGCGGGGAGACCTCGCCGCTCATCCTCTCCGAGCTGCGCGCCGAGCCGGCCGGCGAGCGCGACGGCAGCCGCGTCACCTGGACGCGCACCGAGATCGCCCGGCTCGACCGGCTGGGGCCCGGCGATGAAGGCGCCGTCGATGTCGAGGTACCCCTGGCCTCGGCGCCCTTCTCGCTCGAGGAACGCGGCTATGCCGTGGACGTCTGGGCCGAGGCCAAGGTCGCCCGCGTCGGGGATCTCGACGCCGGCCGTGCCGTGAAGAGCGCCAAGACGACGCTCACCCTCAACTCCGACCTGCGCTTCGCGTCGCGCGCCCGCTACTTCAACGACGACGACATCGCCGTGGGCACCGGGCCGGTGCCGCCGCGCGTCGGTGCCACCACCACGTACCGCATCTCCTGGACCGCGGAGAACACCCTCCATGAGCTCACGGGGCTCACCCTGCGCATCCCGTTGCCCCCGGGCGTGGCCTTCGGCGAGCGCATCAACGTCTCGGCTGGCGAGCTGCGTTACGATGCCGCCTCTTCGACCGCCGTCTGGACGCTCAACCGCATGCCTCCCTCCGTGACGCGGCTCGACGGGGAGTTCGACGTGCGCATCGTCCCCACGGACGCCGACGTCGGCAAGGTGCTGCCGCTGACCGGCGCGTGGACGCTCGAGGCGACCGACGAGGCCGCCGGCGGGCTCATCGTCCGCACGGCCGGGCCGCTCGACACGACGCTCGAGGGCGATCCGCAGGTCGCGGGCAAGGGCGTGGTCATACGGTGATCGGCATGCGAAAGACCCCACCGATCGGTGGGGTCTTTTGGTGCACCCAGAAGGAATCGAACCTTCATTTCAGGCTCCGGAGGCCTGCGCTCTATCCGTTGAGCTATGGGTGCGCGTCACGTCCTTCCGCGCAGGCGGTTCGCCAGCCGGTACAATCTATACCAGTGCGGGCGCAGCGGCAACTCCCAGGCCTCAGGCATGTCGAGCCGGCGCGGGCCGAAGCCCATCTTGAAGCGGGTGATGCCGCTCCAGGGATGGTCCGCCGGCGCATCCTCCGGTGCCACGCCCCAGAAGTCGTACGTCGTGCAACCTGCCTTCTTGGCCAAACGGATGGTATCCCAATGCAAGGCATGCGGCGCCATGAGGTTGCGCTTGGCGTCCGACGAGGCGCCGTGGAGGTAGGTGGCGGTCGCGCCGAAGCGCAGCAGGATGAGGGCTGCCAGGGCGTCGTCCTCATGCTCAGCCAGGACGAGGTGCGCGGTGGGGCGCCCCGTCTCGCTGAGCGCTCCGGCCAGCATGGAGAGCATCGTCTCGTAATGACGACGCCCGTGGAGGGCAAAGCCGTCGCGGCGCGCCGTGGCCGCGAACATCGGCCAGACCTTGGCGAAGTCCTCGCCTGCGCCGAGCCGGACGGTGACGCCATGCTTGTGCGCAAGACGGATGTTGTAACGCGTCTTGTGGCGCATCGCGGCAAGGAGCGCGTCCTCGCCGGGCGTCAGGTCCAGGAGCGCGGTCACGCGCGGTTGGCGGGAACGCGCGGAGACGGCCTGCGGCGGCGCGATGTCGTCCCTGGCAGGCTCGCCGTGCAGGAAGATGCCTCCGGAACCGCGCAGGTCGGCGGCGATCGTCTTGAGGAGCGCGCGCAGAGCCTCCGGCGTCCCCACCGGCCCGCGGAAGAGGTTCCAACCGAAGAGCGGTCCTTTGAGGTCGGCGCGCACCACGTGGGCCATGGCGCCATCGGCCGAAAAGCGGCGCACCGTCGCGCCGTCCCGCTCGAGGAATGCCCCCCACTCGTGCGCCTGCAAGAACGCCCCCGAGGCGGGAGCGTGGGCCAGCACGGCGCGGTTCCATTCCTGCGGCGTCATGCGCCCATCCTACAGAACAAAAAGACGGCCTGCTAGGGGCCGTTGGCCGAGATGCCGTCGAGGCACAGCACGATGCCCGGGTCGTCGGCGACGACGAATGGCGGCTGCGCGAAGAAGCGGATGATCCGCTCGTACGTATGGATGCGGCGCGGCGTCATCGTCCGGATGCGTCCCTTGAAGACGATGGCGCTGCCCGCGCGGATCGCCCGTCGGAACCGGGCCAAGGTGTCGGCGCGCTCCCAGGTGGTCCGTTCGTGGAGGGTTCCCTGGCTGGCGTCGACCTTCCAGGTGATGCCCTGGTGGACGAGGAAGAGCAGCTCATCCTCGGGATCGACGGTGAGGTCCGCCGCATTGCGCACCTCGTCGAACATGAGGACCTCATCCTCCGTCCCGTCACGGTTGAAGAGCTTGAGGTAGACGGGCATGCGGCCTCCTTTCCGCTATGAGCATCCGTATCACGGGCGACGCGGCCTTGACAAGGAGAGTGCGCGGTGGCTGGTAGCGGCCTGTGGTATCGTAGCGATGTGGATATGCCGATGAGGAGCCGTTACATCACCGAAGAATTCTTGGAAGAGCGTCTGGACGAGCGCTTCGCCGAACAGGCGGAGCTCATCCAGCGCGGCTTTGCCGACGCCGATGGTAGGTTTTCCCGGCTTGAGGCGGTCGTGCAGACGCTCGCGCGTCAGGTTGAGACTGGATTCAACAAACTCGACGAGTTCACACGGGATTTGCGTCGCCTCGACGAGGCCGAAGTCATGAACCAGGCGGCGCACCGACGTTTCGATGATCGGCTGACGGCGCTCGAGCCGCGTTCGACGGCCTGACGGCAAATCAAAAACCGCCCGCCGCGCATGACAGCGCTGGCGGGCGGGCTCGTTTTCTTCCTCAACGGGACCACCAGGGTGATCCGTTTGAGGAAGATGCCTTTTTAGGGAAGGCGTAACCCGTGCGCTCAGCTCTTCTGTTCGAACATGCCGTCGAACATCGCGCTGAGCCGCTCGTACTCGTCGAGAGGCATCGTCCAGAGGCCCTGATCGATGCTGTAGCCGAGTACCTGGAGCGGGCCCAGACCGTGGCCGTCGTGGCCAGGGTCGATCACGAGCACATCTCCGCTATGCATCACGACCAGAGCCCCGTCCGCTCGCCAGCCTCCGTCTTTAGAGCTACCGGAGCAGAGCACCTTCGACGCGCCCTCGAGGTTCTGGAGAGGGCGCCTGTCGGGATGGCCCGCCGTGCGCACCATCACGAGCACCCGATCGTCGTTCTCGTTCCTCGGACGAACCAGGTGCCACCGAGGGGGGTCACCGCGTGAGGCGGAGAACCGAACGGGGTGCGCCCGGAAGATTCGGCCGTCCTTGGTCTCGGGCGGGTTGCTCTCCCCGAAGCGGACCTTGAGCCCCTTCGGGTGAGACTTGGGGCTGCGGCTGTTGAGTCCGCTGACCACGACGGCCTTGTAGCTTCGCGGACCATCCTTACAGTCGATCACGTCGATGCCCTCGAAGATGCTGAGGGCCCAAAAAGTGTAGACCTTCACGTCGTCCCTACCTCCTTCATGTTCTGTTGGTGTTCTCTCCTGAACGCACCACCGGAGTGATGTGTTCGGGAAAGGAGGGTGCCATGTGACACCCGCGATGGATTGTCCTGCCATCGCCCAGGTGCTCGTCAGAGCCGATCGCGCTCGTCGCGCTCCATCTTGGCCCGCCAGACGCGCTCCATCTCCGCGACCTGCGCCTCGGAGAAGTAGCGACGGTACGGGAAGAAGGGGAGCCAGTAGCGCGGCCGCTTTCCCTCGCGGGACCGCTCGACCTCCTCCTTGGCGGCGTGGTACCACGACACCGCGCCGAGCTTCAGCAGACGAAACAGCCACATCACGCGCCTCGCTTTCTTTCTGTTTGTCCTCTTCCGATTGCACCAGATTCCTGATGATCTCGGAAGAGGAAGGAGTCGCGCGACTCCTTGTCGCGGCCGATGCCCGCGACTGCCGGATGCCTAGGAGCTGCTGCGGCGGCGCGCGATGCGCACCGGCCGCGGCTCCGTGCGCGGGACGCACAGCCGGCCGTCGCGGATGGCGCGCCCGATGAAGGGCGTCACCACGCAACTCACGACGCACCAGGCGCCGAGCACGATGAGCAGCGTGCTCATCACGCGGCCTCCGCGAGACGCTCGCGCTCGCCCAGCTCGTGGAGGGCGATGTCGATCGAGGCCTCGCACGCGGCGAGGAACTCGGCGTCGGTGAGCGGGCGCAGGCCCTTCTCGGGGTCGATGGCGCCGACGCCGTAGCCGGCGCAGCAGGGGCAGTTCTCGTCGATGGCGACGAGGCAGAACACGCAGTCGAGGATCTCCACAGGTACGCTCGCTTTCCCGGACAGAGCCACTCTCTCGATTGGCTCGCCGCCGAAAGACATGATCTCTCACCCTCATGTCCTCAGGCGGATCCTCGTCTCGGGCCTCCACCGATGTGAAGTTCCGAGAAGAGGAAGGAGTCGCGTGACTCCTTGTCGCGGCCGATGTCCGCAACTACCGGACTACTCCCACGGGAGCGCGAAGCTTCCCGAGAGGATGTAGTGGACGAAGTCCCTGCGCATGTCCCCCAGGAGAAGCAGGGGCGCGTGCATCACGAGCGCCGCGACCGTCGGCAGGACTGCCACCACCGGCTGGGTCGTGATGAAACAGGCGAAGATCCCGATGCAGACGGCGGCACAGGCCACCTCTGTGGACAGGATGAACAACCAGAGCGCATGGCCAAGGATACGCATGTGACCTCGAATCCCGAGTCGCTTCACCTTGGCGTTGATGCCTCGGTTCATCGCTCCTCGTCCCACCGCACGAGCGGAGCTCATGCCTTGGGAAGAGGAGAGGATCTTGCGACCCTCTGGATCCTTTTTGTTCGACCGGTAGGATCCTCAACCGGTTGCGCTCAGCGGCTCGCGATCCGAGCCCGGCGCCAGGGGCGGCCGTTGACCGTGGGGACCGTGATGTCGTCCCGACAGGTCGCGAGTTGGATGAGCTGCCGCAGCGTGTAGACGTTGCCGTCCGTGATCCGCTCCGACATCACCAGGATGTCGAGCGTCGTGAGGCGGTGCTGGCGGTGGGGGACCACCACCACGATCAGGTGGTCGTCGCCGAGGAGCGCCGCGGCGTCGTCCGTGATGATCCGCTGGAGCAGGTCGGCGTCGACGTACGCCGGGCCGAACATCTGGACGCTCATGTCCAGCTCCTGCAACGGCTCCGGGTCCTGCGCCTGCGCCGCCGTCGAGCCGAACACCGAGCCGAGCACCACCAGGAGTCCGAAGAGCTTCTTCATCGCATCACCATGTCCTCTCCAGAGGCGCCGCACCTGCGACGCGTGGGAGGTCCTCATCCGACCGCACCAGGTTCCTGATGCCTTCGGAAGAGGAGAGAGCGTGTGGCGGACCACTCGCTCTCTGGATCCTTTTTGTTCGACCGGTGGGATCCTCAACCGGTGGGCCTCAGCGCGAGGCGTAGATGATCGCCGAGCCGTCGGCGACGATGTGGGTGTCGCCCACGTCGTACTCCTCGTGGGAGTCGATCACCTCGACCGGGACCCGACCGACGATCTCGATCGTGTCGAGCACGATCACGTGCCCGTGGCGGTTGCGGTGGCTCTCGTAGGCCATCGCCGCCGGCGGGACCATCGTCGCCGCGCAGAAGCTGAAGGCCAGGAAGATCGCACCACCGAACGCCATGATCTTGTCCATCGTTGACTCCGAGACGACGACCCATGAGAGGTCCCGCACCGCGCGGGACGTCAGGTTCGGACGCTCATCCCAATGTCCGATCTCTCCTCGGACGCTGGGATGAGATGGAGGATATGCCGTGGCGACCTCCTCCGTTCCCACCGCTGCCGTCTCCTCGGCCGCTCAGGCGGCCTTGTGGACCTGCGGCTCGACGCAGAGCGCTTCGATGAGCTCCTCGAGACCGTCGATCTCGAGCTGGTCGAGGTCCTCGGGGGCGAGGCAGGGGCAGTCGTCGGTGGTGCCGTGGCAGTCGCACTCCAGGAGACCGGCGTTCCGGCCGTCGGTGCGCACCACGATGAAGGTCTTGGTCATCGGTCTATCCTCCGAAGCCCTCCCGCGAGAGGCGCACGTCGTGTGCGCGTCGTGGAGAAGCTTCCCGCCGAAGGGCCCGATCTCTCCTCAGGTCCTTTGGCGGATGTTTTCAAGGTCCTTTTTGTCCTGGGCTCCTCTGACGACAAGCTGCAGAGGAACTTTCAGAACGGACGAGCATACCACAGCCGGAAGGATTTGTCAAGGGTGTCTAGCCAAACCAAACAGAAAAGTGGCTCGGTTGAGCCACTTTCCCTGTATAGAGCGGTGAAACAAATGCCTATTTTCTCTTCAAGAAAGCCAAAGATTTGCGCAACCGCTCCTCGTCCGGCAGGTCCTCGGGAACCGCCTTGAGTGCCTCGGCCGCCTCCTGTTTGCCGTACCCCATGCCGACCAGAGCATCGAGCAGGTCGTCGCGCAGGCCCTCCTCTGCCTCGACCAGCTTTCCCTTGAGCGCCAGCACGATCTGCTGGGCCTTTTTGGTGCCGATGCCCGGGATGGACGTGAGCCGCTTGAGGTCGCCGGCCTCGATGGACGCGCGGACCTGCTCCGGGGAGCCGCTCTCCATGAGGTGCAAGGCCACGCGCGGCCCCACGCCCGGCACCGCGATGAGCCGCCAAAAGAGCTCCAGCGCGTCGTGGGACCGGAAGCCGAAGAGCTCGCGTCCGTCCTCGCGCACCGCCTCGTGGGTGAAGAGCGTCGCCGTGCCGCCGGCGGCGAGGCCGCCGAGGAGCGCCGGGCCGACGACGACGCGATAGCCGACCCCGGCAACGTCGAGGATGACGTAGTCCTTGCCGCGGGCGGCGACGGTGCCGGAAAGTCGGGCGATCATGTCAGTAGGTGCAATTGGGCGTCGGGCAGCCGCCGGCGTATTCCGGATCGACCATCATCTGCTCGCGGGCGCGCTCCTCGGCGCCGCGCGGCACCGGGCCGACGGTCAGCACCTGCTCGGGCCGCGTGCCGTAACGGTAGACGGTGATGCCTTTGCACTTGAGCTTCCACGCCATGAGGAAGGCCTTGCGCACGTCGGCGACCGAGGCCTTGGCCGGCAGGTTGATGGTCTTGGAGACGGCGTTGTCCGACCACTTCTGGAAGGTCGCCTGCATCTTCACGTGCCAGGCCGGCGGGATCTCCAGCGCCGTCCGGAAGAGCCGACGCACGGTGACCGGGACCTCCTTGACGCCGGAGAGCGTGCCGGTCTGGGCGATGCGGAAGAGCAGCTCCTGGGAGTGGAAACCGCGGCTGCGGGCGAGGCGCTCGAACTGCGGGTTGACCTCGAGCAGCCGCGTGCCTTCCATGACGTTACGCACGAAGGACACGGCGAACAGCGGCTCGATGCCCGAGGAGCAGCCCGCGATGATGGAGATGGTGCCGGTCGGCGCCACGGTGGTGACCGTGGCGTTGCGCATGTGGCGTCGGCCCTTCTTGCGCCAGCGGCTGCCCTTGAACGCCGGGAAGTCCCCGCGCAGCCGGCCGAGCGCGCCGGAAGTCTTGTGGCCTTCCTCCCAGATGAAGCGCATCAGCGCGTCGCCGAAGCGGAGCGCCTTGGGGGAATCGTAGGGGATGCCGAGGGCGATGAGCGCTTCGGCGAAACCCATGATGCCGAGCCCGATGCGGCGGTGCTGCTTGGTGACTTCGGCGATCCGCTGCAGCGGATAGTCATTGATGTCGATGACGTCGTCGAGGAAGCGCACGCCCAGCCGCACCAGGGTCCGGAGACGCTCCCAATCCATGCCGTCCTTGCCCACCAGCTTGGCGACGTTGATGGAACCGAGCGTGCAGCTCTCGAATGGATGGAGCGGTTGCTCGCCGCACGGGTTGGTGGCCTCGATGCGGCCGGAGTCGGCCGTCGGGTTCTTGCGGTTGATCTCGTCGATGAAGACCAGCCCGGGGTCGCCGCCCGCCCAGGCCTGCTCGCAGATCTCCTCGAAGATGGCCTTGGCCTTGCGCGTGCCGGCCTTCTTGCCGGTGCGCGGGTTCACCAGGTCCACCGTACCGCCGGAGACGGCCGCGCGCATGAAGCGGTCCGTGGCGGCGACGGAGATGTTGAAGTTGCGCAGCGTCACGCCGTCGCTCTTGAGGGCGACGAAACGTTCGATCTCGGGATGCGTGACGTCGAGGATGCCCATGTTGGCGCCGCGCCGCCGTCCGCCCTGCTTGATGACCTCGGTCGTGGCGTCGAAGAGCTTCATGAAGGACAGCGGGCCGCTGGCCACGCCGCCGGTGGAGCGCACCAGGTCGCCGCCCGGGCGGATGGCCGAGAAGTTGAAGCCTGTCCCGCCGCCCGATTGGTGGATGAGCGCCGTGGCCTTGAGCGTGTCGAAGATGCTCGTCAGCTCGTCGCGGATGGGCAGGACGAAGCAGGCGGCGAGCTGCCCGCGGGGGTTGCCGGCGTTCATCAGGGTCGGCGAATTGGGCAGGAAGAGGCCGTCGGCCATGGCCGCGTAGAACTCCTCCTGGGCCTGGGCCACGGCGTCGGCGGCCGCGCCGTAGCGCTGCTCGCCCTGGGCCACGGCCATGGCCACGCGCCGGAACATCTGCGAGGGCGTCTCGATGATGCGGCCGTTCTCGTCCTTCTTGAGGTAGCGCCGCTCCAACACCTTGATGGCGTTGATGCCGAGCTTGAGGTCGTCGCTCACCCCGGCCGTCTTGGCGCTGCCGTTCTCGTGGCGGATGGTGGGGTAGAGGACGTAGGCCTTGGCCACGTCCGGCATCTTCTGCTGGTGCAGGGCCTCCTCGACGGCGGCGCGGACGTCCGCGGTGGAAGGGATGCGTCGGTCGAAACCCTCGGCGATGATGATGCCGACGCGCTCCGCCACGGCCCGCGCCTTGGCAGCCATCTCCTTGCCGGTGACGTCGGCGATGGCCTTGCGGATGGAGCGGGCGACCTTCTCGAGCGAGAACGGTTCGAGCCGTCCGTCGCGCTTGCGGACCATCTCGGGAAGCAGGGGGACGCTCGGCATACGCCCACCAGCGTATCACAAAACCCGGCCGTTCGGCCGGGTCCCGTTTCCCGTGTTCAGGCCGCGCGGATGCCCACCCAGAAGGCCCGCTCGGCGAGCATGACCTGGGCGTCGGCCGACACCGTCTCCGGCTTGTCGGCCGAGAGGGAGTCCCCGCGCACCGCGGTCAGGATCTCCTCGGCGTGCCCTTCGAGCGCCGTCAGCAGCTCGTCGTCCGCGCCCATGAGGTGGAGCGTGATGCGGTCATGGACCGTGAGTCCGGCCTGTTTGCGCAGCTGCTGCACCTGGCGGATGAGCTCGCGCAACGCTCCCTGGAGCTTGAGCTCCGGCGTCATGGCCGTGTCGAGCGTCACCTGGATGCCGTCGCCTGCGGCGAAGCGCAGCGTGAGCACGTTGAGCTCGTCGCGGATGAGCGCCGCGACCTCGTCCGAGACGCCCGCGGCCCGGATGTCGGCCGCGGCCAGCGGCTGGCGCACGGGGACTTTGGCGTTGGCGCGTTCCTCGAGCCCGAAGGAGACGATCCGCCGGGCGTGGGCCATCTCGTCGAGCAGGGCCTGGTCCGGCGCGTCCGCCTCCGGCCAATCGGCGAGGTGCACGCTTTCGGCCGGGTCGCCGAGCCGCGCATGGAGCGACTCCGCCAGGAAGGGCATGAACGGCGCCAGCACCGCGGAGAAGGTGCGCAGCACCTCGCGCAGGGCCGCCGCGGCCGCCGCGCGCTCCGGACCCTTGAACCGGTCGCGGCTGCGACGGACGTACCAGGTGGACAGGTCATCGACGAAGGCGGCCACGGCGCGTCCGGCCTCGGTGACGCGATAGGCCTCAAGGTCGGTGGTGACGGAACGCACCAGCTCTGCGAGCCGGGCGCGGATCCAGCGGTCCAGCACGTGGTCTCCCGGTGTCGCGTCGGCCTCGCCCTTGTACGTCTCCCAGAACGTCAGCACGTTCCAGAGGATGTTCATGGTCTGTTTGACGACCTTCTCGAGGTCGGCCTCGTCGAAGCGCTTGGGGTCGCCCGGCTGGTTGACCGTGTACATGTAGAAGCGGCAGGCGTCGGCGCCGTAGCGGTCGATCATGGCGAAGGGGTCGACGACGTTGCCCTTGGACTTGGACATCTTCTGGCCCTTGGCGTCGAGCACGTGGCCCAGGCAGACGACGTTCTTGTACGGCGCGTCGCGGCCGAGCAGCGTCGCCGTGGCGAGCAGCGTGTAGAACCAGCCGCGCGTCTGGTCGATGGCCTCGGCGATGTAATCGGCCGGATACGCCGCGCCGCCGTCGACCTGCTCCTTGCCCGCGAACGGGTAGTGCCACTGCGCGAAGGGCATGGCGCCGGAGTCGAACCAGACGTCCATGACGTCCGGCGTGCGATGCATCGCGCCGCCGCAGGCGCAGCCGAGGACGACCGCGTCGATGAACGGACGATGCGGGTCGAAATCGGCTCCGGGGCGCGTGGCCGCGGTGGCGCGCTCGCGCAACTGCGCAAAGGAGCCGAGGCATTCCTGCTTCCCGCAGTCCGCGCAGGTCCATACCGGGATCGGCGTGCCCCAGTAGCGCTCGCGGCTGATGGCCCAGTCGCGGATGCCCTTGAGCCACTCGCCGAACCGCCCTTCCTTGATATAGCCGGGGGTCCAGGCGATGGTCTCGGCGTTGGCGATGAGCGCGTCCTTGACCTTGGAGACCGCGAAGAACCAGGAACGCTTGGCGTAGTAGATGAGCGGCGTCGCGCAGCGCCAGCAGAACGGGTACTCGTGGATGTAGGGCGCGACGCGCAACAGCAGCCCGCGCGTCTTGAGGTCCTCGGTGATGAGCGCGTCGCCGTCCTTGACGAACATGCCGTGCAGCTGCCGGCCGAAGGCGTCGTCCGTCTCCGGGAAGGCGAAGGCGCCTTGCGCGTCGACGGTCTTGAGGGTCGGCAGGCCATTCTCGCGCGCCACGCGCATGTCGTCCTCGCCGAAGGCCGGGGCGATGTGCACGATGCCGGTGCCGTCCTCGGTGGAGACGAAGTCGCCGGCGATGACGCGGAAGGCCTCGCCCTCCGGATGCGCCAGCGTGTAGAGCGGCCCGTACGTCTGCCCGACGAGGTCCGCGCCGATCATCTCCGCGACGATGCGGTGGTCCGTACCCTCAAGCGTCATGAGCCTGCTCTTGGCGAGGACCATCCGTTCGCCGCCGGCCTCGACTTCGACGTACGCGATGTCCGGACCGACGGCCAGCGCGACGTTGGCCGGCAGCGTCCAGGGCGTCGTCGTCCAGACCAGGAAGCTCCTGCCTGCGCCGCGGAACTTCACGTAGACCGACGGGTCGGAGACCTCCTTGTATCCCTGCGCGACCTCGTGGCTGGAGAGCGCCGTGCCGCAGCGCGGACAGTAGGGGACGATCTTGTCGTCCTCGACCATCAGCCCGCGGTCCCAGACGGTCTTGATGGCCGCCCACAGCGACTCCACGTAGGCCGGCTCGTAGGTCACGTACGGGCGATCCATGTCCAACCAAAACCCGATGCGCGCCGTGAGCCGCTTCCAATCCTCGAGATACGTCCAGACGGACTCCTTGCAGAGCGCGTTGAAGTGGGCGATGGACTCGGCGACCGTCGGCTTGAGCGCTTCGATCTGGGGTTTGCCGGAGATGCCGAGCTTCTTCTCGACCTCGAGCTCGACCGGCAGGCCGTGCGTGTCCCAGCCGGCCTTGCGGTCCACCCGGTAGCCCTGCATGGTCCGGAAGCGCGGGATAATGTCCTTGAAGGCGCGCGCCTCCACGTGGTGGATGCCGGGGCGGCCGTTGGCCGTGGGCGGACCCTCGTAGAAGACGAAGGTGCCGCGGGGGGCGGGCTTCTCGAGCGTCTTCCGGAAGACGCCGTCGCGCTCCCAGCGCGCCAGGACCTCCTCCTCCATCTTCGGGAAATCGATGCCGGGCATAGAAAGATGGGAGCAGCGTACCGGGCGCTGACGGCTCCGGCAAGGGTTGACGCGACGGCCGAAACGGGCTAGGGTGGCGTGTCCGCGCAGGTCGTGCGGACGGAAGGAGGGGACATGGACGCCGTCGCGCAGGCCCGCGATCTCCTCGGGGCAATCCAGGAGTTCGCGCATGCCGAAATCGAGGTCCGCACCGCGCGCATCCGGCACCTGCGGGCGCTGGCCGCCGACCTGGCGACGCACGAGCAGGAGCGCATCAGGGTCGCCGCGGCCATCACGATCGCGGACAAGGGCCAGGCCGCCTGGTATGCGGTCGAGATCAAGATGCTCGACGCCATGATCGCGGAGCTCCGCGAGGCGTCGGCCGCCGCCTGCGTCTTGGAGGGGCAGGCGCATGACCTCGACGGCGCGATCGCCGCGTTGCGCGGCGAGCTCGTCGGGACGGAGGAGCGGCACTGGAGCGGCCTGGCCCGTCTGGCCACGAGCATCGGCGGTTTCCTGCAGGCCTTCGAGCTGCTGCGGGAGCACCAGTACGTGCAGGCGCTCGGCGAGCTGGAGAAGGCCATGTTCACCGCCAACCGGCTGCTCACCGTCTGCCTGGACGGGGTGGACGGCCTGCGGGGCGGCATCCCGATGCGGTCGGCCCCCGACCGGCGCGAGGCCATCCGCGACTGGCTCGAGGACGTCAACATCGAGATGGCCGGCCTCATCCCCGCCATCAAGGCGCTGCAGGACGGCCACGACACGGACCGGCCATCCGCCCGGGAGGCGGGCGAGGGCTGAGCGCCGCGTGCACGCCACGCGGCGCCTTTTCTTTTCATGATAGAATCGGCAGGTATGCAGAAGCCCGTCGTCATCATGGGCGCGGACCATGCCGGCTACCGCCTCAAGGAGCGGCTCAAGCGCTGGCTGGTCGGCATGGGCTACGAGGTGCTCGATTTCGGCACGGACTCCGTCCGCGACGTCGATTACCCGGATGTCGTCATCCCGGTGGCCGAGGCCGTGGCCGCGGCTGCAGGCGCGGCGGTCGGCATCATCCTCGGCGGCAGCGGCAACGGCGAAGCCGTGGCCGCCAACAAGGTCCGTGGCGTGCGGGCCGCGCTCTGCTTCGACGCGCAGACGGCGCGCCTGGCCCGTGCGCACAACGACGCCAACGTGCTGTCCCTCGGCGCGCGTACCGCCACGCGCGCCTTCGTACGGGCCAAGCTCGTGGTACGCCTCTTTTTGGCCACGCCCTTTTCCCGGGCGCCGCGGCACGTGCGGCGTCTCAAGAAGATCGCCGCCTATGAGGCACGGTGAGCTCATCCCGGCCATCCTCGCCCAGGACGTCTTCGGGTTCCGCTCCCGCACCCAGGCCGTCGCCGACCTGGCGCAGACCGTCCAGGTGGACGTCATGGACGGCCGCTTCGTGCCCACCGTGAGCTGGGCGGATCCCGCGGCCATCGCCCGCATGCACCTGCCCTTCGTCCTCGAGGCGCACCTCATGGTCGAGCGCCCGGAGCGCGTCGTCGACGACTGGATCATGGCCGGGGCGCACCGCGTCTTCGCCCACGTCGAGGCGCCCGGCAACCCGTTGGCTGCGGTCGAGGCCATGCGCGCGGTCGGCCGGGAAGGCGGGCTGGCCATCAATCCCGAGACCCCGGTCTCGCGCATCGCGGACATCCTCCCTGAGCTCGACGCCGTGCTCGTCATGGGGGTCACGCCCGGCTGGAGCGGGCAGGCCTTCCAGGACGTGGCCCTCGCCAAGGTGGCCGAGCTCAAGCGCCTGCGGCCGGCGCTGCGGGTGGAGGTGGACGGCGGGGTGACGCCGGCGATCGCCGCGGACCTGGCCGCGCTCGGGTGCGACGGCGTGGTGGCGGCGAGCGCGCTCTTCGGCGCGCCGGACCTGCGCGAGGCCGTCGAGGAGTTCCGGCGGGCGTTGACGCGGTGAGCCGCGGGTCGGAAACGGCCGGCGGTTTTGCTATACTTGCCTGGCTATGGCGCATGCCCACGACAAGAAGGTCGCTCGGTTGGAGGAGATCGCCAACGAGGTCAGGAAGAGCATCATCTCCATGCTGCTCGCGGCCGGCTCCGGCCACTCGGCCGGGCCGCTCGGCATGGCGGACTTCTTCACCGCCATGTACTTCCATGTCCTGCATCACGATCCCAAGAAACCGGACTGGGAAGAACGCGACCGGCTCATCCTTTCCAACGGCCACATCTGCCCCGGCCGCTACGCCGCCATGGCCCATGCCGGCTACTTCCCCAAGAAGGAGCTGCTCACCCTGCGCGCGTTCGGGACGCGGCTCCAGGGCCATCCGGAACGCGAAAAGCTGCCGGGCGTCGAGACCACCTCCGGCCCGCTCGGCGCGGGTTTGGCCCAGGCCGCGGGTCTCGCCTACGCCGCCCGCCTCGACGGCAAGGACTGGCGCACCTACGTCCTGACCTCCGACGGCGAGCACGCCGCCGGGCTCCACTGGGAAGCCGTGCTCTTCGCCGGCGCCAACCGTCTGGCGAACCTCACGGCCTTCGTCGACCGCAACAACATCCAGATCGACGGCAACACCGAGGACATCATGCCCCTCGAGCCGCTGCGCGAGAAGTACGAGGCGTTCAACTGGCACGTCATGGATTGCGACGGCAACAACATCCGGATGATCATCGACCGCGTCAACGAGGCCAAGGCCATCGCCGAGAGGCCGACGGTCGTCCTGCTGCACAACATCCCGGGCCGCGGCGTGGACTTCATGGAGGGGAAGTTCCAGTGGCACGGCATCCCGCCCAACGCCGAACAGGCGGCCGAGGCGCTCCGGCAGCTGCGCACCTTGGGCGGCAAGATCCGCAGCGAGCACGAATGATATGGCGCTGAACCCCAAGGCCTACCTCGTCCCCGACCTCCTCAAGAAGGAGCGGCTCGTCCAGAAGCCGACCCGCGACGGCTACGGCGAAGGCGTGGTCGCCGCCGGTACGGCCGACCCGCGCGTCTTGGTGCTGTGCGCCGACCTCACCGAGTCGACGCGCTCCTTGGCCTTCAAGAAGGCCTTCCCGGAGCGCTTCGTGCAGTTCGGCGTCTCCGAACAGTCGCTCGCGGCCATCGCCGCGGGCATGGCCATGGCCGGCAAGATCCCCTTCATCTCCTCCTATGCCATGTTCTCGCCGGGGCGCAACTGGGAGATGATCCGCACCAACATCGCGCTCAACGACGTCCCGGTGAAAGTCGTCGGCGCGCACGCCGGCGTCTCGGTGGGGCCGGACGGCGCCACGCACCAGGCCGTCGAGGACATGGCCATCATGCGCTGCATCCCGCGGATGACCGTGGTCGCGCCCTGCGACATGCTCGAGACCAAGAAGACCACGCTCGCCGTGGCGGCCGACCCTGGCCCCTGCTATTTCCGCTTCGCCCGCGAGAAGAGCCCGGTCTTCACCACGGAGAAGACGCCCTTCCGTCTGGGCCGCGCCGAGACCTTCCGCTTCGGCAAGCACGTCACCATCGTGGCCTGTGGTCCGCTCGTCTACAACGCGCTGGTGGCCGCGGAGAGGTTGGCCCGTGCCGGCATCGACTGCGAGGTCATCGACAACCACACGGTCAAGCCCATGGACGCCAAGACCATCGTCGCCTCGGCCCGCAAGACGCGCCGCGTGGTGACGGTCGAGGAGCACCAGGTGCAGGGCGGCATGGGGTCGCGCGTGGCGGAGATCCTGGCCGCGCACGTCCCGGTGCCGATGGAGTTCGTCGGCGTGCAGGACCGCTTCGGCGAGAGCGGCGAGCCGGACGAGCTCATCGAGGCCTTCGGCATGGGCACGGGCGCCATCATGAAGGCCGTCCGCAAGGTCCTCAAGCGCCGGTGATATGGCCAAGACGACGTTCGACATCATCTCCATCGGCGACGCCACGCTCGACACCTTCGTGCGCGTGGCCGACGCCTCGCTGATGTGCACGGTGGACCGGGAGAATTGCCTGCTGTGCTTCAACTACGCCGACAAGATCCCCATCGTCTCCCTGGAACGCACCGTGGCCGGCAATGCCGCCAACAACGCGGTGGGCTCGTCGCGGCTCGGCATGAAGGCCGCCTTCTACTCCGTCGTCGGCGACGACGAGATCGGCCGGATGATCCTCGGGACGATGAAGAAGGAGAAGGTCTCGCCGGCGTATCTCGTCGTCGACCGCAAGCGCCCTTCCAACTATTCGGTGGTCCTCAACTACCAAGGCGAGCGCACCATCCTCTATTACAGCGAGAAGCGCACGTACAAACTGCCGGCCCTCGCGTCCTCGGCGTGGGTCTATTACACGGCCATCGGCAGCAACCATCACGGGCTGGAGCGCTCCTTGCTGGCCTACCTCAAGCGCACCAAGGCCAAGCTCGGCTACAACCCGGGCACCGGCCAGATCCGCGAGGGCTTGGCGCGGCTCAAGCCGCTGTTGGCGCAGACCGAGGTGCTCTTCGTCAACAAGCAGGAGGCCGAGCAGCTCGTCGGCCGTCGCGGGGAGATGCATCCGCTCGCCCAGGCGCTCCACAACACCGGCCCCAAGATCGTGGTCATCACCGACGGTCCGCGCGGGGCGCACGCCTACGACGGCGTCCGCCTCTGGAAGATCGGCGTCTACCCGGCCAAGGTCGTGGAGATGACCGGCGCGGGCGACAGCTTCGCCACCGGCTTCGTGGCCGCGCTCCACCGCGGGCTGGGCGTGCCGGAGGCCCTCCGGTGGGGGAGCGCCAACGCCGCAGGCGTGGTCGGCAAGGTCGGGCCGCAGGCCGGGCTCCAGACCGTGGCCGGCATCAGGCGCATGACGGCGAAGTTCGCCTCCGTGAAACCCATTGAGGAGAAGTAGATGTTGAGCGCCCTTGCCCCCGTCCTCAAGAAGGCGCGCCGCGGCCGCTACGCCGTCGGCGCCTTCAACATCAACGACCTGGAGATCGCCCAGGGCATCATGGCCGCGGCCGAGCGTCTCAAGGCGCCGGTCATCCTCCAGACGTCGGAGGGCGCCATCGACTACGCGGGCATGGACTACCTCGCGGCCATCGCCTGGATCGCGGCGGAGAAGACGCGCGTGCCGGTGGTCTTCCATCTCGACCACGGCAAGGATCCCTCCCTGGTGGAGCGCGCGGTCAAGAGCGGGCTGTACACCTCGGTCATGATCGACGGTTCGGCGCGCCCGTACGAGGAGAACGTCCGCATCACCAAGAGGATCGTGGCCATGGCGCGCCGGCGCGGCGTGTCCGTGGAGGCCGAGCTCGGCGCCATCGCCGGCATCGAGGACTTCGTCTCCGTGGCCGAACGCGACGCCCACCTCACGGATCCGGCTGAGGCGGCGCGCTTCGTCGCCGCGACCGGCTGCGACGCGTTGGCGGTGGCCGTGGGCACGGCGCATGGCGTCTACAAGTTCAAGGGCACGCCGACGCTCGACATCCCGCGCCTGCGACACATCGCCGCCGCCGCCAGGCTCCCGCTCGTGCTCCACGGCGCCTCCGGCATCGACCCCAAGGTGCGGGCGCGGCTGCGCGACCACTGCGACGACCTGCACGACTGCAACCGGGTGAAGGACGCCCGCGGCGTGCCGGACGCGCTCATCCGCGCCGCCGTCCGCGCCGGGGTCTGCAAGATCAACATCGACTCCGACCTGCGCATGGCCTTCACCGAGGCGGTCCGCAGGGCGCTCCTGACCGACGTCCGGACCGTCGACCCGCGCAAGATCCTCGGGCCGGCGCGCGACGCCGTCACCGGGACCGTCGCCGGCAAGATGCGGCTCTTCGGCTGCGCCGGCAAGGCACGCCTATGACCCTGCCCAAGATCGCCACGCTCGGAGCGGCCACGGTCGACGCCTTCGTCTGGGCGCGCGGCTTCTCCGAGATCCGCTCGCCGCGCTTCACGACCGGGGTGGGCGAGTGCTTCTCGCTGGGCGCCAAGATCGACATCGACCGCTTCGTGCTTTCGACGGGCGGCGGAGCGACCAACGCCGCGGCGACCTTCGCGGCGCTCGGCGTGCCGACGCGTCCGGTCTGCGGGGTCGGGGATGACGCCTTCGCCGCGGCGCTCACCGAGGACTTCGCCGCGCGCCGCATCCCCACCGACGGGCTGGTGCGCCTGCCCGGCACGCAGACGGCCTTCTCGGTCATCCTGGTCATGCCCTCCGGCGAGCGCACCGTGCTCGTGCACCGCGGCGCCTCGGAGCGGCTTGCGCCTAAGCTGGTGCCATGGAAGAAGCTCGATGGCCGCTGGCTGTACATGACTTCGCTCGGCGGACGGCTCGACCTGCTCACGGCGGCCATGAGGCACGCCGCCGCGCGGCGCATGCGGGTCTTCTGGAATCCGGGCGGCAAGGACATCGCCCACGGCTTGCGCGGGCTCGGCCCCGCGCTCAAGCGGTTGGCTGTCCTCGACATGAACCGCGAGGAGGCGGCGACCCTCACCGGCCGCCCGCTCGAGGACACCGAAGGCATGCTCCGGGACCTGCATCGCTTCGTACCCGGCGTGCTGCTCACCGACGGCGCCAAAGGCGCCTGGTGGAGCGACGGCGAGCGGCTGCTCTTCGCCAAGCCGACCGGCGTCAAGGCGGTGAACCGCACCGGCGCGGGCGACGCCTTCGGGTCCGGCTTCCTTGCCGGCTTCGTCCGCTGGGGCGACGCGGCCAAGGCCCTGCAGCTCGCGACCCTCAACGCCGAGGGGGTCATCCGCAAGATCGGCGCCAAGACCGGGCTGCTCTCCCGTTGGCCGTCCGCCGCCGCGCTGCTGACCATCCGCATCACCAAGAAATAATATGGCCAAGGTTTTCGTCACCCGCGCCATCCCCGACGCCGGCCTCAAGAAGCTCAAGGCCGCGGGCCACGCCGTGCGCGTCTGGGACGGCACGGGCGCCATCCCCCGCAAGGCGCTGCTTGCCGGCGCCAAGGGGGTCGATGCGCTCCTGCCGCTGCTGACCGACCGGATCGACGACGCCGTGCTGGCCGCCGCCGGGCCGCGGCTCAAGGTCGTCGCCAATTACGCGGTCGGCTTCGACAACATCGACCTCAAGGCGGCCGCCGCCCGCGGCATCCCGGTGACCAACGCGCCGGCGCCCGAGGTCTCCGAGACGGTCGCCGAGCACGCCTTCGCGCTGATGATCGCGCTGGCGCACCGCATCGTGGAGTCCGACCGCTTCACCCGCGCCGGCAAGTACAAGGGGTGGGGTCCGCAGCTGCTGCTCGGCAGCGACCTCTACGGCAAGACGGTCGGCATCGTCGGATTGGGACGCATCGGGCGGGCCGTGTGCGAGCGGGCCGTGAAGGGCTTCCGCATGAAGGCCGTCTACAGCGACCCGCGCCGGGACGCGGCCTTCGAAAAGGAGTTCGGCGCCCGCCGCCTGCCGCTCGAGAAGCTCCTGCAGGAAGCCGACGTCGTCTCCCTCCACGTCCCGCTCCTGCCCGCGACGCGCCACCTCATCGGCACAAAGCAGCTCCGGCTCATGAAGAAGACGGCCTTCCTCATCAACACCTCGCGCGGCCCGATCGTCGACGAGACGGCGTTGGTGCGCGCCCTGGCAGCCGGCAGGATCGGCGGGGCCGGGCTCGACGTCTTCGAGTGCGAGCCGCTCATCGACTGCGACCCCACGGATACGCTGGAGCTCCGGAAGATGTGGAACGTCGTGCTCACCCCGCACACCGCGAGCGCCACCGTCGAGGCGCGCCAGGCGATGTCCGCGCTCGCCGCCGACAACATCATCGCGGTGCTCTCCGGCAAGCCGCCGCTCACCCCCGCCAAGGTCGGCTGATATGCACGGTTTCTCCGCGCGCTGCCATTGCGGCACCCGCTCCGTCCCGTTCTGGTCGCGGGGCGACTTCGACGCCCACGCCGTGGCCCAGGTCTTCTGCCCGCATTGCGTCGATCGCGCGCCGGAAGAGGCGCTCGACGTGGTCGTGACCGGCGTGCCGGGCTGGTCCGGCGTCTACGCCATCGACTGGAACCAGGCCTATCTCGCGGAAACCGATCCGGCCTTCCGTGACACCGAGGCGTACTACCGGAAGCTGTTCGAGTCCGGCGGCGTGACTTTCGGCTTCCTGCCGCGCACGCACGCCGAGCGCGCCTACACCATCCTGGGGCTGCGCCGCCATCCGGCCTCGGCCGCGGCGCCGCCAGGCAAGAGCCATCGGGTCTTGGACGATGCGGAACGCGCGGATTGACGGCCGCGCGTTTTTCGTGTAGCCTCGCTGCGTTCACGGGCCGCTAGCTTAGTGGTAGAGCACCCGGTTTGCATCCGGGAGATGAGGGTTCGATTCCCTCGCGGTCCACCAAGGATTTCACGGAAGGAGTGATGAAGATCGAAGACTGGGCGACCAAGATTCGCGACCTGTTTAATAGTTCGGTCACTCTACGGACCGGCTTGTACTTGCAGAAAAACGACGGTGCTTGGGATCAGTTCTGTGCAGCCCTGGACACCATTGAGGACACATGTCTCGCAATTGAGAACTTTCAAAAGACGTCGGAGACGTCATTTCGCAATAACCCATATCTTACAACTTACGGTTTGTTGCAGGTCCTGGTTGTCCAGCAAGACGCGGTAAACTTTTTGAAAACGTCACTACTCGGGGTCAAAAAGAGAATCCTATGGGCCGACCCCGAGTACTCTGATTTGTGGACCATCAGACAGGTCAGGAACGAAACCGTAGGTCATCCGATCAAAACAGAGCAATGCGGCAGAGGGAAGTCGCAATATACGAACGACGAGGTCACCTCCTGCACCATTAATCGTTCCTCGCTGTCCAAAGACGGTTTCCGATATATTCTTTGGAGGCATTCAGGGACCGTGGCCAAGACCGTTGTCTTTTCGGAGACCCTTGCCAAGCAGGAGAGAATACTTGGCGAGGTGCTCAAATCAGTTTTAGAAGAAATGCAACAACTGGAGCGACAACACAAAGAAAGGTTTAAGGGACAGAGTCTCGGTACTGCCTTTCAATCCTCCGATTATCAGTTGAGTTTGGTTCGTCGCATATCAAGTGGACATCCGATGGGGTGGTCGAGCCTTGACTCCCTCTACAAAGAATATGAGCAGGTAAAGGTTGCGTTGGAGGAGCGCTTTGGTAAGCTGAATCAGACACTAAACGTTCCTGGTACAAAGGAGTTGCTCAAGGAACTTGACTACGTCTTCTCAAAAATAGAGAGCTTTAAGATGAGCGGCTACGACGATATTGAGTTGGTGGTGTACGTAGACGCACTTATTGCAAGAATTGATGAGTTTAAGACGCACTTAAAGGAGACAGACAAAGTTTTTGAGCTTTGAGATTAAAAAAGAGCTCTCCTCCCCGGAGCGCTCTTTTGTACTATGATGAGCCCATGAAACGCCTCCTGCCGCTCGTCGCCCTGCTGCTTATCGGCGCCGGCTGCGTCTCCGTGGAGCGCTTGCCTGAGCCCGCCGCCCCGCCCGCGTCGCGGGCGGCTGCCGGTCCGCACGAGGCCCTGACCGTCATCCCGGCGGCCGTGAACGGCACGGACTACGTCATCATCCGGCAGAAGCGCCGGAACGTCCGCTTCACGTTGACCCGTCCGGATCCGGAAGACCCGGAGGTGCTGCTTGCCGTCCCCGGCACCTACACGAGCCCCAACGATACGCCGGAAGGATTCATCGTCCTTGACGGCGAGATCATCCAGGCCAAGGAGCGCCAGGGGTGGGACGGCGCCGTGGTCTTCCGCGGCGGCCTCATGCAGATCCTTCAGACCGACGGCGGCAAGACGTTGACGCGCGACTTCCTCGAGAAGAGCATCGCGCCGGGCGGCGGCTCCCTCATGCAGGCGCACCTGCTTGTCTACGACGGAGCGGCGCAACCGTTCAAGGAGCAGCCGGCGACCTTCCGCCGCGCCCTGGCCAAGATCGGCAGCGATGACGTCATCGTGGAGAGCCTCGGCCCGATTGACCTCGACACCTTCGCGGCCGACCTCGTCCTGCTCCATGCCACCGATGCCGTGAATCTCGACATGGGGACCTGGAGCGCCGGTTGGTACCGCACCGCGGACGGCGGCCGCCGCACGCTCGGCATCCCGCACGAGAACGCCGCGCGGCAAAGCAATTGGGTGGTCTTTCTGCTATAGTGAGGCGGAATATGGAGGAGCGACGCTACCTGCCCCACGCCATGCGCAGCGCGGAGGAATCGCTGCGCATGCTCGGTTCGTCCGCGGACGGGCTCGGGCTCCATGAGGCCGTCGGGCGGCTGCAGAGCGTCGGTCCCAACCGCGTGGAGCTCCGGCGCGTCAGGCCGTCCGCCGTCCTGGCCAGGCAATTCCGTTCCGGCTACGTGCTGCTGCTCGTGCTCGCCGCGCTCATCGCGTCGGGGCTCCGGGAGTTCCTGGACGCGACCCTCATCCTGACGTTCGTCGGCATCAACGCCGTGCTCGGTTTCGCGCAGGAATACCGTGCCGAGCGGGCCATCGCGCTGTTGCGGACGCTGGTCCCGCGCAAGGCCCGCACGCGTCGCGGCGGCCAGGAGTCGCTCATCGACGCCGCGCATCTGGTGCCGGGCGACGTGGTGCTGCTCGAGGCCGGGGACCAGGTGCCCGCCGACCTGCGCGTCATCGCCGCCGACGGCACGCTCGTCGACGAATCCGCCCTCTCCGGGGAGGGCGCGCCGGTCGCCAAGGACGCCGCGCCGCTGCGCCGACCGCCCGCCACCGACTTCGAGGCCCGGAACGTGCTGTTCTCGGGCACGGCCGTCGTCTCGGGCACCGCGCACGGCGTGGTCGTGGCCACCGGCGGACGCACCGTCGTCGGGCAGCTGGCCCGCGCCGCCGCCGCGCCCGCAGAGGAGTCCGGGTTGGCCCGGACGCTCAGCCGTTTCGGCCGCTTCATCGTCGGCATGACCTTCGGCACGCTGTCGGTCGTTCTCGCCGCCAAGTGGTTCATCGCCCCCGCGGCCTTCGACCTGCCCGCCTACCTGATCTTCGCCATCGCGCTGGCCGTCGGCGTCATCCCCGAGGCCCTGCCGCTCGTCATCACCGTCTCGCTCTCGGCCGGCGCGCGGCGCCTGGCGCGACGCAAGGTCGTGCCGCGTCGCCTCTCGGCCATCGAGGACCTCGGCTCCATCCAGGTCCTGTGCACCGACAAGACCGGCACCATCACCGAGAACGTCCTCCATGTCTCCAACGTCGCCGGCGAGCGCGACGTCGTGCTCACCGCGGCCCTGGCCGCGGCCCCGCACGACGCCGTGCGCCGCGGCCAGCCGGGCAACGCCTTCGACCGCGCCATCGCCATGGCCGCCGGCCGCGAGGCCACCACCGCCGCGGCGGCGCTCGCCAAGCGCGCCGAGCTGCCCTTCACGCCGGACCGTCGCCGCAACACCATGCGCCTCGCCGCGCCGGACGGCAGCGAGTCGCTGGTGGTGCGCGGCGCGCCCGAGGTCGTGCTGCCGCGCTGTTCCTCAGGGTTGGCGTCCGAGAACGTCGCCGCCTGGGCGGCCGAGCGCGGCCGCGAGGGCAAGCGCGTGCTGGCCATCGCCCGCAAGCCGCTCGCGCCCGGCGAGCAGCTCGCCGCCGCCGAGGCGCGCGGGCTTGAGCTCGTGGGCGCCGTGGCCTTCGCCGACCCGCTCAAGCGCACGGCGCGCTCCACCTTGGCCCGCGCCAAGGTCGCCGGCATCCAGGTCAAGATCCTGACCGGCGACGGGCCCGAGGTCGCCGGCGCCGTGGCCACGCAGGTCGGGCTGGTGCGCGCCGCATCCGAGGTCATGACCGGCGCGTCCTTCGCCTCCCTGACTTCGGCCGCCAAGCACGAGGCCGTGCTGACCACGCACGTCTTCGCGCGGCTGACGCCGGCGCAGAAGTTCGAGATCATCGGCATGCTCAAGGAGCATGCCGTGGTCGGGTTCCTGGGCGAGGGCTTCAACGACGCGCCGGGGCTGAAGCTGGCCCACGTCGGCTTGGCCGTGGACGGAGCCGCGGACATCGCCAAGGACGCGGCGGACATCATCCTGCTCTCGCACGGGCTCGGCGTGATCATCGACGGCATCATGGAAGGACGGCGGACCTTCGCCAACACGATGAAGTACGTCCGCAACACGCTGACCTCCAACTTCGGCAACTTCTTCGCCGTGGCCACGGCCTCGCTGCTCATCTCCTTCCTGCCCGTCCTGCCGACGCAGATCCTGCTCGTGAACCTGCTCTCCGACTTCCCGATGATCTCCATCGCCACGGACCGCGTGCTGGCGTCCGACCTGCGCCGTCCGGCCGCCTATCGCGTGCGCGAGGTCATGCTGCTCGCCGTCATCCTCGGCGTCGTCTCCATGCTCTTCGACTTCGTCTTCTTCGGCTGGTTCGTCCGCTTCGGCGAGCGGCCGTTGCAGACGATGTGGTTCGTCGGATCGATCCTCACCGAGCTGGCGCTGTTCTACTCGCTGCGCACCTCGGGCCCCTTCCTGCGCGGCGGCCGGCCGGGCGGCCTGGTGACGGCGCTCACCCTCTGCGCCGCGGCCGCGGCGGTCGCCCTCCCGTACCTGCCGGTCGGCCAGGAGCTCTTCCGCTTCGTCCGTCCCGAGGCCGCCTGGATGGGGGCCACGGCCGCGATCGTCGCCGCCTACTTCGTGTCCACCGAGGCGGCCAAGCTTGCCTATGGGCGGTTCTTCGGCGTAAAGAACGGGGATGACAACGGCACCGGCTGACCGCGCGGCCGTCCTCGACAGGCCGCATGCGATCCTCGCCGCGCTGCTCCTCGGGGCGGCCGCGTTTTTTGCCTTCAATCTCGCCGATCCCTTCGTCTCGGACGACTGGCATCACCTCTGGATCGCCGGCCACCGCACGCAGCCGCTCCTCGGCTACTTCCTCACGAACTACGAGGGCACCGCCTCCGGCGGTTCCTACCGTCCGCTCGTGAACGTGCTGTGGGCGGGCGTCCATGCCGCGGGCGGCGGGCTCACGCTCTCCGGACGGCTGTTCGGCCACGCTGTCGCGCTCGGCGCGCATCTGCTCGTCGTCGCGCTCGTCTTCTCCCTCGGTCGGATGCTCATGTCCGGGCGGCGGGGGACCGCGCTCGGCGCCGTCGCGGCCGCGTCCTTCGCCGTCATGCCGAACCATCCGGAGGCCGTGAACTGGGTGGGCGCGGCCAGCGATCCCATCGCCACCGCGGCCGTGCTCGCGGGGCTGCTCGTGTATCTCGATGCGCAGCGGGTACGGCGGTTGCATTGGACGCATCCCACGCTCCCGGCGGCGGCGATGGCCGTGGGGCTCCTGGCCAAGGAGACGGCCATCGTCCTGCCGGTCGTCATCGGCCTGCATGCGCTCCTCACCATGGGCAGGCCGTGGCGGTCCTGGCTCATGCGTACCGTGTCGCTCCTCGCGCCGCTCGCGCTCGTCGCCGTCGCGTATCTCCTTGTCCGCTATCGGGCGACGGGACTTCTCTATGGCTACTACGGTGCCGAGCGCATCAGCGTGGACCTGATGGTGGCGACGCGGACCTTCCTGGCGGTCCCGGTCTCGCTCTTCGTCGCCTTGGGCGACCGCACCGACGTCATGAACGGGCTTTACGGCACCATCGATACCCATCTCGAGGCCTATCTGCTTGCCCTGGCCGTCCCCGTCGTCCTCCTCATCACCCGGGCGCGGCGCATCACCTGGTGGCTCGCGGCATCGTTCCTCGTGGCCATCGTGCCGGTCATGCAGTTCGGCCTCAACCATCTGAGCTACGGCAACGACGAGGGCGAGCGCTACGCCTACATGCCGTCGGCCTTCGCGGCCCTCACCATCGCCTGGGTCGCGGCCGGCATCTGGGCGAAACGTCGCTGGCTGCGGCCCGCCCTCATCGCGGTGGCGGCCTTCCTCCTGTTCAGCACGGGCCTGCAGCTCGGGGCGAAGAACGCGCTCTGGTTCCGCACGAGCCGCGCGGCCGAGGCGGTCGTCGCGGCCTGGCCGGAGCGGACGGCGGAGCAGGTCTTCGTCTCCGGATTGCCGGACAACCGTGTCGGCATCCCGCTGTGGCGCAACGGCTTCGCGCAGCGTCTGGAGGCGGAGGGGAGACGTCCGGTCGAGCTCGTCGTCACCGACATCCGCAGCCACGCCGATCCGCGGACGCGTCTCACGGTCGAGGACCGCGGCGACGGTACGTTCCTCTACCGCATCGTCCATTCCCTTGCCGCCGCCATGGGCGTCCTGCTCGGGCCGACGTCCCAAGAACGCACGCCCACGTCGTACGGGTACGTCCTTCCGCCCTTCATTTTTGAGGTCTACGCTCTCAGCTACCGCACCTTCGCCGATGAGGCCGTCGTCGAACCGGTGCCGACCCGGCCGGACGCCGCCGCGGCCTTCTGGACCGGCACCGGGTGGGATATCCGTCCGCTTCACGCGACGGCGGGTGATGGCGTAGAGTGATGGGCATGCGTCTCCCCGCGTTTCCCTTCCGCACCGCGCACGTCGTCGGCCTCCTGGCGCTGGTCTTCCTCGTCGGGGCGGCGGCCGTGCGCGTAGCCGACCGGCCGGCGGTGAGCCCGGCGGCCGCCGTCGCGGCGGGTGCGCTCGACGCGCGGCTGGGCAACGCCGTCGTCCGGCTCGAGGAGGTCGTTGCCGCGGCGCGGACGGATGACGCCGCGCTTCCGGCGCAGCTGGCCGCGCTCGCCGCCGACGGCCGGGCGCTCGCCGATGCCGCGGCCGCCGCCCGGCGCGATGCCCGGGGCTTCCGCAGCAAGGAGGCGCGCGCCGCCGTGGTCGCTGCCGCGGACGAGGCCCGCCGCGCCGCGGTCGTCGTCCAGACCGCCGCCGACGCCCTTTCCGCCTACGGCTCCGGCGTCCTCGGCGTGTCGCAGGCGCTCTCGGGCGTGGATCTCGCCCTGCGCGCGCTCGCTGACGCGCGCCTGGCCCTGGCGCCGGCGTTGCCGTGACCATGAAAAAAGGACGGCCGTGAGGCCGTCCTTTTCGGTTTCAGGAGAGGGGGAGCGACGCGGTGAGCGCGGCGATGAGTTCGCGCTCGGCGGCGGCCACGTCCTTGCCCCGGATGCAGACGTGCGCCCGGCGGCCGCCGCCCTCCGGCACGAAGGGTCTGGTGAGCTGCGCGGCGTGATAGGGCCGTTTGGCGTCGACGATGCCGCAGACGGTGCCGTCGGCCGCCTCGTAGAGCAGCACCGCCACCTGCGCCTCGGGCGAGGCGGCGATCAGCTCGTCGAGCACGTCGCCGAGCTCCTGCTCGCTGCCGCCGGCCGCGGCGAAGTCGCTCCTGGCGAGCGCCGTCCAGACCAGTTTGCGGCCCGGGTCGGCCTTGAGCCGCGAGAGGGCCCGGCCCCAGAGCCGGAGCGTCTGCACGGAGCGCGTGCGGTAGAGCCCGTGGACGATGCGCTCGCGGTCCGCCCCGAGCGCCACGAGTTCGGCCGCGGCGGAAAGCGTCTCGGGCGCCATCTTCTCGACGGTGAAGCTGCGGCTCTTGGCGATGATGCCGGAGAGCAGCGCCGTGGCCGTGTCCTCGTCGATGAGCGAGCGGTCGCGGTCCTTGAGGAGACGGTAGAGCACTTCGGTCACGGAGACGGCCGTGAGGTCGACGTAGTTCATGGTGCCGAAGTGCTCATTGGACGGGTCATGGTCGATGTTGGCCGTGGGCACGCTCAGGAAGAGCTCGGGGTGCTCCGCGGAGAGCGCGCCGAGCGCCTCGAGGTCGGCGGCGCCGAGCGTCACGACGAAGTCGTACTTGGCCGCGGCTGGCTCGGCGCGGACCTCCTCCGGCTTCCAGCCGCCGCTCTTGGGCGCGATCGCGATCTCAAGGTGGCCTTCGGCGAGCCGGTAGGAGAGGTCGTGGAGAGGGACCTTGTCGACCGGCAGGCGGATGACCAGCGTGTTCAGCGGCGGCAGGACGCCCTTGATCCGCGCGGCCGCGGGCAGGAAATCCGGGGCGCGTCCGGAGAACCCGGCGGACACGGCGTCGGCCGGCTTGCCCAGCGCGCCGCAGACGGCAAGCAGCGCCGTGGCGGCGGCGAGCTGGTCCACGCCCGGGCGCGCCGGCAGGGCGATGAGCACGTGCCGGGCGCGGCCGAGCGCCTCGAAGAACTGGTCGGTGTGCGAGAGGGCCATGGATCAAAGAAGGGAGCACTGTACGCGACCGTTCCGGGGGCGTCAACGGGGCGGGCGTGGGGTCTTGACAAGTCCGTGCGGCCGTGCGCGGACAGGTACAGTGATGGAGAAGGAACGCGCCCGTTGAGCTCAGGGCACGTTCCCCAACGGAAGATGCGGTGCGCGGCGCCCTGACCGCGCGCCCGGAGGATGCGGCCATGACGAGGCCCATGCGGTCCCTGTTCCTGTTCCTGTTCATCGCCGCCTGCGACGGACCGCCGCAGGTCGACGCCCCGCTCCCGGAAGACGCCGGGGAGGGGATGGGCGATGATGCCGCGCCGATGGCCGACGCGGCGACGGAGATGCCGGACGCCTTCGCGATGCCCGTGGATGCGGGCATCGGGGACGGCGGCCCGCCGCCGCGCTGCATCGGCAACTACGCCGAGGGCGTGGCGCTTTTCGCCGCCGAGAGCTACGTCGTGGTGCGGGCGCATGCCGATCCGCCCGAGCCGGCGGAGATCACGGCCTGGCCGTGGCAGACCTCGCTTGGCTCGGTGCGTCCGGTGGCCCGGGAGGTGGAGTGGCGGACGGAAGGGGACCCGACGTTCATCGTCGAATCCCTGGCGGATCCGCGCGGGCGGCGGCTGCGGCTCACGGCCACGGCCGACGCCTTCGACCTGCGCCGGTCACGCGAGCCGCATCTCGTGGTGCGGGCCTGCGTGACCAACCCGTGCCCCGCTGCTGCGGCCGACGGCAGCCCCTGCAGCTGCGAGCCGGAGGTCTGCAGCCCGAGCGTCATCGTCGCGGCGGTGCCGGTGCTCGACGGGCGGTGGTCCGTGGAGCAGGACGGGGAGGACCTCGGGACGTTCGACATCGCCCAGGCCGGCCGCGAGCTCACCGGCATGCCGTTCGACATCCCCATGTGGATCGATGGCATCGGGGTGCAGGGCGCCGAGCTCGGCATCCAGATCCAGGGGGCCATCGCGGCGGACCGGCGCTCCATCACGGGACTGCGGCTCTCCGAAGACGGCAGCGAGGTCATCGGCCCCTGGTCGGCACGGCGCGTCGACTGAACCGGCACGAGGCGCGCAAGGGTCCACGCGGACCCTTTTTTCTTTAGTGGAGCCCGTGTTACGCTGTCATGCGCTATGGCCGAGATGCCCAAAGCCTACGACCCCAAGGCGCATGAGGGCGCCATCCGCGACCGCTGGGAGGCCAGCGGCTACTTCGCGCCGGAGAACCTCCCGGGCGAGCGCACCGAGCCGTTCACCATCGTCATGCCGCCGCCCAACGTCACGGGCACGCTCCACCTCGGACACGCCGTGATGCTCGCCGTCGAGGACCTGATGGTCCGCTTCGAGCGCATGCGCGGCAAGAAGGCCCTCTGGATCCCGGGCACCGACCACGCCGCCATCGCCACGCAGACCAAGGTCGAGAAGCTCATCCTGGAGCAGGAGAAGAAGACGCGCCACGACCTCGGCCGCGAGGAATTCCTGAAGCGCGTCGAGCGGTTCGCCGCCGAGAGCCACGACACCATCGTCAACCAGGTGCGCATGATGGGCAGCTCCTGCGATTGGTCGCGCGAGGCCTACACGCTGGACGCCGAGCGCGGCGCGGCAGTCAACGAAGCGTTCCAGCGGCTGCACGAGATGGGCCTGCTCTATCGCGGCAACCGCGTCATCAACTGGTGTCCGCGCTGCAGCTCGACGCTCGCCGACGACGAGGTCGAATACAAGGAAGGGGAGACGACGCTCTACACGTTGCGCTACGACAAACGCTTCCCGATCTCCATCGCCACGACGCGCCCCGAGACCAAGCTCGGCGACACGGCCGTGGCGGTCAACCCCGAGGACTCCCGCTACAAGGTGCTCATCGCCCAGGAGTTCGACGCCGATTTCCTGGGCACGACGCTCCGCATCCGCGTGGTCGGGCATCGCGCCGTGGACGCGGCCTTCGGCACCGGCGCACTCGGCGTCACGCCGGCCCACAGCCAGATCGACGAGCAGATCGCCCAGGAGCACGGGCTGCCCTCGCTCACGGTCATCGGCGAGGATGGGACGATGACGGCGCTCGCCGGAAGGTACGCGGGCCTGCCGGTGCTCGAGGCGCGCAAGCGGGTCGTCGCCGACTTGAAGAAAGCCGGATTGATCGAAAAAGAAGAGACCGTCACGCAGAACCTCTCCGTCTGCTACCGCTGCGGCACGCCGGTGGAGCCGCTGCCGAAGCTCCAGTGGTTCATCGCCGTCAACAAGCACTTCACCTTCACGCAGTCCACGCGCCATCCCATCGCCGGGCTCGAGGACGGCCAGGAGGTGACGCTCAAGGAAGTGATGAGCCACGTGGTGCGGAGCGGCCAGATCCGCATCCTGCCGGAGCGCTTCGAGAAGACCTACTTCCACTGGATCGACAACCTTCGCGACTGGTGCGTCTCGCGCCAGTTGTGGTTCGGGCACCGCATCCCGGTGTGGTACCACTCGGAGAAGAAGGGCGACGACGCCTACGCCGTGGGCAAGGCGCCGAAGACGCCGGGGTGGGAACAGGACGGTGATACGCTCGACACCTGGTTCTCCTCGGGGCTCTGGACCTTTTCGACCCTCGGTTGGCCCAAGGAGAGCGCCGACTTCAAGACCTTCCATCCCACCTCGGTGCTGGAGACGGGCTACGACATCCTCTTCTTCTGGATCGCCCGCATGATCCTGATGTCCGTGGCGCTCACGGGCGAAGTGCCGTTCCGCGACGTCTACCTCCACGGACTGGTGCGCGACGAGCAGGGGCGCAAGATGTCCAAGTCGCTCGGCAACATCATCGACCCGCTCGACATGATCGCGACGTACGGCACGGACGCCGTGCGGCTCTCGCTCGTCGTCGGCTCCACGCCCGGCAACGACACACGCCTCTCGGAAGAGAAGATCGCCGGCTTCCGCAACTTCACCAACAAGCTCTGGAACATCGGCCGCTACGTGCTGACGACGACGCAATCCGATAGGGGCGTCATGAATGTCGCCCCTACGCCGATAACGTTGGCTGACAGATGGATCCTGTCTCGTCTCGCGGCCACGGCCGAGAAGGCCACGGCGCATCTGGAGCGCTA
The DNA here is from genome assembly GCA_964648865.1 of uncultured Gammaproteobacteria bacterium. Lineage (GTDB taxonomy): Bacteria > Patescibacteriota > Patescibacteriia > 2-12-FULL-57-11 > 2-12-FULL-57-11 > SCUL01. The sequence continues at coordinate 143,566 of CAZYLV010000001.1, read as the reverse complement.
CGAGTTCTCGGCCGCAGGCGAGGCGCTGCGCGACTTCACCTGGAACGAGTTCGCCGACTGGTATCTGGAGATCTCCAAGGTCCAAAAGAAGGAAGGTGACGCCGCGCGGACCGACGCCATCCTGCGCTTCACGCTCGGCACGCTGCTGCGGCTCTGGCACCCCTTCATGCCCTTCGTCACGGAGACATTGTGGAAGGAGATGGGCGGCGCGGACCTGCTGATGGTCGCCGCGTGGCCGGAGCATGTCGGCGTGGGCGATGCGCTCGCCGAAGACGAGATGCGCCGTATCCAGGAGGTCGTCACGGCCATCCGCAACCTGCGCAGCGAACACCGGATCGGATCCAAGGAAGAGCGCGGCGCCAACATCGCCGCCGGTTCGGACTATGCCATCTACGCCCAGAACGCGCCGGTCATCGCGGAGCTCGTCAACCTCTGCTGCCTGAGTTTCGACGACCGCGAGAAGAAGGCGGAGGAGGTCGCCACGGTCGCGGGCGCGGTGGAGGTCTACCTTGAGCACGCGCCGGGGCAGGACGAGCGGGGCCGTGCCAGACTTGAGGCCCGCGCCGCGGAGCTCGAGAAGTACCTCGCGCTCATCGACGGCAAGCTCGCCGATGCCGAGTTCGTCGCCAAAGCGCCCGAGGCCGTCATCCATAAGGAGAAGGCCAAGCGCGCCGAGGCCGCCGCGGAGCTCGAGAAGGTCCGCGCCCAGCTCGGATGATGTACACTGGTGGCGTATGAAAGGCCTGACCGACGCCCAGGTCGCTGCGCTCTTCGGACGCTCCGTGGCGGATGCCGTGGTGCGCGAGCATCTCGTGGCGCGCCTGAAGAAAGGGGACAAGCTGCGCGTGAAGATCGGTATGGACCCGACGGCTCCCGACCTGCATCTCGGGCATGCCGTGGCCTTGCGCTTGCTCCGCCGGTTCCAGGACCTCGGGCACACCGTGGTCTTCATCATCGGCGACGCCACGGCGCTCATCGGGGATCCCTCCGGAAAATCCAAGACCCGCCCGCAGCTCTCGGAAAAGGAGATCGCCGCCAACGCCAAGACGTACTTCGCGCAGGTCGGGAAGGTCCTGGACGTCAAGAAGGCCGAGGTCCGCCACAACTCGGAGTGGTTGGGTAAGCTCGGGTTCGCGGACGTGGTCCGGCTCGCCGGCAAGTTCACCGTGGCCCGCATCCTCGAGCGCGACGACTTCACCAAGCGCAGCAAGGCCGGGGTCGACATCTCGGCGCACGAGCTGCTCTACCCGATGATGCAGGCCTACGATTCGGTGGCCATCAAAGCGGACGTGGAGGTCGGCGGGACGGACCAGACCTTCAACATGCTGGCCGGCCGCGAGCTCCAGAAGAAGATGGAGCTTCCCGAGCAGGACGTCATCACCGTGCCGCTCCTCGTGGGCACCGACGGCGTCCACAAGATGTCCAAGTCGCTCGGCAACACCATCGGGCTGACGGACGCGGCCGAGGACATGTACGGCAAGGTCATGACGGTGCCCGACGCGGCGCTCGTGGCGTATTTCCGGCTCGCAACGGAGCTCCCGGAAGAGGACATCACGCACATCGAGCAGGCCGTGGCCTCGGGCGAGAATCCGCGCGACCACAAGATGCGTCTGGCCCGGGAGATCGTCCGCATGTATCACGGTACCGCCGCGGCACAGAAGGCCGAAGCCGCCTTCGTGTCCGTCTTCCAGAAACATGAGACGCCTGCCGACGTACCCGAGGTCCGCATAAAAGCCAAGAGCATGCCGCTCGTCGACGTACTTGTCGCCGCCAAGCTCGCGGCCTCGAAGTCCGAGGCCCGTCGGCTCGTCGGACAGAAGGGCGTGAAGGTCGACGGCGCCGTCGCCGCAGACCCGGCCGCCGCCGTGACCCTGCCCAAGGAGGGCGTGCTCCTCCAGAAGGGCAAGCGTCACTTCATCCGCGTCCTGCCGTGAGTATGTTGCCCGCGCCGCTCGTCGCCGAGGCGCTCGCGGCCTTGCGCGCCGCGCTGCCGGAGGCCGACCTCCTCGCCGACCACTTCTCCAATCCGCCCGATCCGTCGCTCGGCGACCTGGCCTTCGGCTGCTTTCCGCTGGCCAAGGCGCTCGGCAAGAACCCGGTCCTCATCGCCAGCGACCTGGCGGCCGAGCTCGCGCCGAAGCTCGCGGCGGGCAAGGGGATGCTCGCGGACGTGACGTCCGCCGGTCCGTACCTGAATTTTTCCGTGAACCCCGAACGGCTTGTGGCCTATGCCTGCTCGGCCAAAGCCAAACCGCAGCCGGCGCCGCTCCCCAAGGCCGAACGCAGGACGATCCTCATCGAGTACGCCAATCCCAACACGCACAAGGACGTGCACGTGGGGCATCTGCGCAATTTCGCGCTCGGCGCGGCGGCCGTCCGGCTGCAGCGCGCGCTCGGTCATCACGCCATCGGCGTCTCCTACATCAACGACCTCGGCAGCAACGTCGCCAAATGCCTGTGGGGCGTGCTGCGGACCCCGGGCTGGGAGAAGACGTCCGCGGAGGAGCGCATCCGCTTCCTGGACCATGCCTACGTGGCGGCCACGGCGGCGGCCGAAGCCGACCCGGCGGTGCGCGAGGAGGTCACGCACATCCAGAAGACGCTGGAGCGCTTCCATGCCGAGGGGCTTGCCGCCATCCCACCCAAGGACCGCGTCTGGGTGATGGCCTGGAAGACGACGCATGCCTGGTCCAAGGCGGCCATCAACGCGGTGGTCAAGGAGCTCGGCTGGGAGATCGAGAGGCAGTGGTTCGAGAGCGGGCTCATCGCGGAGACGGTGGCCATCGTCGCCGACCTGGAGAAGCGCGGCATCGCCCGCGTCAGCGAGGGTGCGCTGATCGTGGACCTCTCGGACGAGAAGCTCGGCGCTAACCTGCTGCGCAAGACCGACGGCACGCTGCTCTACAACGCCAAGGACATCGCGCTGGCCCTCATCAAGGAGCGGGAGTTCCATCCGGACGAGTCGGTCTACGTCATCGACGCGCGGCAGTCGCTGGCCATGAAGCAGCTCTTCGCCACGCTCCGGCGCATGGGACACGACTTGGCGCTGCGTCATTTGGCCTACGAGTTCGTGACGCTGCCGGAAGGGACGATGAGCTCGCGCAAGGGCAACGTCATCTACTACACGGATTTCCGCGATGCCGTGGTGGAGCGCGCCACGGAAGAGGTGGTCAAGCGCCATGAGGACTGGAGCGCGGCCAAAGCCGGGAAGACGGCGCGTGCCGTGGCCTTGGGCGGCATCCTCTTCGCGCTCCTCAAGCAGGACCCGGACAAGCAGATTGTCTTCGACGTCGAGGAGGCCGTGTCCTTCGACGGCTACACCGGCCCCTACATCCAATATACGTACGCGCGCATCGCGAGTCTCGAGAAGAAAGCAGGCGCCGCGGCCGGCAAGAAGGGCCGTGTCCTCGTGACCGCGCCGGAGCATCGGCTCGCGCTGGCGCTGCTGCGTTACCCCGAGGCCGTGCGCGCCGCCGCGGCGCAGTGGCGGCCGAGCGCGCTCTGTCAGGAACTCTTCGAGCTCTGCAGACTGTTCGCTGCGTTCTACGAGCAGGTGCCGGTGCTCACGGCCTCGCCGGCCGAGCGCGCCGTGCGCTTGGCGCTCGCCAAGAAGGTGAAGGCCGCGCTCGAGGCGGGCTGCGGCCTGCTGGGGATTCCCCTGGTCGGGGAGATGTAGTAGACACCTTCTCCAGGAACCGACTAATGGCGGTTATTCTTTTTTTGTTGTATTGTCTGTATCAGGAGGATTGAATGGAGCAATCGATTGTTCTGACGCTGCCTGAGGTGCTTGCATCTCCGCGGTTCCGCAGCACCTTCCTGCAGGCCTACGTCGAGCTCTTTACCGAAACAGGTGAGGGCGGCTGGGGAGAAACGTGGACCGACGAGGACGTCGCTCGCAAGTTCACAGCGCAAGCCCGACTCGATCCGCATCCCGCACTGATGCATTTCCTCTACCATCAGGAGGGGGACACGTGCATCGTGCGGGCACTGTGTCTTGGGTACGTCGACACGATCGACCGTGCGACGGAGGAGCGGGAGTTCCCGCCGGGGCTCGCGACCGCCGAGCATCGGAGAGGTCTCGCTGCGGCTCTCGTGCGGTGCGGTGCCGATCCGCAGGGGACTGTGATGTCAGCCCGGGAGTTCGGGGTACGTGCTGCGTATCGGACCGGTCTCGACGCTGTCTTCCGGACCGCGTTACCCGTCTACCGGTTCGCGGCGGCTGCGGGTGCCTCGTACACCTACCTCTGGACGTCGCGCAAGGCGAGGCTCTGGCGGATCGTGCGGGAAGTCGTGGGGTACGACCTCGTCTACGAATTTCAGGATTCGATGGACATCGTCGTCGTCGGCGGAAAGCCGATGTGGCTCGTGGAGCGGTTGGCGAGCGATCCCGTCTCGTTGCTCGCCGAGGCGAAAGCGAAGAAGGAGAGGTGAGCCGAGGGGCGGGCAACGCCCCGATTTTTTTCTCACATATGAAGGGGGAACGACTGGAGGACAACTTTCTTCTTCCGTACGAACGTTCCTGTGCGGGGTACACGCATCGCGGACCATACGTCCTGGCGATACATGTGGCGGCAGCGTCTGTTGCGGCAGAGGGCATCACGTCCGAGAATTTGAGGCGGATCTGCGCCTTTGATGCAGCCGAGGTTTCGGAAACGAACGTGGGGCAATTGAATGCGATGACCGTGTCGTCGTTCAGCGGACCCAACGGGCTGATCTGGGGGTATCACCTCGCGCGCGCGTCCGCTGCGAACGACCCGCTGTTTCTGCTTCACCAGCCCGAGAGGCCCGTTCCGGTGTACTCCGCCGACCCACTGCTCCGCGCCACCCGGTCGCTTTTTGGGACCGTGCACCACCCGCGTTTCCCAATCTTTCCCGGTTCGCATACCCCCGTTGCCCTCAAAGACGTCTATCACACCGGGCCGGGTTGGGTGTATGCTGTAGCCGCAATCGGCATCGTGGAAGAGGGGAACGACCGCGCGAACATTCTCATGGAGGACGTCGGGGCGGGCGTCGGGAATACGCCCGACGAACGGGATCTCATGAAGCAATGCGCGCGCAGCACGCAGGTCGTCGCGCGTCAACAGGGGTCGAGGTTGAAGGAGGTGTTTGTGGCCGTGCGCAGCCACGCCGTCCAGGAGGGGCAGACCGGCTGTGCGCTCACTTTCCTTCCGTACATCCACCTCGCCGCCGCAGCGGTGCCAGGGAAGGACGTCGAGCGTCTGAAGGCCATGGATCTCGCGTCCTGGGAAGCGGCAGTCACGTAGCATGGAAATCGTTTTTCAAGTCATCCAGTTCTTTTCCTTCGCGATCAACATCGCGTTGGGAGTGCTCGTTTTTTTTGGCCGGCCGAAAGCGCGCGTTCGTCGGTACTTCGTCCTCTTCGTCTTTTCCATCGCGTTTTGGATTCTAACGTTGTATTTCTTTTACCAGCTGACCGACCCCACGGTCGTATATGAACTGGGGAAACTGAATTTCGTTTTTGCGGAACTGATTTTTTACTTCCTCGCATTGTTCGTGGAGGTATTTCCGGAGGAGAACCACGCCGTCCCGCAACGGCGGTTTTGGCTCATCAGCCTGTGGACCGCAGCGTTGGTCGTTCTAACGCAGTTCACCCCGTTGGTTGACGGCGCGGAAATCATTAAGGGTTTGGAACGCGTCACTGTCTTCGGTCCACTTTATGGGCTTTTCATCGTGCATTGCGTCTTTTTTGCGGTGTATAGCATCCTCCGACTGGTCTGGAAGTACCGCCGCCTTTCGGCGGGGGATATGCGTCGATTGCAGATTTCGTATTTCGCCATCGGGTGGGTATTCACCGTGGTGTTGGCCATTGCGACGCAGATATTCATCCCGTTCTTCACCGGCAATTATGACCTCCAGAACGTCGGTCCGGCGTGGACTGTCTTCATGGTGGGCTTTACAGCCGTGGCAATCATCAGACATCGCCTGCTCTCGCTGAAGATCGTAGCTGCCGAGCTCTTTGCGATGGCGGTCGTGCTTATTTACGTCGTGGAGGTAGGGTCCTCTCGGACATCCGCGGAACTCGCGTTGCGCATTTCCGGACTGGTCGTCACGGTTTTCTTTGCGCTGCAACTCATTCGTAGCGTTCGCGACGAGGTCCGTCGTCGAGAAGAGATTCAGAAGCTCGCGGACGACCTCAGTATTGCTAACGAAAAGCTCGAGGAGCTCTCCGAGATGAAGTCCAACTTCGTCTCCATCGCCAGCCACCAGCTGCGGGCGCCGATCGGGGGCGTGCGCGGCTACCTCTCCATGTTGCGCGAGGGCGACTTCGGCAAGCTGCCCAACAAGGTCCACGACCTGCTCGACCTCAACCTGGACTCGCTCAACCACACGCTGCACGTCATCGAGACCTTCCTCAACGTGACGCGTCTCGAGGCCGGGAAGATCGACCTCCAGAAGGTGCCGGTCGACGTCTGCGCGATGGTCCGCGACATCTACAAGGAGCTCAAGCTCACGGCGGACCGCAAGCGCATCCGGCTCGTCGTCTCCTGCCCGGTGAAGCGCGTGCCGCTCAAGGCGGACAAGGAGAAGCTCAGGAACGTCCTCTTCAACCTCGTCGAGAACGCCCTCAAGTACACGGAGCGGGGGACCATCAAGACGACGGTCGTGCCCGGAAGGACGGTCGAGGTGCGGGTCACGGACACCGGCATCGGCATCGAGAAGGAGGAGGTCCCCAAGCTCTTCGCCAAGTTCGTGCGTGCCGGCGGCGGGCTCAAGATCTCCCACGGCTCGGGGCTCGGCCTCTATATCGCCAAGACCCTGATCGAGGCCCACGGCGGCGGCGTCTTCGTGGAAAGCCCCGGGCCGGGCAAGGGTTCGACCTTCGGGTTCCGCATCCCCGCCGGCCGCGTTTGAGCCCTGCCGGGGCGGTTGGTATACTGCGGGCATCACGCTGTGATCCCCGCTATGTTCAAGCAACCGGCACGCACCGAGTCCGCAGGCACCGACACCGTCATCGCCGCCGGCGTCAAGGTGGAGGGCGACTTCGTCTCCGCGGGCAACATCGTCATCGACGGCGAGGTCTCCGGCACGCTCAAGACGGCCATGGACCTGATCGTCGGGCCGGACGCCAAGATCACGGCCGACGTCTCGGCGCGCAGCGCGCGCATCGCCGGCGAGGTCGTCGGCAACGTCACTGCCTCGGACCGCATCGAGCTTTCGGCGACGGCGCGCGTGACCGGCGACATCCGCGCCAAGGTCATGGTCATGGAGGCCGGCGCCGTGATGAACGGCCGCTGCGCCATGGGCGGCGCTCCCGCCGAGCGTCCGGCGCCCGAGCCGGAAGCGCCCGCGGCGCTGCGCAGCCGGCCCGCCAAGCTGGAGCCCTAGCCTCCGGCGGCGTCCTTGCCATGTACCAGTACATCTACGATGCCGCCCTCTCCGACCGGCGGCATCAGCTTCTGCTCACCGCCATCGAGAACCGCCTGACCGACCTGGGCATCCATGGCCGGATCGAGCGCTTGTCGCTGTTCAAGAACGTCGCCCAGTCGCTCGAGGACGGCGTGCGCCGCGGCACCACCACGGTCGTGGCCGTGGGCAGCGACGACACCGTGAAGAAGGTCATGGACGCGGTCGCCCAGTTCCCGGTGACCATGGGCGTCATCCCCGTCGGCAAGCCCAACCGCATCGCCCGCCTCCTCGGCGTGCCCGAGGGCCTCGCGGCCTGCGACGTGCTCTCCGCGCGGCTCACCCAGACCCTTGACATCGGCCGGGTCAACGGCCATACTTTCCTCGCCGCGCTTTCCGTCCCCCGGGGTCCGGTGGTCCTGGAATGCGAAGGGCGCTACCGCGTGACGACGCCGGCGCACGGTCCGGTGCACGTCTGCAACATGACGCCGCTCGAGGAGCTGCTCGACGAGGACGAGGAGCCGTTCCACACGGCCGACCCGTCCGACGGCATGCTCGAGGCGGTCATCCCGCCGCGCCGCGGCATCCTCGGCGCGCGGAGCGCGAAGACCGTGCTCAACCTGCGTCGCCTGGCCATCCGGGCGGACAAGCCGTTCGCCATGTCGGTGGACGGCCGCAGGCTCACCGCCGCCCGGGCCGAGGTCGACGTCCTGCCTGCGCGGCTCAAGGTCATCGTCGGGCGGAACCGGCTGTTCCGGGTCCCGACGCCGGCGTGAAGACAACCTGCGGGCCGGTGGCGGAACTGGTATACGCGCACGTTTGAGGGGCGTGTGCCGCAAGGCTTGAGGGTTCGAGTCCCTCTCGGCCCACCAGAAAAGGCGTCTCATCGAGGCGCCTTTTCTTGTATACTGGGGCCATGTGATCGGGAGGACATTCCGCGTCGTCGCCAAGCTCATCCGCGGGTCGGTCCGCACCAAGATCCTCTTGGTGGTCTTGTGCGCGCTCCTGCTCCCGGTGGTCGTCGTCTTCATCGAGGGGCGGGTCCTGCTCAACAGCGTCACGCCGCTCGAGAATGAGGTGCTCTCCAAGCAGCGCCTGCGGTTCGAGCGCCTGGTGGACTCCGAGCGCGGCGAGCTGCTCGCCAACAACCTCGGCTGGAGCATCTGGGACGAGTTCTACGACTTCACGCTCGACCCCGAGACGCCGGAGTGGGTCGCGTGGCGGAAGGTCAACATCGACGAGTACGTCCCGCAGTTCCATCAGGTCGATTTCATCGTTATCACGGATGCCTCCGGCAGGATCGTCTACCAGTACGGCGACGTGCCCGGGTACGCCGTCGACGAGGACATCTCGCCGACGCCCCTCTTCCGGGAGACGACGGAGAAGAAGGCGTTGAGCGGCTTCCTCAAGACCGCGGAGGGCTACGCGCTCGTCGCGGCCAGCACGATCCATCGGACGGTCGACACGGACCAGACCGGCCCGTGGAGCGGCGTGTATGTCATCGGCCGCAAGCTCGATGCGGCCTACCTGGACTCCGGCTTCGGCGCGCGCCTGCTCGCGCCGGTCAGCGTCCGGGCGGACGGCGTGGACGTGGACACCGGGGAAGGCCGATCCGCACCGGCGGCTCCGGAGGGGGGGCGGAGCGCGCTGGCCTTCACCGGCGAGGACATGACCGTGAGCTTCCCGTTGCCGGGAGTGCTCTTCGGGGCCGATGCGCCCGTGGTGAGCATCACCGAGTCGCGCTCGCTCTTCCACATCGCCTATGGCCAGTTGCTGCAGACGGCGCTCATCGTCTCGCTGCTCGTGATCGCGGTGGCGTTCATGGTCTTCCTGTTCTTCGAGTCCCTCGTCTTCCGGCCGCTGTTCCGTTTCCTGGCGCAGGTCGAGGAGAGCGGCCGCAGCGGCAAGCTCGCCGCCGTGGCCGTGGCCCGTACCGGCGACGAGTTCGAGCATCTCACCAAGACCTACAACAGCATGGTCGAGGCCGTCAGCCAGGCGGAGGAGCAGCTGCTGGTGAGCCAGAAGTTCCTGCGGACGGTGCTCGAGACGGTGCCGTTGCCCATCGTCGTCGTGGACCAGGCTTCGGACCACGTCATCATGGTCAACCCTGCGGGCCGCGCCCTGCTCGTCGGCACCGTCGGCAAGGATTGGACCGACTTCCTGGCGTTCCTCAAGGGCGTGCGGCGGATGGACGGGGGCGCGTATCCGGCCGCGAAGATGCCGTATCTTGCGGCCAAGACGGGCGGCAGGACCGCGCAGGCCGACGACGTGATGCTGCAGCTCGGCGGCAAACCCGTCTTCTACAGCGTCACGGCGCAGCCGCTGGCGTTCACGCGCGGCGACCGGCCCCAGGTGCTGATGGCCTTCTTCGACATCAGCAAGCAGCGCGAGGTCGAGCGCCTGCGCACGGAGTTCGCCGACATCGTGGCGCACCAGCTGCGTTCGCCGTTGACCTCGCTCAAGTGGGCCGTCGAGGCGGCCGAGGGGGCCAAGCCGGCCGAGCGCGCCGCGTACCTGGCGGAGATCGCGACCACCGTGGACCGCACGCTGACCCTCATCAACCAACTGCTGCAGATCGCGCGTCTGGCCGCCGGTCGGCTCAAGTTCCGCGTCTCGCCCATCGCCGTACGGAGCGTCGTGGACGCGACGTCCGCCGACCTCCGGCCGCAGGTCGCGGGCAAACGCATCCGCCTGACGGTCGACGTGCCGAAGCCGCTGCGCGTCATGGCCGATGCGACCCTGCTGCAGGAGGTCCTGCGCAACCTCCTCTCCAACGCCGTCGCCTACACCCCGGAGGACGGCGAGGTCGCCGTCTCCGCCGTGGCGGACGACGGGACGGTCGCCGTCACCGTGCGCGACACGGGCATCGGCATCCCCGCGGACGAGCAGGAGCGCATCTTCGAGAAGTTCTTCCGCGCCTCCAACGCCATGGGCACGGGCACGGGCCTCGGGCTCGCGACGGTCAAGGAATTCACCGAGGCCATGGGCGGCCAGGTGGGCTTCGAGAGCGCCGTCGGCAAGGGGAGCGCCTTCACGGTGCGGCTGCGGAGCGCGAAGGGCGCTTGAGGGCGGACGCGCCGGGGTGTATCCTGCGTGCGGAGGACGTCCGCACCGGGCCCTTAGCTCAGCGGTCCAGAGCGTCTCGTTTACACCGAGAAGGTCCTCCGTTCGAATCGGAGAGGGCCCACCACCATGCGCATCGTCATCGGCATCCTCGGCATCATCCTCGGCATCATCTTGGTCCTCAAGTCCGAGTGGTTCTTCACGTTCTTCGGCCGCATCGATTTCGCCGACAGATACCTCGGCACCGAGGGCGGGACCCGGCTCATGTACAAGATCATCGGCATCCTCTTCGTCTTCCTCTCCTTGCTCTACATGACCGGGGGCGTCGAGGCCTTCCTCACCAAGATCTTCGTCCCCGGCGCATGAGCATCTACATCCCCACGGGCAGCGAGCTCCTCAACCCGGTCACCATCCTGGGCGAGGCCGGCGTGCGCGAGGGCATGCACGTCGCGGACCTGGGGTGCGGGGCGCTCGGGCACTTCGTCTTCCCGATGGCGCACATGGTCGGCAAGAACGGCATCGCCTACGGCGCCGACATCCTCAAGAGCGCGCTCTCCGGCGTCGAGAGCCGCGCCAAGCTCGAAGGGCTGACCAACGTCGAGACGGTCTGGACCGACCTCGAGGTCTACGGCGCCACCAAGATCCCCGAGGCCTCGCTCGACGTGGCGACCCTCATCAACAACCGTCCCAACGCGGCGATGATGCGCGAATCGGTGCGGCTCCTCAAACCCGGCGGCCTGCTGGTGGTCGCGGACTGGGTGATCACGGCCACGCCGTTCGGTCCGGCCAGCAAGGAGCGCATCGATCCCGAACAGGTGAAGCGGATGGCCGCCGACCTCAAGCTGACGCTCGTCAAGGAATTCCAGGCGGGGCAGTACCACTACGGCCTGCTGTTCAAGAAGTAGCCGTCATCCGCGGCGCGGCACCTCCTTGACGAGGTGCCGCGTTTTTTTGCACACTTTCGGCTGCCTATGTTCGACCTGCGCCTGTTGCTCTCGCCCGATTTCTGGTTTTCCATCCGCTGGAACCCCCTGCAGCCCGGCACGGCCTGGCTCATGGCCGCCGCCTTCCTGGCGCTGGCCGTCGCCGGCGTCCTGCTGCCCCGCCTCGTCGCCCGCGGCACGGCGCTGCCCAAGTTCGAGCGCAAGGCCTGGGCCGGCGTCGGTCGCCCCGCCATCGTCGCCGGCGCGCTCGGGCTGTGTTTCACCTTCTTCGCCTACCAGCAGGTGGCGGTGCTCTCGGCGCGGTTCTGGTTCCTGTGCATCGCCGTCGGGTTCGTCGTCGCGGAAGCGCTGGCCGTGCGCACCCTGCTGCAGGAGGTGCCGCAGCTCAAGGAGGACCTGGCCGACCGCGAGCGCCTGGCGCGCTACCTGCCGAAGGCCAAATCCTGATCCCATGACCGACGCGCGCCGCTCCCTCGGTTCCTCCGGCGAGGACCTGGCGGCGCGCTTTTTGGCCGCCAAAGGGTTCGCCGTGCTGGCCCGCGGCTGGCGTACGCGCCACGGCGAGGTGGACCTCATCGTCCGTGACGGCCACGGCGTGCGCTTCGTCGAAGTGAAGACCAGGACGTCCGCCGACTTCGGTCCGCCGGAGGAAGCCGTGACCGCGACGAAGCTCCGCAAGATCGCCGCCGTGGCCGAGCGGTTCCTGGAGGGCCGCGGCTGGCAGCACCTCGATCGGCAGATCGACGTCATCGCCATCACGCCCGGCGCCGACGGTCGCCCGGCGATCCGGCATCTGGAGGACGTCGGCGAGGGGTTCGGCTGACGACAAAAAAACGGGTGGGGTCACCCGGTGGGATCGACGGGCGGCTTGCCCGTCTTGCGTTCGATGTAGCGCTTCCACTCTTCCTGCAGCCGGAACAGGTCGGAGACCACGTCGAGGACCGTGTACGCCGTGAAGAAGGCGTAGGCGAAGTCCGAGACGAAGACGCCGCGCGGCGGCCCCAGCGCCGGCAGCGCCATGAAGACCAGCGGCAGGGCCAGCATCACCCCCACGACCGAGGGGATGACCAGGAGCCGCAGCTGGAACTCCTGGCGCATGCGGTGCTTGAGGGCCGGGACGAGCACCTTGTAGCTGATGGCCGCGAGCATGCCGAGGACGTAGGCCCCGGTGAAATAGAACGGTTCGTGCAAAAGGACCTCCGCGGCCACCTGACCATCCCGGCCGCGCATTGTCAACGCCCGGTGCCTCGGCTACGCTGGAGGCGCTTTTCTATGCCGCTCCGTCTCTTCAACACCGCCTCCGGCACCAAGGAGGACTTCCGTCAGCTCGGCGAGCGCGTGACGATGTACACCTGCGGCCCGACGGTCTATAACGTCGCCCACATCGGCAACCTCTCGTCCTTCCTGGCGGCCGACGTGCTCAAGCGCTGGCTCACGGCGTCCGGCTTCGCCGTCGACCACGTCATGAACATCACCGACGTGGACGACAAGACCATCCGCGGCGCTGCCGAGGCCGGATTGCCTCTTGCCGAGTTCACGGCCACGTACGAAGCGCTCTTCCGCGAGGACCTGCGGCGGCTGAACGTCGTGCTCCCGACCATCGTGCATGCCACCAAGAACATCGAGGCCATGGTCGCGGACATCCAGGTGCTGCTCGAGAAGGGCTTGGCGTACGAGAAGGACGGGTCCGTGTATTTCGCCATCGCGAAGTTCCCGGGCTACGGCGCGCTCGCCGGCCTCGCCAAGCGCAAGAAGGCGCCGGTCAAGCACCGCATCGACAGCGACGACTACGACAAGGACGCGGTCGAGGACTTCGTGCTCTGGAAGTGCTGGAAGGAGGAGGACGGTCCGGTGTATTGGGAGACGCCGCTCGGGAAGGGGCGGCCGGGTTGGCACATCGAGTGCTCGGCCATGATCCGGCGGCATCTCGGCGACCGGATCGACATCCATACCGGCGCCGCCGACCTGGTCTTCCCGCACCACACCAACGAGATCGCGCAGGCCGAGGGCGTCACCGGCAAGCATCCCTTCGTGAAGTATTGGTTCCACCGCGGCTTCCTCACGATGAGCGGGGAGAAGATGGCCAAGCGCGTGGGTAACGTCCTGACCCTCGCTGACGTCGCCAAGAGCGATCTCGAGGCGCTGGCCTTCCGTTGGCTCATCGTGAGTTCGCACTACCGCAGCCCGCTTAGCTTCACGGACGATTCCATGCCCGCGGCCAAGAGCGCGCTGGCGCGGTTGCTCGCCGCGGCTGATCGACTCGAGGCGCTCGAGGCCAGGAGCGATGCGGTCGATGATGCCGAGACGGCGAAGATCGCCGTCTCGGCGCGTGCCGCCATCGTCGCGGCCATGGATGATGACCTCAACACGCCGGCCGCAGCCGCGGCGGTATTTGATGTCGTGAAGCACGCCGAGCGTCCGGGGCTCTCGCGCGGCGACGCAGGAGTGCTGCGGCAGATTCTGTCGGAGGCCGATCAAGTATTCGGCGTCATTGATGCCGGGCTGCCGCTGTGGCGCGCCGCTGCTAAGCGTCCGCTCTCGGCCGAGGAATCGGCGCTATTGGAGCAGCTGGAGGCGGCGCGGGCCGCCAAGGATTTTGCCGCGGCCGATGCACTGCGCGCCGACCTGCAGAAGCGGGGGATCGAGGTGCGCAACACGCCGGGCGGCACCGTCTGGCAGCGGGATCCGTGGGCCACCTAGGACATATGCTCAAACGCAACGAGTTCTACGACATCAACCAGTTTCCGTCAGAGCACGGCATGCTGGTCTTCGGCATCTCGATGTCCCGCATCGGGAACTCCCAGAGTCCGGCAGCCTGCATGAGGCACCTCGAACCCCTGTACCATAAGATCAAGAGGACGGAGGGTGTCGGCTTGACGACGCTGTACGCCGATTACCTCTACATGCTCACCGAGAAGGATCCGCCGGCGAAAGCGCGTGAGCGGTATCTCGGACAGATGTTCGCGCACAAGTTCGGCATCGAGCGGGCAGTGGAGAAAAGCGCCTTGTACGTGCGGAAGGCGTTCTCCTTCATGACGTGGGGGGAACTCTTGCTTCAGACCCGGGAGTACCCGTTGGCCATGCAGAGGGCGCGGGAACTGATGAAGAGCGATGCGCGGCTGCGCGCGTTCGTGCGGGCGGATGCCATGGCGGTCGCGGAACGTCCCTTGCGGCAACATCAGCAGTTCATCCTGGAAGAGAGCGTCCTCTTTTACCTCATCGCCAAGGGGAAGGCTTCCTTCCCCAACGAATTCATCCAGCATCGCCAAGATTGGGTGCTGTTGTGCTATCCCGGGGGGCCGTTGCGAACGGAAACCTACCTGTTCCAAAAGGACTTCTTGGGGTATCGGAATCCGCGCAACGTGTACCAGAACCATTACTACGACCTCGTGGCGAAGAAGCTCTATGATTTCTCCCGCATCGATATTGAGACGTTCCGCTGGGATGCCTAGGCGTTATCGGATCGAGGATAACGTCATCGCCAAGCATCGGCCTCCCTATGGGAAAAGTCTCTTCGCCAGGCGCGCCTTCAAGAAGGGTGACCTCGTGTTCGTCGCCTTCGGTCCGCTTGTCGGTGAGGCGACCGCATATACGATTCCCGTCGACCACGAACTGAAGATCGAACCCCGCTTGCCGAAGGGCAATCTCTGCCAGTACATCTGCCACTCGTGCGAGCCGAACGTCGGCATCCGTTACCGTACGTGGTTCGTGGCAATGCGGGACATCGCGCCTGGTGAGGAGGTGGTCACGCATTACGGGTTCTTGGGGTACGGCTACGGGGACGAACTCTCCGCAAAGGACCGTCGCTGTGCCTGCGGCGCGCCGAGCTGCACCGGAAAGCTCGGGTGCTATAAGGACCTGACAAGGGACCAGCGCGCGCGGTGGAAGGAGTACATCTCCGATTACCTGTTGGACCGCAGGCGGTATCCGTAGCGGTCATCCACAGGTGGTGGGATTGACAAGACACCGCAGGTCGTCTTGGTGTCGACGGCTCGTGTACCATAGGGACGTATGGATACGGAGACGAAGCGGTATCTGGACAAGAAGTTCGATGATTTTGCGCTAGTGGTCGCGGGCGGATTCGCGGCGGTCGACAACCGGTTCGATGGCGTGGAAAAGCGCCTGGACAGGATCGAGATCCGTCTGGTCGATAACGACCACCGCTTGGACGGGATCGAGGGCCGGCTGACGACACTGGAACATCGGCACGAGCGGACGTTCAACCGGATGGATGATTTTTTGGTCCTCGCGAACCGCCACGAGAGCGAAATCGCTGCGCTTCGCGGCAGCTATGAGCGTCTCGAGCGTCGAGGAGCGACCTCTTGACGACAAGAGCGACGGTTGGTATCCTATACGCATCTGACCTGGGCCTTACGGCGCGGGTCGTTTTCTTGAAGAGAACCATCATGTCGTCTCCCATCGTCCAAGCCATCCAGCAGATCTGCGATGAGAAAGGCATCTCCTACGATGCCGTCATCGAGACCATCGAGGCCGCGCTCGCCGCCGCCTACCGCAAGGATTTCGGCAACAAGAACCAGAACATCAAGGTCGAGTTCGAGGCGGAGACCGGCGGCTCGCGCGTCTTCGACGTGAAGACCGTCGTCTCCGACGAGTTCGTCGCCCAGGCCATCAAGGAGATGGAGGAGAAGGCCGCCGCCGCGGCCGCCGCGGCCGAGGCCGGCATCGAGCTGCCGCCGGAGCCCGTGGAGCCGGAGATCCCGCGCGTCGCCCCCGGCGAGATCGTCGCTTCCGGCGAGCCTACCGAGGAAGAGAAGTACAACCCCAAGCTCCACCTCTCGCTGACCGAGGCCCGGGCCATCAAGCCGGACGCCGAGATCGGCGAGACGCTGCGCATCGAGCTGGAGATCCCCGCCGCCTACGGCCGCATGGCCGCGCAGACCGCCAAGCAGGTCATCACCCAGCGGCTGCGCGAGGCCGAGCGCTTCAAGCTGTTCGAGGAGTTCAAGGGCAAGGAAGGGGAGATGCTGGTGGGCGTCGTCCAGCGCCGCGAGGGCCGCGTGGTCCTCGTGGACCTGGGCCGCGTCACCGGCGTGATGCTGCCCGAGGACCAGATGCCGACCGAGCGTTACACGCCCGGCGACCGGGTCAAGGTGTTCGTCAATGCCGTGGCCATGACGAGCAAGGGTCCGGAGATCCGCCTGACCCGCACCCATCCGGAGATGGTGCGCAAGCTCTTCGCGCTCGAGATCCCCGAGGTCGCCTCCGGCGCGGTGCTCATCCACGCCATCGCCCGCGAGCCCGGCAGCCGCACCAAGGTGGCCGTCTCCTCGACGCAGGAGAACGTCGATCCCATCGGTTCGTGCATCGGTCAGCGCGGCGCCCGCATCCAGACGGTCATCGCCGAGATGGGCGGGGAGAAGGTCGACATCATCGAGTGGCACGCCGATCCGGCCGTCTTCATCCGCAACGCGCTCTCCCCCGCGCAGGTCGCCGGCGTCGAGCTCGACGAGGAGACCAAGACGGCGCGCGTGCTCGTGGTCCGCGAGCAGCTCTCGCTTGCCATCGGCCGCGGCGGGCAGAACGTGCGGCTCGCCGCCCGGCTCACCGGTTGGAAGATCAACGTGGTCGAAGCCGAGGGCGCGCCGGCGGAAGGCGAGGCCCCGGCCGAGACGCCCGCCGAAGCGCCCGCGGAGGATGCGGCCGCTTCGGGGTCCGCCGTGTCCGCGGACGTCCCGGCGGAGACCCCGCAGGAGCCCGCGACCGAGGATGCCGCCGCTGAATAACCGCCTATGGCCATCGTCGTACAGCTCTTCAACGCCGTCTTCTACCAGCCGATCTTCAACCTGCTCGTCTGGCTCTACGACGTCGTCCCCGGGCAGGACATCGGCATCGCCATCATCCTGATCACGGTCATCCTCAAGATCGTCCTCTTCCCGTTCTCGCTGCAGTCGCTCAAGAGCCAGCGTGCGCTCACCGCGCTCCAGCCCAAGCTCAAGGCCATCCAGGAACAGTACAAGGACGACAAGGAGAAGCAGGCCCGCGCCACGATGGAGCTCTACGCCTCGGAGAAGGTCAGTCCCTTCTCTTCGTGCCTGCCGTTGCTGATCCAGCTGCCGTTCCTCATCGCGCTCTATCGGGCGTTGCAGACCGGGTTGACCAACGGCGGTTTCGACATGCTCTACCCCTTCGTCGCCAATCCGGGCAGCATCGACGCCACGTTCCTCGGCGTCATCGACCTGGCCGCGCGCTCCTGGCCGCTGGCCCTGCTCGCGGGCCTCACCCAGCTCTGGCAGACGCTGATGCTCTCGCCGCAGCCCAAGCCCGCCGCCAAGCTTCCCGGCTCCAAGGACGAGGACACGTTGGCCGCCATGAACCGGCAGATGACCTTCCTGATGCCGATCCTGACCTTCATCATCGGCCTGCAGTTCCCGGGTGGACTCGCGCTCTACTGGCTGACCATGAACCTGCTGACGGTCGGCCAGCAGTGGCTGTTCTTCCAGAAGGAGCCGAAGACGCCCTCCCTGCCGACGCCGCCGTCCCCGCCATCCGCCCAGGCGCCTGTCGGTCCGGCCGCCTGATATGACGCCGGTCGAGCGCGCCACGCTCGCCACCCTCTCCTACTTTTCGTTGTTCCAGGTTCCGCTGACGGCCCTCGAGGCCTGGCGGAACCTGTTTTGGGATTCCGCCGATGCGCCGCCCTCCCTCGCCGACGTCGAGGCGGCTCTTCCCACGCTCGTCGCCGCCGGACGGCTCCGGGCGCAGGACGGTTACTGGTACCTGCCCGACGCCGCGCCGCCCGCCGAGCGCCTGCTGCGCGAGGCCGATGCCCTGCGCAAGTGGCGCCGCCTGCGGCGCGGGACGCGGCTGCTGCAATGCGTGCCCTTCCTGCTGGGCGCGGCGGCGGTCAACACGCTCCCCATCGGCGCCAGCCGCCGCGACTCGGACATCGATCTGCTGCTCATCTCCCGCGGCGGCCGCATGTTCACGGTGCGCTTCCTGACCGTCGCGCTGACCCAGCTCTTCGGCGTGCGCCGGCACGGCCGCTTCGTCGCCGATCGCCTGTGCCTGTCCTTCACCGTCAGCGACCGCGCGCTCGACCTCATGCCCCTCACCAAGAAGCCGGACGACCCGCTGCTGCGGTTCTGGTGCGCCAACGCGCACGTGCTCTTCGGGCGCGACGGCATCTTCGGCCGGTTCTGGGAGGCCAACGCCGCGTTGCTCGCGCCGTTGCCCAACGCCGCGTTGCGCCGGTCCACGGAGGATCTCCGCCCGTGGCCGCTGACGCGTCCCGTGCGGGACGCCCTCGAGCGCCTGCTGGCCGGCCGGCTGGGCGATGCCCTCGAGGACCGGTTGCGCGCACTCCAGATGCGCCGCTTCTCCGCCAACACCGGGAGCCGCAGCCGTCGCGGCGGCACGGACGTGGTCATCTCCGACGACGTGCTCAAGTTCCACGAGCGCGACAACCGCGAGGAGATGGCCCAGGCGTGGTACCATCGCTTGCGACGCTATGGATTGGACGTCCCCGAGCGCCCGCTTGCATGAGCGGACGCGCACCTACGGCCACGATTCCGGCGCGGTCAAAGTCGCCGCCCTCTTCCCGCCGGGCGAGCGCCTGCGCATCCTCGACGTCGGCTGCGGTGACGGTCGGCTGAGCCGCGTCTTCCTGGCCGGCGGCCATGCCGTCGTCGGATTGGACGCCAACCCCACGGCGCTCGCCGCCGCCCGTGCCGCCGGCATCGAGGCCGTCGCCGGCGACGCCGAGCGGCCGTGGCCGGTCGACGCGGCGTCCTTCGACGTCGTCTTGCTCCTCGACGTCCTCGAGCACACCGTGGACCA
Organism: uncultured Gammaproteobacteria bacterium; assembly: GCA_964648865.1. Lineage (GTDB taxonomy): Bacteria > Patescibacteriota > Patescibacteriia > 2-12-FULL-57-11 > 2-12-FULL-57-11 > SCUL01. The sequence continues at coordinate 124,397 of CAZYLV010000001.1, read as the reverse complement.
TGCCGCCGTGCTCCGCGAGGCGCGGCGCGCCCTTCGCACGCAAGGTTGCCTGCTGCTCGCGTATCCCAACCACTTCGACCTCCGCAACCGCCTGGAGATGCTCGCCGGGCGCGGCATCGTCCACTGGTCGCACCGCAGGTACGGCGCCTTGCCCTGGGAGTACGGCCACGTGCGTTTCCTGCGCCGCGCGGACCTGCTCCGCCTGATCGGCGACGTCGGCCTGCATGTCTCCGGGGAGCAGCGCAATTTCATGGGCGGGGGGCTCGTGCCGCGGCGCCTGACGCCGCCCGCGATCCGCCACCTGCTCGTCCGCCGTTTCCCCGAGGCTTTCTCCGGGAAGTTCGTGCTGCGGCTCGTCCCGCACGCGGTGCCTCCCGGCGAGCGGACCCTCGTCGTCCTCGACGCCACGCCGCTCGGCCTATGACCCTGCGGACGCTCATCCGCGCGGCAGACGCCTGGAGCGCGCCCCTCATCGTCTTCCTGCTGCCGTGGGGCGCGCGGCTCATCTTTTCCGTGGGGGAGGTCGAGGCGCTGACCCGATCGCTGTTCGCGCTCGAGGTCCTCACGTTCCTTGCCGTCGCCCTGGCGCTCCTGGCGGGTGCGCGGCCGCTGGCGCTGCCGGCGCGCGCGGCGGCGCTCCTTCTGGCCTTCCTGTGCTGGATGTTCGCTTCGGCGCTCTGGGCGCCCGTTCCGGACGTGGCGCTCCAGGCCGGGGTCCGCATCCTCGCCGCGGCGCTGCTCTTCCTGCTCATCGTGCGCACGCCCGAGCGGACGCGCGTCCGCGATGCCTTCCTGCTCGCTGCCGCGCTCCAGGCGGCGCTCGGCCTCTGGCAGCTCTACGCGCACGAGGTCGGTGCCTCGACGGCGCTTGGCGTGGCCGCGCAGGCCGCGGCTGGCCCCTCTTCCGTCATCGAGAGCGTGGCCGGTAGGCTGCTGCGCGCGTACGGTACCCTCCCGCATCCCAACGTCCTGGGCGGCATGCTTGCCGGGGCGCTGGTGCTCTCGTTCGGCGACCGGCGGCAGGGGAGAGCTGGGCTCATCATCACCGGGCTGGTGCCGCTTCTCGCCGCGGGGCTCATGGCGAGCTTCTCGCGCAGCGCGTGGCTCGCCGCCGCGGCCGGGGCGGCCGTCCTGCTCCTCGTCTCGGCGCAGCGGGCGCGACTCCTTGCGCGGCTCGCCACGGTCGGCGTGGTCGTCGCCGTCTTTGCCGTGCTCACCGCGCCCTACCTCGGCGCGCGGTTGACCGGCGTCGGTCGGCTCGAGGTCCGCTCCATCGACGAGCGCGCGTTGGCGCTCCAGCAGGCGCGCTTCCTGGTGCGCGACACCCCGCTCGTCGGGGTCGGGGTCGGCAACACCGTGCCGGCGCTCATCGCGCAGCGCGCCTCGCTGCTCGAGCCGCCGCACGCCGTGCCGGCCGTGCTCCTCACGGAGCTCGGTGTCGTGGGGCTTCTTCTCGGCCTGGCGTTCCTGCTCGCCCTCGTGCCGCGGCCCGTACGCCTCCCGCCCGTGGCGCTCGCCCTCGCCGCGGCCTCCGTGCCGCTCCTGCTCCTGGACCACTATCTCTGGACCACGATGCCGGGCGTGCTGCTCGGCGCCTTTCTCCTTTCCCGCGTCCTTGACCGCGACCGGGAGGTCCCGTAAGACGGTGCTGGAGGTTTGACAATGGACGTGACGACCGAATCAGCGCCTTCCGCGGCGCGGCCCCGGGTGTGGCCGATCCTCGAGCGGCTCGTGCCTGACCCCTGTCGGGAGTGGATCGACAGCCCGGACGACACGCTCTTCGACTGGGGCGAGTTCCGGTACTGCCGGCAGCGCCGCGATGGCAGCCTGACCGCGTTCGTCGGGCTGACGGGCTACGATCTTCCGGACCGCTTCGCGCCCGGCGAGAAGACGACTTGGTCGCCGACCTGGTCCCGCGAGGAACCATGGCCGAACACGGCGCGGCAGTTCGAGCTGTGGTGCGCCCAGCAGTTCCGCGAGGGAAGCCCGCTGCCCGTCATCGACGGGCGAATGCCTGCGATGGGCGTCGACTCCTGGCGTGGCTGCAGCGGCGGGGGCGGATCGCGTCCCTACCACATCCTCGTGGAACGCGACCTGGTCCACGCCCATCTCGCGCAGATGGACGGCGAGGGCGAGGGGCTGCATCGCGTGCGGTGCGGCCTCGCGATCGGCGACGTCTGCCTGCTGTTCCCGCGCCTGAGCGAGTACCTGAGCCCCTGCGAGCGGAAGGGCTTCTCGTTCCTGGTGCGTACCCGGGACGCGGTGGACCAGCTCGGCCGCAGGAGCCAAGGCATGGCGCCGAAGGCCGCCGCGGCCGTCGCGCGGGACATGCTGGCGCTCCACGCGTTCCTGGAGGATTCCGACATCGCCACCCTGACCTGGCCCTGAACCGCGGCCAGCCAGCCGGCAGCCGCATCAGCGGCTTTTTTTGTCCGCACGTCTTGACGGCTTCCCGGCCTTTTCCTAAGATACCGCGCGAATTGGCACTCCACGTTTTCGAGTGCTAATCGGGAATTCTTAACGTGTTCCGTGTCTATGAACCTGAAGCCTCTTGCCGATCGGGTCCTCGTGAAGCCGATCGAAGAGTCCGAAGCGACGGTCTCGGGCATCATCCTGCCGGACACCGTGGACAAGGAGAAGCCGGAGAAGGGCGAAGTCGTCGCCGTCGGCCCCGGCCGTTACGACGACGGGCAGCTCGTGCCCATGGCGCTCAAGGTCGGCGACAAGGTCGTCTTCAAGAAGTACTCCCCGGACGAAGTGAAGGTCGGCGACGTCGAGTACCTGATCCTCTCGGAGTCCGACATCCTGGCCGTGATTTCCTGATCCTATGGCGAAGCAGATCCTCTTCAACGACAAGGCGCGCGCCTCCATCAAGCGCGGCGTCGACATCCTGGCCGACGCCGTGAAGGTGACTCTCGGCCCCAAGGGACGCAACGTGGCCCTCGACAAGGGCTATGGTTCGCCGACCATCACCAAGGACGGCGTGACCGTGGCCAAGGAGATCGAGCTCGAGGACAAGTTCGAGAACGTCGGCGCGGAACTCGTGAAGGAAGTGGCCTCCAAGACCAATGACGTGGCCGGCGACGGCACGACGACGGCCACGGTGCTCGCCCAAGCCATCTTCTCCGCCGGGCTCAAGAACCTGGCGTCCGGCGCCAACCCGGTGGCCATCCGCCGCGGCGTCGAGAAGGGCGTCGAGGCGATCGTCGCCGAGCTCAAGAAGATCGCCAAGCCGGTCTCCGGCGAGGCCATCGCCCAGGTCGCCAGCATCTCCGCCAACGACCAGGGCATCGGCACGACCATCGCCGAGGCCATGAAGAAGGTCGGCGAGAACGGCGTCATCACCGTCGAGGAAGGGCAGACCTTCGGCATCACCACCGAGGTCGTGCAGGGCATGCGCTTCGACAAGGGCTACTCCGCGGCGTACATGATCACCAACGCCGAGCGCATGGAGGCCGAGTACAAGGACGTGCCCATCCTCATCACCGACCGCAAGATCTCCTCGGTCCAGGATCTCCTCCCGGTCCTCGAGAAGGTCGCCCAGAGCGGCAAGAAGGAGATCGTCATCATCGCCGACGACATCGAGGGCGAGGCCCTGACCACGCTCATCGTCAACAAGCTGCAGGGCCGGTTCCTCTCCTTGGCCGTCAAGGCCCCGGGTTTCGGCGACCGCCGCAAGGAGATGCTCCAGGACATCGCGGTGTTGACCGGCGGCCGCGTGATCTCCGAGGACATCGGGCTCAAGCTCGATAAGGCCGAGCTCACCGACCTCGGCCATGCCGAGAAGGTCACCGCCACCAAGGACGACACGACCATCGTCGGCGGCGCCGGAAACGCGCAGGCCATCGCCGACCGCGTGGCACAGATCAAGAAGGCGCTCGAGGCCACCGAGAGCGAGTTCGACAAGGAGAAGCTCCAGGAGCGGCTGGCCAAGCTCTCCGGCGGGGTCGGCGTCATCAAGGTGGGCGCCGCCACGGAGACCGAGATGAAGGAAGTCAAACACCGCATCGAGGATGCCGTCGCGGCCACCAAGGCCGCGGTCGAGGAAGGCATCGTCCCGGGCGGCGGCGTGGCGTTGCTGCGCGCCCTGCCCGCGCTCGACGCGGTCAAGGCGGAAGGCGATGAGCTGATCGGCGTGGAGATCCTGCGCCGTGCGCTCGAGGAACCCGTCCGCCAGATCGCCGAGAACGCCGGCGTGGACGGCGCGGTCGTCGCAGAGAAGGTCAAGCGGATGACCGGCGGCGAAGGCTACAACGCCGCGACCGGCGCGTACGGCGACCTGGTGGCCGCGGGCGTCATCGACCCGGCCAAGGTCACGCGCACCGCGCTCCAGAACGCCGCCTCCATCGCGGCCATGCTGCTGACCACGGAAGCCGTGGTCGTGGACAAGCCGGAGAAGAAGGAAGAGGCCGGCGGCCATGGGATGGGAGGCATGGGCGGCGGCATGGGGATGGATTACTGAGCGGCAGAGGAAAGCCCCGTCATCCGACGGGGCTTTCTGATACGAAAAAAGGACCGCGCGGGGTCCGGGACGGCGCGTCACCGGGTGACGCGCAAGCGGATGGGTCGGCCGAGCCGGCTGCCGCGCAGGTCGCACTCGATGTGCGGCTCGCTGGAGAGGCCGAGCGCGTGCTGCAGGTAGCGACGCAAGCCGGCGATGATCGGCATGAGCTCCGCCGTGACGAGCGCGCGTTCCGCGTCGTCGAGCGCGACCTCGACCGACGTGCCGCCGCGATAGGCGCGGACCGCCTGGTCCGCAAGCCGACGGAAGAGGGCGGCGTAGTCCGTGTCCTCGGCGTCGCGCTCGGTCGGCGGATTGCGATGGATGGCGTCGGCGACGAGGTCGTCGGCGGTCGGCGGCCGTGACCGTCGACGGTTGGGCCAGAGCGAACCGAAGTCCGGCATGCTGCACCTCCAGACGCCCGCTTCCAGGCGTCGGCTGGGAGACTACTCCTGCCTCGAGGCGGCGTCAAAACCGGTTGTCCACCGGGCCGCGGGATGCTATGCTGGGGCCGATATCATCATTATTCCCGCAGATCCTTATGGACGAGATGCAGAAGACGGCGCCGCAGGGGGGCATGGACAAGGATGTCGAAGAGAACAAGCTGATCGCGGCGATCAGCTACGTCTCCGTGCTCTGCCTGGTCGGTCTCCTGGGCAAGAAGGACAGCCCGTACGTGCAGTACCACGCCAAGCAGGGCTTCGTCCTGTTCATCGCCGCGATCGCCCTCATGGTCATCGGCATCTTCCCGATCCTCGGGTGGATCATCAGCTTCTTCGGGTCCATCGCGGTGCTCATCCTGTCGATCATGGGCATCATCAACGCCCTGGGCGGGAAGAAGACGGACTTGCCGCTGGTGGGCGACTGGGCCAAGAAGGTCAACCTGTAATCGCATGAAGGACCTGGTCGAACGGGCAACTGTCCTTGACGGGCGCATCGCCTCCGCATGGAGGTTACTTTGACCTGGATACCCGCAAAAACGAGGTAGCTGCGCTCGAGCAGGAGATGTCCGCGCCCGGTTTTTGGCAGGATGCCGACCGGGCGCAAGCCGTCTCCGCCAAGGCCGCGGCGTCGCGCAAGGAGATCGAGGCCTGGGAGAAGCTCCGCGCGGACGTCGCCGACCTGCGGAGCTTCGCGGCGGAGGGCGACGAGTCGCTGCGCGTCGACATCGAAGCCGCGCTCGCGGACGCGGAGCGGACATACGGGAAGCTCGAGTTCACCGTGCTCTTCTCCGGCGTCCACGACCGCACCGACGCCATCTTGGCCTTCCACGCCGGCACCGGCGGCACCGAGGCCATGGACTGGACGGCCATGCTGCTGCGCATGGTGCTGCGGTACTGCGAGAAGAAGGGTTTCCGGACGCGCGTCATCGACGAGCACCGCGGCGCCGAGGCGGGCATCAAGAGCGCTACCGTCTCGGTGGAAGGCGCCTATGCCTATGGGACGCTCAGGAGCGAGCACGGCGTGCACCGGCTGGTGCGGATCTCGCCCTTCGACGCCGAGAAGATGCGGCACACCAGCTTCGCGCTCATAGAGGTGCTGCCCGAACTCGGCGAGGTGGAGGAAGTCGCCATCGACCCCAAGGACCTGCGCATCGACACCTTCCTCTCCTCGGGCCATGGCGGCCAGAGCGTGCAGACCACCTACAGCGCGGTGCGCATCACCCACTTGCCCACGGGCATCGTCGTGTCCTGCCAGAACGAACGCAGCCAGCTGCAGAACCGCGAGACCGCCATGAAGATCCTGCGCGCCAAGCTCGCGGCCATCGCCGAGGCCGAGCGCGCCAAGGAGCGCGAGGAACTGCGCGGCGCCTACACCAGCGCCGAGTGGGGCAACCAGATCCGCTCCTACGTGCTGCAGCCCTACCAGATGGTCAAGGACCACCGCACCGCGCATGAGACCTCCGACACCCAGGGCGTGCTCGACGGCGACCTCGACGGCTTCGTCGAGGCCTACCTGCGTTGGGTCAAGGAAGGACGCCCCAAACGCAAGGGGAAAGAGGTGGTAGAATAAGGTCGCTATGCGCATCCTCGTCACCGGCGGCGCGGGCTTCATCGGTTCGCATCTCACGGACGCGCTCGTCTCGCGCGGCCACCGCGTGACCGTGCTCGACGACCTCTCCACGGGCAGCCGGGGAAACCTCAACGCCAAGGCGCGTTTCGTGCGCGGCGACGTCGCTGCGGAGGGAGCCGAGCGCCTGATCAGGCGGCTCAAGCCCGAGGCCATCTACCATCTGGCCGCGCAGAAGGACGTGCGCCTCTCCGTCACCGATCCCGTCTTCGACGCGCGCACCAACGTCTGCGGCCTGCTGCGGCTCGTGAAGGGCGCGCTCGCCGCCGGCGGGGTCAAGCGGTTCGTCTTCACGTCGACCGGCGGTGCCATCTACGGCGGCGCGGACGTCTTGCCGACTCCGGAGACGTATCCGGCGCGCCCGCTCTCGCCCTACGGGGTCTCAAAGCTCGCGTCGGAACTCTACCTCGGCGCCTACCGGCTGACCGGGCTGCTGCCCTACGTCTCGCTCCGGCTCGCCAACGTCTACGGGCCCCGCCAGAGCCCCACGTCCGAAGCCGGCGTCGTGGCCATCTGGACCCAGGCGCTCCTGGCCGGGCGACGGCCGATGGTCTACGGCGACGGCAAGCAGACCCGTGACTTCGTCTATGTGGACGATGTGGTGCGGGCGCTCTTGGCGGCGCTCACCAAAGGCGCCTCCGGCACCTTCAACGTGGGCACGGGGGTCGAGACGTCGGTCAACGAGCTGCTCGCCGAGATGCGTGCGGTGACCGGCAGCGCCGCGCGGCCCGTGCATGCCCCGGCGCGTCCGGGCGAGGAGCGTCGCAGCGTGCTGGACGTGCGCCGGGCGGCGCGCGTCCTGAAATGGAAGCCCCGGATCTCCCTGCAGCGAGGCATCGCCAAGACGGTCACATGGATGTCGTCGCGCTGAGCGTGCCTGGCCTGCGGCGCGCGGCGGACGTGTTGCGCCGCGGCGGCGTCGTCGTGGTGCCGACCGAGAGCTCGTACGCGCTCGCGGCCGATGCCCGCCGCCGGCGTGCCGTCTCCCGCATCCGTCGGCTCAAGGGTCGCGGCCCCAGGCCTCTCGCCCTCATGGCATCGTCCGAGGCGCAGGTGCGCCGCTTCTTCCGCCTCGACGCCGCGGCGGCGCGGTCCGTGCGTCGGCACTGGCCGGGAGCGCTGACCGTCGTCCTGCCGGTGCGCGACGCCCGGGTGCGTCGCGCAGGGCTCGCGCCGGACGGCAGGGTCGGTGTGCGCGTGCCGGCGTCCGCGACGGTCCGCGCCGTGGCCGCGCAGGTCGGCGCCCCGCTCGTGGCCACCTCCGCCAACCGCAGCGGCCGGCCCGCCTGTTTCAGCCGCCGCGCCTTCCTCTCCCAGTTCGCGGGGCGCCCCATGCCGGACCTCTTCCTCGACGCCGGTGCGCTGCCGCGTCGTCGCCCCTCGACCGTCGTCCGTCTGGATGGGGAGCGCGTGGTCGTCCTCCGCCCCGGACCCGTCCGTCCCTGACCTATGTTCGACCGCCTCCGCATCGCCTTCACCGCCCTCTTCGGCGGCGACCGCACCCAGCAGGTCCGGGAGCTCTACCTCTCGACCATCATCCTGCAGTTCGCGGCCTCGGCCGTGCTCATCTTCGAGCCCATCTACCTCTGGACGGTGGGCTTTTCCCTGCAGCACATCCTGCTGTTCTACCTGGGGATCTACCTCGTCTATTTCGCCATCCTGCCGATCGGCGGCAAGGTCGTCCGCTCGCGCGGCTATGAGCACGGCATCATCTACTCGACGCCCTTCCTGATCATCTACTACCTGTCGCTGTTCGCCATCCCGTACTCGCCCGTCTTCATCGGCGTGGCCATCGTGGCCTACGCGATCCAGAAGATGTTCTACTGGCCGGGGTTCCATGCCGATTTCGCGCGTTTCGGCGTCGCCGGGCAGACGGGCCGCGAGATCTCGGTGCTGGTGCTGCTGGCCTCGGTGGCCGCGGTCGCCGGACCGGCGGTCGGCGGGCTGGTGCTCGTGACCTTCGGCTTCCCGACGCTTTTCGTGCTGGTGTCGCTGCTCATCCTCGTCTCCAACATCCCGTTGCTGATGACGCCGGAGGTCTTCACGCCGCGCGTCTTCAGCTACGAGGACGCCTGGAAGCGCCTCTTCAAGCCGGAGAACCGCCGACGGCTGGTGGCCTACATGGGTTTCGGCGAGGAATTCGTCGTCATGATCGTCTGGCCGCTCTTCATGTACCTGGTGGTCAAGGAGTTCTTCGACCTGGGGATCATCGTCTCCCTGGCGACGCTCATGACCATGCTCGTGGCCGTGGCCGTGGGGCGGCTCTCCGACTCGGGGGAGCGGGTCCGGGTGTTGCGGCTCGGGGCGCTCTACACGATGCTCTCCTGGCTGATGCGCCTGGTGACGCGCGGATTGGGCGGCGTCTTCCTCGCCGACACGCTCTACCGCAGCGCCCGCACGGCCGTCGGCATCCCGCTCATCACCATGACGTACGACCAGGCCCGGAGCTATTCCGTCACCAAGTCGGCCATCTTCCTCGAGCACGCCGTGGTCCTCGGCAAGCTCACCGCGGCGGCGCTGTGCCTCATCATCGCCTCGCTCTTCCCGCCCGGCTGGGAGCTGATGTTCCTGTTGGCGGCCGGCTTCACCCTGCTCTACGCCTTCTATGAGCCGCGACCTGAGGGCTGAAGTCCGCGCGCTCCTGGCGCGCCAAGGGCTCGCGCTCTCCAAGCTGCGCGGTCAGCACCTGCTCGTGGACCAGGGCGTGCTCGACCGCATCCTGGCCGCCGCCGCGCTCGCGCCCGGCGATGCGGTGCTGGAGATCGGGCCCGGGACGGGCGTGCTGACCGAGCGCCTGCTCGCCGCCGGTGCGCAGGTGACCGCGATCGAGCTCGACCCGCGCATGGCCGCGCTGCTGCGCGAGCGGTTTTCCGGTGAGGCACGGTTCACGCTGGTCGAGGGCGATGCGCTGGAGATCCTGCCCCTCCGCCTGCCTGCCGGGTATTCCGTCGTCGCCAACCTGCCGTACCAGATCACGACGCCGCTGCTCTGGGCGCTGGTGGGTCCGGACGTCCCGGCGGAGCGGTTGCCGCGCGCCCTGACCGTCATGGTGCAGCGTGAGGTGGCCGAGCGGATCCTCGGGAGGCCGCGGAAGAACCTGCTCTCCCTGCTTGTCGCCACCTATGGCGCGCCGCGCAAGGTCTGCGACGTCCCGCCCGCGGCCTTCCTGCCGCCGCCCAAGGTGCGCTCCGCGGTGGTCCACGCCGCCGCCGCGCCGCTCGCCGGCCGCGCCGCGCTCCTGGCCCTGGCCAAGGCAGGTTTCACCGCGCCGCGCCGCACGTTGGCCGCCAACCTGGCGGCGGCGGGCGTGGCCGAGAAGGCCGCGGTGCAGCGGGCGCTCGGCGGCGCGGGCGTGCCGGCGGACGTCCGTGCGGAACGCCTGGATGCGGCGGCCTGGATGCGGCTTGCGGCGGCGCTCGACAAACGACTATAATGAAGGCGCGTTCGTCGCGCGCGAACGGTCTTCGTATGCAAGAGGGTCAGGCGCCTTGGGCGCAAGAGCACCGCACCGTCCTCGTCGGACTGCTCGTCGTCACCGCGGCGATGTTCGTGCTTGGTGCGGCCCAGATCGTCCGCACCATCCGCGCGCCCTTCGGCGCGCCGACCGGCCTCTACAAGACCGCGGACCAGCTGCGCGCCGAGCAGCTCGCCGCCCAAAAGCAGCGCGACACGGATGAGGACGGGCTGTCCGACTACGACGAGCTCACCATCTACCTCACGAGCCCCTATATCGCCGATACCGACTCCGACGGCGTGGCCGACGGCACCGAGGTCGCCGCGGGCGGGGACCCCAACTGCCCGCAAGGCCAGCAGTGCGGACCGGGCGCGAGCGCCGTGGGGCCGCGCGGCTCGCAGCCCGCGGACCTCCTGGCGACGCCGGGCAGCCAGCCGACCGCCCTCACCCTGCCGGGCTCGGATTTCGTCGGGCTGACCCCCGACCTCATCGAGAACATGGAGCCCGAGCAGCTGCGCGTCCTGCTGCGCGGCGCCGGGGTCGGCGACGACATCCTCTCGAACTTCACCGACGAGCAGCTCATGCAGCTCTTCCGACAGACGTTGGAGAAGAACAATCCGCTCGAGGCCGTCTCATCGACGCCCCGCTAGAGGTTCCCCATGTCGCCACGCGCGCGAAAAACATCCGCGGCGTTCCTGCTCTCGCTGACCCTCTTCTTGGGGTCGGCGGGGCTCTTCGTCCCGCGCACGGCGCGCGCCCAGATGGTCGTCACCGATCCGGTGACCGGCGCCAACACCACCATCAACAACGTCGAGGACTTCCTGGACAAGGTGCTCCTCGGCGGCGTGACCATGGCCTTCATCAACGCCATCAACTACTTCGCGCAGAAGATCGCCTACGACGCCGCCGTCTACATCGCCTCCGGCGGCAAGGGCCAGGGCACGCTTTTCCAATATAAGGACTTCGGCGCCTACCTCTCGGACGTCGCGCTCGGCGCGGCCGGCGAGGCCATCGGCACGTTCTCGGAGATCGGCTTCCTGGGGTTCAACCTGTGCGAACCGTCCGGACCGGACGCCCCGCGCATCAACCTGGCCGTCCAGCTGGGCATCGCTTCCCAGTACCAGTCGCCGGAGCCGAAGTGCGAGTGGAGCGACATCGCCCAGTCGTGGGACCAGTTCACGACGAGCTTCGAGACCGGCGCCATCCTGCGCAACATCCAGGTCTCCGTGGGTCCCGGACAGACCGGCCTGTCGGCGCTCTTCCAGGCGCCGCTCAAGGTCAAGGAGAAGGTCAGCGCGCAGGAGCTCATCAGCAAGCTGGAGCGGGAGGAGGGCGACGGCTTCAAGGCGGTCACCGACATCGTCACCGGCCGCCAGAAGACGCCGGCCGCCGTGATCCGCGAGACCGCGCTCGAGCAGACCGCGCGCCAGAGCGGCCAGCAGCAGCAGTCCACGGCCTCCGTCATCGGTCCGGTGCTTTCGAAGGGCGTCATCCAGGTGCTGACCGTGGCGCTCGGCACCTTCGTCAACACCCTGGCGTCGACCCTGCTGCAGAGCGCCTTCGAGGGCGGCCTCTTCGAGACCACCGGCTACGACCTGGCCTGCGCCTTCCGCGACGCGGTGCCCGACTCCCGCGAGGCGCTCTCCGGGCTCAACTGTCCGCCGGACCTCTCGGACGCCGAGAGCGTGGTGCGCGGCGGCCGCGCCGCGGCCCGTGCCGCCTTCGCCGGGCTGCTGGCGCCGCGCGTCTCCGAGGTCGCCTCCTACGACGCCGTCGCCGAATTCACCGTCTGCCCGGACACGCTGCGCGGCCCCAACAACTGCGTCATGGATCCGAGTTTCGCCGCCGGGGTGCGTGTCGCGCTCCAGGGCGAGCCGCTGACCGTCCGCCAGGCCATCCAACAAGGGTACCTCCATGCCGACTGGCCGCTCGTGCCGCCGACCGGCGAGGGCGCCTCGCGCAACGCCGATCCCTATTGCTTCACCAACGCCTACTGCTACTCCAACCTCATCAAGCTCCGCAAGGCGCGCATCATCCCCATCGGATTCGAGCTGGCCGCGGAGAAGGCCGATCCCGACACGACGCTCGGCGACGTCGTCTCCGCCTTCAACGACTGCGACGGGCCCAACGGGGAGTTCTGCAAGCTCATCGACCCGGACTGGATCATCAAGTACCCCGTCACCCAGTGCCGGGCGCGGGTCTACGGACCGACGCTGCTCACCGCCGATTCGGACATCCGCTCCGAGGTCTGCGTGGACGCGCCCACCTGCATCGCCGAGAACCCGGACGGCACCTGCGGCACGGGCTACGGCTACTGCACCCGCGAGCGCAACGTCTGGCGCATCGAGGGGGACAGCTGCCCGGCGCAGTACGCCGGCTGCCAGACCTACGCGGGCCAGGGCGGCAGGAGCCTCTCGGTGCTGACCACGACCGTCGACCGGGGGATCTGCTCCGTGGAGAACGCCGGCTGCCGTTGGTACGCCACCGCGCAGGATCCCGCGGGCGACACCGGCGACTGGCGCGCCGATCAAGGCCGCCTCTTCCTCGACCGCGACGCGGGTACCTGCGACGCGCAGGCCGCGGGCTGCACCGAGCTCATCCGGCGCGAGGGGCTCGAGGCGAACCTCGTGCGCAACCCGAGTTTCGAGTCCCGCGAGCAGACGGCCACGCGCCCGGACGCCTGGGTCGGCGCGCCCGCCGCCTACGTCACCGACCTCTTCGACGCCCAGGACGGTTCGGCCGCGGTCGTGCCGGGCGCGGGACCGTTCCTCCAGGTCATCGGCATCGACCCGGGTGAGACGTACGCCTTTTCCTACCACGCACGCTGGGCCTCCGGCGCCGCGGTCGGCGGGGCCTTCGCCCAGCTGCGCGTGACCGATGCCGCCGGGACGGCGCTCAGCGTGCCGGCCTCAGACACCTCCTGCGCCGGCATGGCGCTCGCCGCGACGCCGGATTCGGACGTGGTCTTCTCCCGCGCCGCCTGCAGCTTCACCGCGCCGGCCGCGGCGGCCTTCGTCGAGGTCTCCCTGACCTCCTCGAGCGGCGCCCAGGTGGACGCCGTGCAGCTCGAGTACGGCCGCTTCGAGAGCGGCTTCCGCGCGACCGCCTACGCCACCACGAGCCGCGACTACCTCACGCTGCCGCCGGCCTGGCTGGGATGCACCGGCGGCGACACCGACCCGCCGGGCTGCGAGGACTACGCCGGCATCTGCCGCCAGGACGAGGTCGGCTGCGACGCCTACACGCCCTCGACCGGCGGCACGCCCGTTCCCGGCATCGTCGCCGACGAGAACCGCTGCCCGGCGGTCTGCGCGGGCTACGCCACCTATAAGGAAGAAGCTAGCACGCTGTCCTTCGCCCGCTATCCGGTGCACCTCATCCCGCAGCGCGGGGACACCTGCTCGGTGGCCTCGGCGGGCTGCACGGAGTTCACCAACCTCGACCTGGCCGCGGCCGGCGGCGAGGCCCGTGAGTACTACGCCCAGCTGCGGACCTGCGAGAAGCCCGCGGTGGGGGAGACCGTGCCCGTCTACTACACCTGGGAGGGTTCGGATACGACCGGCTTCCAGCTCAAGGAATGGCGGCTCAAGGCCGGCGCGGCCGTGGGGCCGGGCGGCGCACGTCCGCCCGAGGTCATCCGCGGCACGGACCTCGCCAGCTGCACGCGCGAGATCTACCTCGCAGGCACCAATCCCGACTGCCGCGAGTTCTTCGACATCGCCGGTAACGTCTCCTACCGGCTCTACTCGCGGACCATCGTCATCACCGAGGAGTGCCGGCCGCTGCGCATGACGGAGCTGCCGACGGATCCGGCCGCGACCGACGCCGCGTCCTGCAGCGCCGGCGGCGGACGCTTCGTCGACGGCCGCTGCAACGTCTGCGAAGGCATCGGCGGCACCTGGAATTCGACGAGCGTCTCGGACCTCGGCTGCACCTTCAACGCCTACGCGCCCGAGTCGCGCTCCTGCGGCGCGCCGGAGGCCGGCTGCCGGCTCTACACCGGCAACGCCGGCGCCAACGTCCGCCGCCTGGCCTCCTGGGACTTCGAGGGCGGCAGCCGCGACGGCTGGCAGCCGGACGCCGCGACGGCCGTCTCCACCGAGTCGACCGCCGTCGGCGGCCACTCGCTGCGCGTCGACGCCGGCACCGAGCTCACGCGCGGCGTCGTCGCGGATCCGCGCATCGTCCAGGGCGACACCTACTACCTCACGTTCTGGGCAAAGGGCCGCGGCACCGTCGGCGTGCGCTTCTCCGGTGCGCGGCCGGAGCAGGCCTTCACGGCCGGGGCGACGCTCGGCGCCACCTGGAACCGCTACAGCTTCGGGCCGGTCCTGGTGGACTGGGTGCCCGCTGCCGACGAGCGGCTCGTCTTCACCGGCTTCACGGACACCTCATTCATCGACCGGGTGGAGCTGACCCGCGTGGCCTCCAACATCGCGCTCGTCAAGGACAGCTGGACCATCCCCGCGGTCTGCGACCAGAACGCCGCCGGCGCCTTCCTGCCGCAGGCCCAGCTCGGCTGCACCGAGTACCGCGCCGAGAAGGCCGAGCGCACGGAATACCTGACCGGCTTCAGCTCGCTGTGCCGCGAGAAGGCGGTGGGCTGCACGGCCTTCGTCCAGACCCAGCAGTCGCTCTCGCCGGGCCGTGAGTCCTGGAACGCGCTCTGCGTGCTGGCCGCTCCGGCCGCCGCGCCGACGCCCTGCACGGTCGACGGCCGTGAGGTCTGCACGGTCGGCGTCAACCGCCGTTCCTGCCGCTACGTCGCCGACGACGTCCCGCTGGCCGTCTCCTTTGCCATGGCCGCGGCCGGCACCTGCCAGGTGGACGGGGTGACCATCGTCGACGGCACCGGCGTCCCGGTGCGCTTGGGCGCGCCCGGCACGTGCGTCGGCCGGCCGCAGGACCTCGTGGTCGTGCCTGCCGACCGCACGGTCTACGTCGTCGACGACGGCGAGCACGAGTGCGACCAAGGCGAGGCCGGCTGCACCTTGGCCGGCAACCCGGCGGGCCGCACCTGCACCATGCCCGACGGCGCCGACGCCGACAGCGCGCCGGACGCCTGCACGCCGGGCGCGGGCGCGACCACCTGCGACTGCACGGTCGGTGGCGAGCTCATCTGCCGCGTCGCCGCGGGAGAGACGGCCTGCCGCGCCCCGCTGCCGTGGCGCGAGCCCTACCCGGCCGGCACCGCCGTGGCGTACGCCGACGTCCCGGTGCTCAACAACCCGCAGACCTACGGCGAGTCGCTCTGCACCATCGAGGCCGTGGGCTGCCAGGAATGGACCGAGGTCGGCATCACCACCGGCAAGGCCTACTTCAAGGATCCGGAAGACCGTACCTGCGAGTACCGCAAGACGGTGCGCGTGGGGACGCGCGAGTACGACGGCTGGTTCCGCAAGGGGACGGACATCCCCTGCGACGGGAGCTACGTCATCTCCGGCGCGACGTACGGCATCTGGCGCAACGGCGACGTCGACTACGCCGGATTCGCCGGGCTCTGCCCCGCGCAGTTCTCGAGCTGCACGGAGTTCCTCGACCCCACGGACAAGGACATCACCGCGCCCCTCGGCCGCCCCTACACGTACCTCAAGAACCAGAAGATCGACCTGGCCACCTGCCGCGACCAGGTCAACCCGCTCGACGGCTGCGTGCTGTTCAACGACACCAGCAGCCCGGTGCTGAGCTCGAGCGCCGACGTCTCCAACCTGGCGGCGGAAGTCCGCGGCGGCGCGTCGGCGCCCGTCACCTGCGGGCCGGCCGGCTGCGGCCAGTGCCTCTACCGTTCGACCATCAGCGGCACGACCTGCACCAGCGCCCGCTGGGGCGGCTCGTGCAGCGTCACGGAACATTGCTTGGACGCCGAGGCGGGGGAGACCGGCACCTGCGTGCTGCCGGCGGCGGACGGCAGCCCCAGCGAACCGCGCTTCGCCGGCGGCGGCACGTGCTCCGACCGCTTCCTGGACGGGCGCGGCCGGGAGGTCAGCCTCGGGGACTTCCAGGCGCTCTACGCCCCGGCGCAGGACGACGCCAACGTGGTCATGAAGGTCACCCGCGACCGTGTCTGCGGCGAGTGGCTCGCCTGCCAGAGCTCGACGCCGGTCTGGGACCCCAGCCGCAACCGCTTCATCGAGATCTGCGACGCCATCGGCCGCTGCGCCGAGTACCAGAAGTCGGGGGACACCTCCGTCTGCACCCGGTGGGTCAGCCGCGAACCCACCATCCTCACCGCGGAGACTTATGCGTCGCGCGAGACCGGCTACGGCGCGCTCGATTACTCCGGCTACTCCGTGCCGCACATGTACGACGTCGAGTCGCTGCGGCAGATCCCCGTGGGCCGCTTCTGCACGGACGACGCCACGCGGGCCTGCGAGAGCGACGCCGACTGCGCCGGCGTCGGGCTCTGCAACCAGGTGCCGACCTTCCGTCTGGCGCGGGTCATCGGCGCATGCGACGCGACCGCCGTCGACGGCGACGCCTGCGACAACGCGGACTTCCCGGCGCGCGGCACCGGCCGCTGCTGGAGCGGGTTCTGCGCCCAGTCGCCGTACGGCTCGCCGGTCGAGACCGCCACCGTCCTGCGCGACGAGCCGCTGCCGCTCACCCCGTTCGGGATCGAGCAGAACACCGAGGCGCCGAGCTGCCGCACCTATCCGGAGCGCAACGCGCCGTTCCCCAATTCCGTGGTGCGCGAGTGGAAGGCCACCTCGACGCCGGACTTCCTCCGCTCCCTGCCGAAGACCGTCTCGCCGAGCTTCAACCGCGCCACGCTCTGCGAGCGCGGCCAGGATTGCGAGTGCACCTACGAGAAGATCGAGTACACGGGCGGACAAGGCACCATCTACCGCAGCGCGGTGAGCGAAGTGACACCTCCGTCGGGCCTCTGCCAAGGCGGCCCGCGCGACAAGCAGGATTGCGATCCGTCCGCGGCCACCAGCTGCGGCACCGGCGGCACCTGCAACGCCATCTCCCGGGTCAACACCGTCCAGGGCATCGAGGGCTACTGCCTGGAGCGCGACCTCGGTTTCTCCATCAACGGGCTGCAGGACCACAGCTACGAGCAGCCGGGCCGCGCCTGCATCACCTGGCTGCCGGTCGACCGGCTCTCCGGCAACGTCGACGTCTACAACAATTACCCCAACGCCGGGTTCAACGTCTCCGGCGCCGCCTATTGCGCCGTGCCGGATGCCTACAAGCGCATCGCACCCTACGCCCGGTTCAACACCACGAGCCACAGCATCATGGTAGGCGGCGATCCTTACACGGTGGTGATGGGTTGCGCGGAGAACACCCTTTCGGACGTCATCCCCGAATGCACGCCCTACTGCAGGGCGGGGTCGGGCGGCTGTGTTGAGCCCAAGATCCTCATCGACGACGAACAGGGCAACCCGGAGCGCGACTGCCCGGCGGACGAGGCCTTCGTGGTCATGGCCGGGGTTCCTTCTAGCTCCCACGATGCGGCCGGCGTCGAGGACTGCCCCGGCCGCCGCACCACATACGAGTCCGGCAACCACTACATCTGCGTGCCCCGCAACTCGCGCCACATGGCCGACCCGCTCAAGCGGCCCTGCGAACCGCCACGCGAACAGGGTCTCCCGATGCAGCGGTACAACCAGGCGACCACCAGTCACTGCGATGAAGACGGCATCGGCTATGTGACGCCCGCGCAGATCCCGACCTATATCCAGGCACCGGCCAGCTACGCCGAGGTCTGGCTCCTTGAGGGGAAGACGCTCAAGCAGAGCGCCGGGCTCGATTATCCGGATGATGACGTGACCATCACCGCGACCGGCATCGAGCCGGACAGCGCGCTCGGACACTACGCCGACTGCGTGGCCCTCGACACGCCCATCCCGGACGGCCCCAACTCCCCGGGCACGCCGTTCCTCGGTTGCGAGGCCGCGGTGACCGTGGCGACCGTCGGTTCGCCGGTGCTCAACAAGGTCTACACCGGGCGGCTGGGCAACGGCCGCACAACGCCCCCTGGCGCGGGTTACACCATCACCGACCCCATCGGCATCAGGACGGAGACGCCGGAGTTGCGCTACACCTGGGCCCAGACGCCGGACGCGCTGCAGCCCTACGGCCGCGCCGTGACGGCCAATATCGACGAGCAGACCGCTGCCAACGTCGACTACAGCCCGGTCGAGCATCTCACCTGCCGTGTCGACGGCACACGCGCCTATAACCTGCCGACCGTGGGCGGCACCTGCCCGGCCGGTGCCACGGAGGTCTCCAACGCCGAATCGCGTCCCTACGCCACCATCACCGCGGGCGGCACCGGGATCACCTGCCCCGTGGGCGAGGACGGCGACGTGGCCTGCTCGGCCGCGCCCGGAGCGTCCCAGCCCCAGTGCGACCAAGGCAGCGGCCGCGTGCGCGCCTGCCTGCAGCGCTGCACCGTCCCCTCAGGCGGTACCGATCCCTGCCCGGGGTTGGGCCTGGGCACCTGCGAGTTCAACGTGGACCTGAACGCCGGCTTCTGCACGACGCCGGTCGATCCGGGCCCGGTCGGCGTGGACACCTGGGCCACCAGCCCGCGCGCCTGTGACAGCCGCTGGCCGATTGACGGCGTGCGCCGCCGCAGCGACCCGCACGACCGCGAGATCGTCGGCACCTGCGTCAACGCCGACAGCAGCATCGGTTCGCGCGCCTGTGTCTTCGAAAGCGATTGCGCGCACCTGCGCTGCGTGCCGACCGATCCGGAGCGGCCGACCGCGGGCATCTGCCAGAATAGCGGCACCGGTACCGGCCGCGTCTGCGACGTCGATGGGGTCACCTGCCGCAGCTACGGCGCGGACGCCGCCGGCACAGGCCTGCCGAACCTCGAGTACGTGCTCGAGCGGCTCCGGCAGCTCTTCGCCGCCACGCAGAGCCTCTTCCTCTATCACCGCACCGACGTCAACAGCAACGTCAACGCCGACTACCGCGTCTTCGCGCCGGGCGTGCCGCTGCCGGCCGAGGTGGACTACGATCCCGCGTCGCTCGTCTACGACGAGTCGCACATCGTCGGCCAACCGCCGGTGGTGCTCGCCGTGGAAGGCTGCAACACCAGCAACCAGTGCTTCGAGGGCGCCACGGACCGCATCACGGTCAACGGACAGTCGGTGGGCGACATCGTGGGCGGCAACGGCTTCAAGCAGGTCTCGGTCCGCTTCTTCGCCTACGCCCAGAACGATCAGATGCCCATCCGCAACGTCATCGTGGACTGGGGCGACGGCACCAATCCCTCGGGCAACAACCCCAACTCCAGCTACAAGAACCGCCGCGGGTACGAGTACCGTGTCACGACACGTCCCGACGGCACCGAGGCACGCGAGCTGCAGTCCCGCTGCGACGGCACGACCTTCGGCACGTCCTCGGACGCCTGCGACAGCACCGCCCCCTTCGCCTACAACCACGCCTACATCTGCTCCAGCGACCCCACGGCCCGCTGCTGGGACGGCACCAACAATTGCGTGCGCGTGCAGCCGGACGGCCGCGAGGCCTGCGTCTATCGTCCCCGCGTCCAGGTGCAGGACAACTGGGGCTTCTGCAACGGGACGTGCGACGCTCCGGGTGGAACTGCAGCCAGCAGCTGCTACAACGCGCTTACAAATTCGACGCTCACTTCTGGTGGAGTGACGACGAACGAGTGCGCACTAACCCCCGGCAACATCAGAGTCAATACGCCATTCACGGAATACGCCGGGGACATCATCGTGTACCCGCACGAGTAGGACGAGAAACCCGGGCATGGCCCGGGTTTCTGTTTTCAAGGGGGCTTGACAAGGAATGGAGGCCTTGGTACGCAGCTTCCTTAGGCCTATCCTGTAGGCGTATGCGCTATCTCCGTCCCATCGCTTTCGTCGCGGCTCTCGTTCTTCTCGGGACGGGGTGCTCCGTGTTCCGACTGATCCAGTCGCCCGGCACGAATTCCAACGCCAAAGATCAGGGAGCCGAGCTCTCGTTTGATCAGGGTGACTTGGTTTTCGAGTATCCAGCAGGCTTTACCGTCGCGCATGACGCTGGCAGGAAGCAGTACTACATCACTGATTCCGACGCGACGATTCCGGCCACGATGACCATCGATTACTTTGACGACGGTGAGAACTTTTTTGGATGGGAATTGTATCAAGACAGGCTTCGCGCCAACGATATTGAGGAAGGTGCGCTACGTCCATTCCGTCGCCTGACGACAATCGGTGGGCGCCAGGCTCTAGAGGAAATCGAGTACACCGTTCGATTCACGAAAGATGGGGAGGAGACATACATCGATGGCGTCGCGGATGGAAAGTTTTTCGACGTCCTTGCCGCAGTCAGGGATGCAGATGAAGTGAAGGTGATCAGGTTGCTTCGTGTGGTTCATGTGACCGTTGGGGACAAGGTCGTTAGGATCTGGCTGAATTTTGCCGAGTACGACTTGGAAATCGCTGGAGTGGGTGAAGCCATCGATACCATCGAGCAGTTGACCAAAGACACGGATCTCGTGGCCCAGACGATCGCTCAGCGATAGGGAAATCGGTTTTTTTGGAAGTGGAGACGATTCGACTTACGAGGGGAGGTAAGGATCCCTTCTTCCCTTCGTGATATCGAATCGTCAAGGAGTACCTTGACAACAAGGAGAAGTATCCATGTGTCATATTCGTGAGGCTCTGTGCTTCGTGCTGCCCGTCCTCATTCTGCCAACGAGCATCCCTGGGTGTATCGGAAGTCTCGATGACGAGGCGTCCAGTACGCTCTCAGGATCGGTGACTGAACGTGGACCGAGGATTATGTACTTCGCCCGTTACCCCGTACACCCGTCGCTGTATATTCCGGGCAGTCACCTGCGTCGGTACTTCTATCGGGACGGGAACCACCTCGGAGAGGATATCGCTCTTCCGGTCGGAACCCCGGTGCGTCCCATCGGTCCGGGGAGGATTGTGCACTATCGTGCACAGGGCACGCTTGGAACCGGTTATGGCGAACTCTATGTGGGCATCGAACATGATCTAGGACGCGAGTTCGAGTTCCTCGCCGGTGCAGGCACCATGACCAGGATGGTTCGTACCCGCTACATCCTCTCGGTCTACGGACACCTGAGGAAGTCGCGTGAGCGCGATGGCCCCGAACTCCCCTGGCGCGTCGGCGATTGGGTCACGGAGCAGGACATTATCGGGTACGTCAACGACTCGATGTGTCCCGAGCCGTACTACGCCGACCCCGATGACCACAATGGGGACGGCCTGCCCCACTTGCATCTGGGCATCCGGCTCATGTCGGAAGCACAAGCTCGGAGAGTCGACGGTGGATATTACCTCCGTGGTTACGACAACCGGCCTGGCGAAGGATCCTCCCGCTTGCTCGACTTTGGTGAGCCCCGCGAGGTGATTCATCGTTTGGCGTTCCTGAATCCGCCGGTCGGCATCCTCGTCAAGCTTCCTGATGACAGTAGGTCCGAAACAATCGTGGACAGTCGCGTCTACCTGCGTGATGATGACGGCCGGCTCCGATGGCTCGAAACCGAGGATGACCTGCGCTCACGTCGGCTCTACCTTGAACCCGGAGATCCTTTCGGTCGCGTCCTTCCCGTGGAGGATGTATCTTGCGTTGCCCATGGGTCGGTCATCGATCTTCCTGTGACGATGCGGGTAACGACCTGCAATCGACGTCTTGGCTGGGGCATGGTGACTGAGACTTTCCTTACGATCGATGATCGTGGGGAATTCTCGCGTTACCGGATTCCGTTCGAGTCGTCCCAACACGCCTATCATGCGCTCCTGCGATCTTACGGGTTTTCGCATCTCGAAGTGCTCTCGGAGTACGTCGGGTGCGAGTATCCTGTGCGCGGGCAGCTCTATCTGCGTGATGGCGTGCTTGTCCGTGAACACGGTCAGTCGGACTTCACGCTCATCACGAACGGCGGTATCGCCTACACTCTGGACGCGGAGGTGGCGCGTCAGATGGGCTTTGATCTCGAGGGGGATTCCTCTGATGTGATCATGATCTCTGACGGTTCCACGAGCGTGTTGGCTAGGGGGTTCGGTGGGTCGCTTGACGTCGATTCGCTGCGTGTCTGTCCGATTGGCGGCCCGCATCCGGTGACGACGGTCAGCACTGCGGATTGCGTGGATGGTTTGAGCAGCTATCCTGACGAAGTCGATCCGGATATCGGTGGTGGTGGCGGCGACTGTCCGGACGCCGACGGCGACGGGTACCTCTCCACATCCTGCGGCGGACGGGACTGCGACGACGCGGATCCGGCCAGCTGGCCGGACGCCGCGGAGCGCTGCGACGGCCGCGACAACGACTGCGACCTGCTCGTGGATGAGCCGTTCGACCTGGCGTCGGACGATCTCAACTGCGGGCGCTGCGGCAACGCCTGTTCCGGTGACGCGCACTGCGTCTCCGGGGCATGCATCGCGGGCGGCTGCACCGCAGACGCTCAGTGCGGCGACAGGGATGATTGCATCCATGACTGGTGCGATGCGAGCCATCGCTGCCAACATCGTCCGCTCGACGAGCGCTGCCCCTCGGGGCAGTACTGCCACCCGACGTCCGGATGCATGCCTCATGGGTACTGCACTCTGGACGAACACTGCACCTACGACGTCGCCTGCACCGCCGACCGGTGCGTGGGGACCTCGTGCGTGCATACCCCCGACGACAGCCGCTGCGACGCGCTGCATTCCTGCTCCGCGGCATACGGCTGTCAGCTTCGGGACACCGACGGCGACGGCATCACCGACATCGGCGACTGCGCGCCGACCGATCCCGAGCGCGCCATCGCGGGCCCCGAGTCATGCAACGGGCTCGATGACGACTGCGACGGGTTAGTGGACGAGGGTGTCTGTGCGCCCCTGTCCATCGATGCGGGAACACCTGATGCAGGAACGGATGCCGGCGGGAGGGATGCAGGACCTCCCGATACCGGTACACGGGATGGTGGCATCGATCCCGGACGAGATGCGGACAGCGGCGGCATGCGCGTCGAGGTCCGCTGGTGTCCGGGCGCTTCCGCCTTCCTCGAGACGGACCTGCCGGACCGGAGCGGGTGGAGTCTCTATCCCTATCCTCCGCACGAGAGTTGCGCATGGACCGTGTTCACCGGCGTCCGTCGCGACCTCTACCGCGTCCAGGGAATCTATCCCCGGAGCACTGGTGTGGACTTCGAGTGCGAGGGGACTGCGGCAACGGGCTGCAGACTTCGTCGCGGCGTCGTCCCCGAGGTACTCGTGGACGGAGTCCCGATGTCCGTGGTCTGTACGGTCGACTCGCCGGAGCCGACCGCATCCTGTGTCTTCATCCTCAACCTGCGGTGAAACGCAGCGGCTCCCTCCCTGGAGGTCGAGCCGCTTTTTCATTCCCGAAAAAAAGAAGAGCCGACCAGCTTTGGGCTGGTCGGTGTGCGGCGCCGCTCGCGTCGGCGCCTGGCGGGCGCAGTGCTCTACGCGCGTACCGGCAGCCGCATCGATGTTGCGTCGATGGTCAGATCGCGGCGCGGTGCGCCTGGGATGCCGCACCTCCATTCGTAGGCGTGGCTTCGGCTTCCGTCCCGGCAGAGGGCGAAGGGAGCCGTCCCATGACGACGGCGCGAAGCCGCGCGGTCTCCTCCACGTTGGCGGCGACCCGTTCGGCGACGGATCGCGCGTGCGCCTCGATCGCGGTGATGCAGGCGAGCAGTTGCCCCACCGCCATGACGACGAGGCCCACGACGCCGCCGACGATCGCGGGCACCGCCCCGCCGAGGAGGCCGAGGACGCCCTGCTCCGCCGCGAGGCCGGCGATGATGATTACCGTGCCTGCGAGGAGCCCTAGGACCGCGGCGAGCCCGCCCAACCACGTCAGGACCCCAGAAACCGCCCGCAGCGCGAACGTCGGGACGCGCGACGCCTCGTTGGTCGAGGAGACGGCCGAGCTCACGACCTTCGCGCGGCGTGCGCGCACGAAGACAGCGATGGTCACGGCCAGGCAGACGGCCACGAGCACCCACGGCAGCAGGGAGCCGTCGATGCCGTCGGCGGACGGGGCATGGCCGGTACGCCATCCGTGTCCGCCTCCACCACCCGAAGTCGCCGGCTGGGCGAGCGCCGTCGCTCCCGCGAGCGAGATGAGAAGCGCCCCGCTCAGCGGGGCCATCGAGAAGATGTTCCTCACGTATCTATCCTCCGGGGCGAGACCCCATTGTTCAGGTTCGTCTCTCATGCATACTCTCGCGGTGAGGAAAAGTCAAGGGTTGATATAGAAAAAGCCGACCAGCGTTGGCTGATCGGTGCGACGTCGCGCGAGGACGTCTAGCGCGTGCACGTGGCGTCGTACGAGCCCATACGGTCCGTGGTGGTCCACATGAGCGCGCTGCCGTCGGCCGCGACCGACCCCGCGACAGTGACGTCGGGGATGGGTGACGACAGCACCAGGCCGGTGACCTCGATGCCCCAGGCCGCGAAGCCGAGCGCCTGGATCGAGCTGACCGTCGTGGCGATGTTCATCGTCACGTCGGCCGTGAAGCGGCCGTCGACTTCGCTGTCACAGCTCCACGCTCCGGTGAGATCCCGGCCCACGGCGATGTCGACCATCGTCGTCATGTCGCGGGCGACCTCGGCGGTCCGCGTGGTCGCCACGTAGCCGGCGAGCTGCACCGTCACCACGTGGCTGCCCTCGGGCACCATGACGGACATCGGCATGTCCACCATGACCCCGACGGCCGCGCCGTCGACCATGAGCATGCCGCCCGCCACGTCCGCGGAGACGTCGAGCGTCCCCATGGCCGCGGCATCGGGCACGAGCACCGCGTGGTGCATTTCGATGCCGTCGAGCTCGAGGTCGACCATGTACCGCTCGTAGCCGTCGAGCACGAGCTCGATCGTGTAGTGCCCCGACAGCCCGGCAAGCTGCTCGACCGGCGTCACGCCGCTCGCGCTGGCGGGCTCCCCGTTCATGAAGACGGAGGCACCGCTGGGCTCGCTCGTGAGCGTGAGCTCGAAGCAGCCCTCGGCCGGCATCCCCGGCCGCCCGCAGTCGATGGGCGGGGGGATCGGCGGGCCGCAGCTCGCCAGGAGAACGGCCGCCCCGAGGGCGGCCATCGAGAAGATGTTCCGCACTGTTCTATCCTCCGGGGCCAAGCCCCACGTTGTTCCAGACCTACCTCAGGCATACGCCCAAATCCGGGGGAAGTCAAGGAAAGATGTCCACTGGGGGTGAACAGGAAGAGCGCGTAAGACGTGACAGTCAGCTGGGCCTGAACCGTGGGCGGGAATCCGCTGTAAACCAGGACTCGACAGAGAAGGTCGGTCGCCGGTCATGTTCAAGTCCGGGCAGGCCAGGTATCGTGGCTGTATGAAAAACGTCCGCCAGATCATCGAGCTGCAGACGCTGCTTGAGCACGGGTTCCGTACCGCGCTCCTAGGGCGCGGTTTCTTGCAGATTCATTGCCCGATCTTCACGGCGATGGTGCTCGAACCGTACGGCGGGGCGTTCACGGTCGACTACTACGGAAAAGAGGCGTACCTCGCCCAGTCGCCCCAGGCCTACAAGCAGCTGGCCATCGGCATGGGCCTGCGCAAGGTGTTCGCCGTCGGGGAGAACCTGCGCAAGCCGTCCAAGCGCGCCCCGGGTCTGATGACCGAGTTCACGACATGGGACCTGGAGATTGCTGGGCTGACCGATCTGCGGCGGCTGGAGGTCCTGGTCCGCGAGGTCATGACGGAGACGCTGCGCGCCGTCGCCAAGAGACGGCTAGGTGGGGAACGTCGCGTCCGTGACCTGACGTTCGCGGGGCCGTTCCCGGCGCACGAGCGCGCATTCTACTTCCGCCGATCAGGTTCCGGCCGCGCCGCACGGAGCCAGTGCTTCGACGTGCTCTTGGCCGGGGTCGAGATCGGCAGCGGCGGCCTGCGCGAGCATCGGCCCGCGCGGCTGATGGCGCAGGCCAAGGCCGCAGGCGTTTCCTTGAAGCGGCTTCGCCCGTATCTGGAGATGTTCCGCTCCGGCATGCCCCCGCACGGCGGCGTCAGCATCAGCCCCGCGCGGCTGATGCAGGCGCTGCTGGGGGCGCCTTCCTCCGTGGCGGTCACGCTTTTCCCCCGGACGCCGACGGACCTCACGCCTTGACCGGCTCCTCGATCCGCGTATAGGGTCGAGGAGGTTCCTGACAACCTGCTGCGGAGAAAACAAGAAGTGACCGATTACCTCTCCCTCGTGGTCCGATCGGGTCAGGTCAACACGCCGCCCGGCAGCTACGATACGGTGAAGGAGTGGATCCGCCACTCCTTCCTGGGTCCGGATGCGCGGGTCCTCGAGATTGGCTGCTCGACGGGCTTCGTCACGATCGAGCTCGCGCGATACACGCGCGCGGCCTGCTGCGGGATCGATCGGCACGCGGCGAGCATCGCCGCGGCCAAGGCGAACGTCGACTCCGGCATCGCGGACCGCGTCATGTTCATGCCCGCCGACGCCGGTCGGTTGCGGTTCCTCGACGGTGCGTTCACGCACGTCGTGGTCGGCGGGCATCTGCCGTTCGTGCCCGCGGACGTGCGGCGCGCGCACATCGCCGAGGCCGTGCGCGTGCTGCGGCCGTGGGGCTCCCTGCTCACGGCGCTGTACTACTACCGCACGCCGCCGTCCGCGGCGTTGGTCGAGGCCTTCAACCGCGACGTCGGGACGCACCTGGATGCCGGATACGATCGCGCCTACTGGAGCGGACTGTTCGACGGCCATCGGCTGCAACTCGAGCACGAGTCGCGGTACGACGTCGTCCCCGCGGATGCCGAGCGCATGCGGACGTACGTCGAGCCGTTCCCGCCGGAGCTGCGCGATGCCTGGATGGCGCGTCTGCGGCTCTTCAACGACAACGGTCGCCACCTGGGGTACTTCGTCCGCGTCTACCGGAAGTTGCCGGCGGACGAGAAGTTCCTCATCCAGGTGCCGCGCGGCGGCATCTACGGGAGAGTGCCCGCATAGCACGCTCCTTCGGGTCCGTTTTCACGGCCCTTTTTTATTCGGCGGGTCCTTGACAGAGAAGAGGTCATTTGCCATGCTGACCGGCTCCGCAAGGGGCGAGATCGTTGACAATCCCGTCGACGAAATGGCCAAGGAGAGGCAGATGCAGCAGTACCGTATCGCCGCTGTCCTTGGTGGCCTCGCGCCCGAAACGCGCGTGCGGGTCACCGGATGGTTGACGTCCAAGCGGAGGTTGGGCCAGGTGCTCTTCCTCACCCTCGCGGACACCACCGGGACGCTGCAGGTCGTCCTGGAGTGCGGCCGCATGGCCAAGGAGGCGTTGCGCACCGTGGCGGGCTTGCCCGTCGAGTCGGTGCTCGCCGTCACCGGCGTGGTACGGACCGTCCCCGGGCCGCATCGCGTCGAGGTCCACATGGACACGTTCGAGGTCGTCAGTCGCGCCACCAAGCGGTTCAGCCCCAAGCTGCGCGCGGACATCGATATCTTCGACGAGCGCCACGCGGACCATCTCCTGCGGAACCGCCACCTGTACCTGCGCAACGAGCGCGTGCGGGCGATCCTGCGGTTCCGGCACGAGATGATGGGCGCGGTGCATCAGTGGTTCCGGGAGCGCGAGTTCCTGGAGATCACCGCGCCGCTGCTCACCACGCTCCCGCTCTACGACGGCCCTACGGCCATCTCCGTGACCGTCGGCGAGCAGGATGCGTATCTCACCCAGTGCGTCGGCTTCTACCTGGAGGCCGCCGCGCACGCCTTCGACCGTGTCTACAACATCGGGCCGAGCTTCCGCGGGGAGGAGAGCAAGAGCAAACGGCACCTGATGGAGTACTGGCACATCAAGGCGGAGGTGATGTTCACGGACCGCGAGGGCCTGATGGCTGACGTCGAGTCGCTCATCAGCGACCTGACGCGGCACGCCGTCGAGCGCTGCGGTCCGCTGGCGGAGGCGGTCGGGCGGGGGATGCGGACGGAGGGGCTCCGGACGCCCTACCCGCGCCTGACCTACCGAGAGGCGGTGGCCATCCTCCGGAAGGAGGGGAGTGCCATCGTCTTCGGCGAGAGCCTCGGCTCCGTCGAGGAGACCGCGCTGGCACGGCGTTTCGATACGCCGTTCTGGGTGGTCGGCAATCCACGGTCCGTGGAGCCCTTCCCGTACAGCGTCGACCCTACGGATGCGGAGTTGACGATGACGGCGGACCTCATCGCGACGGACGGGTTCGGGGAGCTGCTCGGCGTGGCCGAGAAGGTCACCACCCTGCCCGAGCTGGACGAGCGCATGACCGAGAAGGGTAAGGCGGGCGACGCCCGCTACGACTGGGTGCGCGAGTTGCGGGAGGCCGGCTGCCCGCCGCACGGCGGGTTCGGCATGGGCGTCGAGCGGTTCCTCCGCTGGCTGCTCAACATCCCGCACGTGCGGGATGCCATCCCGTTCCCGCGCACCTTCCGACGCAAGATCTACCCCTGAGACGAAGAAGGAGAAAGGCAACGTGGAAACGAGAACGTTGATCGGCGCCATCCGTGGCGCCGCGGGCAAGACGGTGACGGTCGCCGGATGGGTGGAGCGGATGCGCGACCAGAAGCGCATGCAGTTCATCGTCCTGCGCGACCACACCGGCAGGCTGCAGGTCATCCACCAGAAGCGTGAGGGCGAGGACCCGATCGCCGTCGCCATCGCCGGACTCACCCACGAGTCCGCCGTGACGGTCACCGGGAAGGTCGTCGAGAACCCGCACGCCAAGCTGGGCGGGATCGAGCTGGTGGCCGAGGAGGTCGCGGTCGTCGGCGCGTGCGAGCCGCACCTGCCGATCGACCAGAACTCCTCCCCCGAGCTGCGCATGGACTGGCGGTTCCTCGACCTCCGCTCCCCGCGCAACCGGCTGGTCTTCGACGTCCAGACCACGCTCGAGCACGCCATGCGCGAGCACTGGCGCACCCACGGCTTCGTCGAGATCCACTCGCCGAAGCTGATGGCCAGCGCCAGCGAGTCCGGCGCGGAGCTCTTCCGCGTCGAGTACTTCGACCGCATGGCCTGCCTCGCCCAGTCGCCGCAGTTCTACAAGCAGCTGGCGATGGCGGCGGGGTTCGACCGGGTGTTCGAGATCGGCCCGGTCTTCCGGGCCAATCCCTCGTTCACCGCCCGTCACGACACGGAGTTCACGAGCATCGACGTCGAGATGTCGTGGATCACGTCGCATCACGACGTGATGGACTTCGAGGCCGGGCTGCTTCAGGCCGCGCTCGCCGCGGTCAAGGAGCGGCACGGCGAGGCGATCCGCGAGCATTTCGGGGTCGAGGTCGTCGTGCCGACGCTGCCGTTCCCCAAGATCACGGTGGCCGAGGCGTACGGGATCGCCGCGCGCGGGGGGCACGAGATCGCCCGCGAGCACAAGGGCGACCTCGATCCGGAGGGCGAGCGCCGCGCGTACCAGGACGTCCGCGAGCGGACCGGGCACGAGTTCGTCTTCGTGACGGACTATCCGATCAGTGCGCGTCCGTTCTACCACATGCGGCACGCCGACGCGCCGGGACTCACCAAGAGCTTCGATCTCCTGTGGAAGGGGCTCGAGGTGACGACCGGGGCGCAGCGCGAGCACCGCTACGGGCTCCTGCACGTGCAGGCGCTCGAGAAGGGGCTCGCTCCGGAGACGATGTCCGGGTACATGAACTGCTTCCGCTACGGCTGCCCGCCGCACGGAGGCTTCGGTCTCGGGCTGACGCGGTTGCTGATGACCGTGCTCGGGGTCAGCAACGTGCGTGAGGTCACCTACCTCTACCGCGGGCCGAACCGCCTCGAGCCCTGACGGGCGCGGGCGGGAGGAACCGGGACCGGCGGCAACGCTGGTCCCTCTTTTTATGGAGGACACGATGGAGATCCCTGTCGACAAGTATCTGGCATACGCGCAGGCGCTGACGCCGGAGGAAGAGGAGTTGCGCCGCCGTGCTGCCGACTGGCTGCCGGAGCGCATCTTCGACGCCCACGTGCACACCAACCTGCCCGAGCACGTCGGGACGATCGACGCGCCGCTGCTCGGGCACATGATGACGACCTTCCCGAGCTTCACGTTGGAGCAGTCGGCCGGGCTGCAGGCGCTCCTCTACCCGGGCAGGCAGGTCGCGGCCCTACGTTTCCCGATGCCCTACCGCGGCATCCGGCATCGCGAGGCCAACGCCTACCTGCTCGGGCAGGCGCCGCCGCAGGACCGCATCGCCCTCTACGGCATCCCTACGGAGATCGACTACACGGTCGCGCTCCTGGGGCATCCGCGGGTCGCCGCGCTCAAGATGTACTACCAGTACTTCTCCCCGCCGGCGCAGCGCATCCTCGAGGTCTTCCCTGAGCCGGTGCTCGAGGAGGCCCAGGCGCGGGGCGTGCCGATCATCCTGCACCTGCCGCGGATGATCACCCGCTGCGTCGACGAGCTGCTCGGGGTGCTCGACCGCTTCCCGCGGCTTGTCGTGGTCCTGGCGCATCTCGGCCTGCCGCACATGCCGGTGCCGGGACTGCGCGAGGCCTACGCGGCGGTCGCCCGACGCGAGCGGGTCTACATGGATACGGCGATGATCCCGTCGGCCGAGGTCGTCGGCATGGCGCTCGAGGCCTTCGGCACGGAGCGCATCGTCTTCGGCTCCGATGAACCGCTCAACCTGATCCGCGCCGCGATCTACGCGCATCCGGCAAAGGGAGAGCGCCTGGCGACGCCGTATCCGTACCATTGGGCGGACCCTGCCGAGCAGCGGGAGTCGGCTGCCATCGCCGCCGGCGCGACGCATGCCCACTGGCAGCAGCTCGCGGCGATCGGTGGTGCCCTCGCGGCGCATGTGCCGGAAACGAAAACGCGGGCCGCGGAAAGCATTTTCTACGACACCGCGTTCTCGCTGTTCTGCCGCATCTGACGCGGCACCGACCTCCGGGTCGGTTTTTTTATCCGCGGATCCTCTTCGCCAACCGTTCCAGTTCCGCGTCGTCGGCGCGTTTATGGTCGTGGGAGGAGATGTAGCCCTCGTACCGTTCGAAGTACTTGTCGACGTCTGATGTGATGGGCCGCCAGTCCTTCATCTTCGTGCCGTGCATCGGGAAGAGCTTGATGTGCGCATGGTCGACGCCGAACCCCTCGGCGATCATGCCGGTGCGGCCCACATCCTCGAGTCGGGCGTCGAGCAGCTTTCCGACGGTCCGGGCAGCACGGATGAGCGCGAGGAACACGTCGTCCGCGAGATCGAAGACATAGCTCGGCTGGTGTTCTTTGGTGATGACGACGCTGAAGCCGGGCGTGTTCGGGAAAATCGAGAGGAACGCCAGGTGACGGTCGTCTTCCCAGATGCGATGTGCGGGCGCTTTACCCGCAATGATGGCGCAGAAGATGCAGGGTTCCATATCGCGGCCACCCTATCACAACTCCTCCTGGGGATAAACTTTTTTCGCTCGACCCGTTTTTCCTGTGGATAGAATCGGCGAAAAGTGCACAGACAAGGCTAACTGCAGGCGCTCCGTCGGTCGCTCGGCGGGACAGTTCGTGTCCAGCGGCGGTGTACACTCGGGCGCGCATTGACGCTCTGCGCGAGGGACGTACGCTGGATACAGAAGCAGGCGCGGCGGATTCCCTCGGGTGACAGGTGCGACCACCGGAGGGATGCCGCGAGGAGGGGAGACCGTCGCTTGCGACGGAGAACGTACCTCCCGCGGACCGCCATCCGCCTGCCCGGACGTACTGGACACGGTGCCGTTTCCTGCGAGCGATGCAGCCTCGCTCCGCACGAGCGCCCACACCGCGCTTGCGCCCATGGATGGGTGCCGCGGCGGGCAACCTCGGCGGTCGGCGGGACCGCGCTCCGGCCTTACGGCAAGGACCGGCGGCAGTCCTGGGGTGTTTCGACCGTTCCGCTCCCAGACCTGCCGCCGGGGCATCGTGGGCTTGCAGGCGTACGGCAGTCGTGATACGCCAGGATCTTACGCCTTGACCCCTTCGTATGGAGCGTCGAACAGTCCTCGGTCTGGCAACCGCCCTGCTGCTCGCCGGAGCCGGGTGCGTGAATCCCGTCGCGGAGCAGCCGTCGACACCCGTTTCAGAAGTGTCGTCCCAGGCGGACGTCTATTCGGACGCCGAGGCGTGCGGCGTGGCCGTCGCGGATGATGCCGAGACGTTGCCGGTCGCGCAGCGGTTCTCGCATCTCAAGACCGTCGGCGCGTTGCTGACCGCCCACCAGTGCGGGACATCGCGGCTCGATGCGCTTTTCGGGGGAGAGGAGGCGATGTACATCGCTGCCTCGCGCGTCGTCCTGTCCGCCGATGCGACCGACGCCGACCGCGAGGTGCTTGAGCGCATCGGCTACCGCTGCGAGGACGGGCGCGCGCCCTGCGTGCGCTATACGCTCCGCCGTCCGGTGCCGGTCGCCGAGCTGCTCAGGGTCTCGGACATCGCAACGCGTATCGAGCAGGAGGACTGCATCGAGTGCGCGCCCTCCGCCACGAAGACGTACACGGATGCGGACGTGGGGCTCTCGTTCGATTACCCGGTACGATGGGGCGACGTGCGCGTGTCACGGGAGCTTGTCGGCATCGATGCCGGCAAGCGGGTGACGCTGGGATTCACGGACGAGGAGCGCGTGTCCCTCACCGCAGCTTCCGTCGACTACAGTGAAGGTGTCGGTGAGGGCACGCCGATGTATTTCACGGTGCGACCGGGGTCCGCCGACTTCTCGTCCGCTCAGACCGCGGCCATGGCCTTGGCGCAACCCTTCAGGATCGTCTCCTGGGAGCCGATCGCCGACGGCATCTATCGCATGACGCACGATGCCTCCCGGTATGGAGGGGACGTCCGCATGGTCTCCTATCTCTTCCCCGCCCGTGCCAATCCGCAGTACGCCACCCTCATGGTGAATGCCAGCGCCGACCAGGACATCCGTTCCGACGTCGAGGCGCTCGTCCGCAGCGTCCGCTGACATCCGTTTTCCCTCCGGCAGAGCGGCGCACCCTCCGTCGGGGGAGAGAACCCTCCGTTCCTGAACAATCGAGGAGTCACGTCATGCGGTCCATCAGTCTACTGTGCATGTTCACCTTCAGCGTGTCCGGCTGCATCCGGCTGCCGGAAGCCGATGGCGAGGTGCCGTCGCTCCCGGAGCACGATGCCGGGATGCACGCACCCCCCACCGGCGGTCCCGGCACCGGAGGGCCGGGCACGGGCGGTACGGTCCGCTCCGCAGGTTCCTACGGGCTGCGCTTGCGCCTGCCGTTCCCGGCAGGCGAGGAGCGTATCCTGACGCGCGGCTACGAGGTCGGCACCCATGTCGACTACGGCATGCCGCACATGGACGACCGTTTCGCCCTCGATTTCGCGGGCGAAGGCTGTTCCTCCTGGCGCGCGCCGGTGCTCGCCGCGGCTTCGGGGGTGGTCTTCTTCAACGGCGACCACGGCTACGGCAATAACCTGCTCATCGACCACGGTAACGGCTGCGAGACGCACTATGCGCATTGCGACGAGGTCGTGGTCGCGGACGGGCAGTGGGTGCACCAGGGCCAACTCATCTGCCACGAAGGCAACACCGGCACGGTCTTCGGGTCCTCCTGCCCTGCGCATCCGGGATTGCACGTCCACTTCAAGACGATGTGCGACGGCATGGGCGTCCTTCCCGAGCCGATTTCCGGATATTGGTACCTGGTCGGCCACGAGGGCGTGCGCTTGCGCAGCGACAACGTCGGCTTCGCACGGCATCCGCCGGGGACCCTCGTCAAGCGCGTGGGTCGCCCCGAGATTTTTCTGGTGGATGACGACGGTCGGCTGCGCTGGCTGCGGACGGAGGATGACCTGCGTTCGCGGCGCCTGTTCCGCGACTTCGCGGACCCGTTCGGGCTGGTGGTGACCATCGGCGAGGAGGAATTCTCCTGCGCCATCTTCGGGCCGACCTTCACGTGGCCGGTGACCATGCGCGTCACCCGTTGCGGCGACGGCGGCCACTACCTGGCCGTCGACGACCGGGGCGACCGGCGTCGCTGGTGGGTTCCCGGGACCCAGGGTGGTGCGCTCTTCCGCACGCTCCTCGCCTCCTGGGGCTTCCGTGAGTCGGAAGTCGTTGAGGGGCATGAGGGCTGCGGTTGGCCGCTCCAGGAAGCCAGTCTGTATCTGCGTGACGGGACCATCGCCCGCGATGGCGCCCGGTATTGGTACGTGATGCACGGCGGGCACGCCTACGCCGCGCGTCCGGAGATGCTCTGGGCGCTCGGCTTCGCCCCGGACGACGTGCTCGAAGCGCCTTCCGGCAGCATCGACGCGCTGACCCGCGGCCAGGATCCGGACCTGCCTGCGCTCGTCTGGGAGGATCTCGTCGGTTGCGCCGGCGCCGTCCCGCCGCCGCGCGTACCCGACGATCTGTCGGGCGTGTTCGGAGGGTTCGGTGGCGCGTCCCCCTCCTCGTCGCCTGACGCCGGCATGTCCGCGCCGGGCGACGCGGGAGTCCCGCTTCCGTCCTCCGACGCCGGAATGCCCGTGCCCGATGCCGGTGCACCTCCGCCGCCGACGTGCACCCCCGTCGCGGAGGCCTGCAACGGCTTCGACGACGACTGCGACGGTCTCGTGGACGAAGACGGCGCCTGTGCACCCCCTCCGCCTCCGCCGCCGAGCGGGCATGCCGTGCGTATCCGGTTCTCCGGATACGCCGGCAGCTGGACCTTCACCGGCGACCTCATCCCGAGCTGGTTTGCGCCGAGCGCGGGGACGGTCGATCGCGCATGGAGCGGCGTCGGGGACGGATGGTACCGGATGAACGGCGAGTTCCCCGGAGATCGTTGGATGTGCGAGGAGTGGCCGCTCGGCACCTTCACGCTGCCGTACGGCCTGCCCGAGGTCTGGGTGGACGGCCTCCCCGCGACCATCTTCGCCTGGCACGATCCGTCCATCGCGGACGGGATCGGCTGCAACCTCAGGTTCTGCGTCGGCGCGTGTCCCTGATGCCCCAGGCGCACGCTGGCCGGAGGGCTCATCACCCCTGCCTGCCGGCAGGCAGGCGCCCCGGCCGCCCCGTCCATCGAGCTCGGCTCGACTGGTACGGGGCTTTTTTCTTCTATATACTGATGCTGATTTCCTCCCCATGCGCACCGCATTTTCCCGCATCGCGGCATGGCTCGTGACCGGGCCCAGCTGGCGCCTGCCCGTGCTGTTGGGCTGCGTCACCCTCGGGTTGTCCGTGGGCGGCGTGGCGCATGCCGAGGAGTTGACCGGCCTGGAAAGCGGTCTCGCGCAGATGGTCGGCGCCATCGCCGAGTTCTTCGGTTGGGTCTTCACCCAGCTGTTGACGTTCCTCGTCGAGCTGCTGGTCGACATCGCCGCCTACAACGGGTTCGCCACCGCGGAGGCGGTCGAGCGCGGCTGGGTGATCGTCCGCGACCTGACCAACATGTTCTTCATCCTGGTGATGCTGGTCATCGCCTTCGGCACCATCCTCGGGGTGGAGGAGTACAGCTACAAGCGGATGCTGCCGCGGCTCTTGATCATGGCCGTGCTCATCAACTTCTCCAAGGTCATCTGCGGCCTCCTCATCGACTTCTCGCAGGTCGTGATGCTGACGTTCGTCAACGGCTTCTCGGCCATCGCCGGCGGCAACTTCGTCCAGATGTTCCAGGTGTCCGGCGCCTGGGAACTCATCGGTGAGCGCGCCGAGGCGGCTGTCGACGCCCGGACCCAGACCTGGTCGACCGTCGGCTCGCTGGTGCTCGCGGCGGTGATGATGCTGATCGCCTCGGTGGCGGTGGCCATCATGATGCTCATCCTCATCGGCCGCATCGTCATGCTGTGGCTCCTCGTGGTGCTCTCGCCGCTGGCCTTCTTCCTCTCGGCCTTCCCCAAGGGCGCGGCCGCCGGTGCCTATGCGCAGTGGTGGAAGATGTTCGGCAATTACGTCGTCGTCGGCCCGTTCGTGGCCTTCTTCCTGTGGTTGTCGTTGGCCGTCGCCGGGGCGGGCGACATCGCCGCCGACCTCAATGTCGCCGCCAGCGGTGCGGCCGGCACCGAGGGCGAGGGGACCTCGCTGTTCGTCTCGGAGCTCGGGTCGCAGCAGGAGTTCGCCTCCTTCATCATCGCCATCGCGCTGCTCATGGGCGGCATGACGATGACCTCGCAGCTCGGAGTGATGGGCGGCGGCATGATGGCAGGCTCCGCCCGATGGTTCCAGGAGCGCGGCGTGGACGCCTTCCGCAAACCCGCCCGGGCCGTCGGTCGCGGCGCGCTCTACACCGCCGGCTCCTACGCCAAGATCGCCGAGGCCAACTTCGCCCGGCGCACCGGATTCCACGTCCCCGGATTCGGGCACTACACCACCGGCTGGCGCAAGGGCATGGACGCACGCGTCGCTGCGGCGCAGGAACGCTCGCAGTCGACCATCCAATCGCGCATCGCGCGGGGCGGCGCCGCGGCGAGCTTCAACCGTTTCTTCGGCGCGCCGGAGCTCGCCGCCAAGGAGGGTCTCATCAAGTCCGCCGCGCTCGCCGCGGTCTCACCCATCGGAGGGATCAAGAGCCTCCACAACGCGCGCAACTGGAAGGAGTGGGTCGAGAGCAGCGGCCCCGAGCTCTACGCCAAGCGCGCCGCCGAGCGACGCGGCGAGCTCGGCGGACTCCAGGACCAGCAGAAGGCCCAACAGGCGCGTTTGGCGGCGGCGCGCGCCGAGGTCCAGGCGTCCGAAGCGGAGTTCGCAGGATTGGCCATGACCGAGGACCTCCGGCTCGGCCTCACCAACGAGTTCGAGGCAGCGACGCGCCTTTCGCAGCAAGGCGGCACTCCGCTTGCGCGACGGGAAGGGGAGCAGAAGGCCGAGGCCCTGGCGAATGCGCTGGCCGCCGCGGAGAACAACCAGCCGATCACGGCCGAGGCGGTCGCCGCGCTCGCCGCTGCCGGCGCGGGGGAGAGCCTTGTCGGCCGCTTCAACCGGGCGCAGGAAGAGCACGGCGAGGCGCAGGCCGAGCGCCGCGCCCGCGCCGAGCAGGAGATCGACGGTGCCGAGGAGGAGCTCACCCGGCTCGCACCGCTCGTCAAAGGGGTCACCGAGAGCGCCAAGCGCTACGAGCAGATGGCGGTCTCCTCGCGCGCCTTGGGCGGCCGCCTGCCGCCGGAGCTCGCCAAGCATCGGCTCTCCGGCGACGAGCTCGCAGGCATGTACCAGGTGGCACAGAAGCAGGGCGATCCGGACGCCATGGTGCGGGTCTTCAAGAAGGCCTTCGCCGACGGCGTGGCCGACGACTTCGGCAAGGCCGTGGGCGTCCAGCTGTCCGGCAACGCCCGCGAGGATTTCCAGAAGCTCGGCGACTTCCTCAAGGGCAGCGCCGGCGTCTCCCAGGGCCAGATGCTGGACGTCATGGACACCGTCTCCGCCGAGAACCGCAACAAGGACTACCGCTACAGCAACATGACCAAGGTCGGCGCGGCCGGTACCAAGAGCTTCGTGAGCGACGTGGAGTACGCCAAGTCCCGCGCCGACAACCTCAGCAAGAAGTTCGGCGACGCCATCAAGGAAGGCATCGTCAGCTCCTTGGGCGGCAAGGGGGCCGACGGTTTGCTCAATGCCGACCGGGCCGGGATGTACGCCCTCGGCCGGCCCGGAAACGTCGATAAGCTCGTCGACGCCATCAAGAAGAACCGCGTCAGCGCCGAGGACCTCGCCGTGCTCAGCAGGAGCATCGAAAAGATGGCTGACGTCGCCTCCAGGAACCCCGGCGGGGAGGCCATCGCCGAGAAGATCCGCGCCGACCTCAAGCAGGCCGTCGACCAGAAGGCCGGCGAGGCACAGGGTCCCTCGCTCAGCGAGTTCGTCGCGGCGCTCCGGGAATCGCGCACCGCCTGACCTATGGCGTACACCTACCCCCTCAACACCCCGGAAGCGCTCGCCCAGGCCAAATCGGGCGTCGAGCAGGCCCTCTTGGCCAACCAAGTGGCGGACGCCGACGAGTTCTGCCTGTTCTATGAGATCTTCCTGCGCGAGAACCCGACCTTCGCGCTCGAGCAACCGGACTTCGCCAAGGAGTACGACGCGCTGTACCGCAAGGCGCAGTGGGTGGCCCTGCCGGTCCTCAAGGACGACAAGGACGTCATGGACATGTTCCGGACGCGCCTGGCCGTGCTCAAGCAGATGCCGGACTTCGACCTCACGCTGGCGTTGCGCGACCACCTGTTGTCCTTCGACGTCGGCGCGCGTAACGAGTACAAGGCCCGGATCCGCGACGCCCTCACCCAGAACAAGGAGACGGCGACCCCACCGTTCGCCGCCGTGGCCAACAAGCTGGAGCGCCAGGGCACCATCGGCAATTGGGTGACCGAGTACCTGTCCTTCATGGGGTCGGATGTCGATGAGCCGTTGCTGCAGGCCCGCTTCTGGACGGAGAGCGACTTCGCCCGCCAGAGCGCCGAGGACAAGGCCTTCCTGCGGCGGCTGTTCACGGTCCTGGAGATGACCCGCAAGTCGTCCGAGGAGATGGCCGGGTACGAGGGTGGGAGGCTGGTGGAGGGTGATGGTCGGCTCGGCGAGTTCTCGGAAGGGGACATCCGCGATCTCGGCGCCGACGAGGACCTGAACCGGTTCACGGACGCGCTCTCCAAGGACGTCGCCCAGCAGACCGCCGAGCGCATGAAGCAGGCCTATGTCGATACGCCGGCATACGCCGCCACGCTGCGGGAGGCCCTCGGCAAGATCAGTGACGTCGCCAAGGATCCGCCGCGCCTGCGCCAGGCGTTGGTGACCGCGCTCACGGGCGGCAAGAAGGCGCCGCCGCGGGAGCAGGTCGTGGCCGCGCTGCGCGCCTACGCCGCGGTAGGGGACATGGCGGAGCTGTTCTCCGTCCGCGAGCTCTCGGACGTCGTCCGCGCGTATCTGGAAAAGGAGAAGCGCACCGTGGACCTCGACACCTTCAAGGTCTTCCCGGGCTCGCCGCAGTTCGTGAAGCTCTTCCTGCAGGTCCTGCTCCAGGAGACCCTCAAGCTGCCCGAGGCCGAGGCTGCGCGCGAGGCGCTCCAGGTGGCCAACATCCTGCGCCGGCGCGGCGACGAGTCGCTCATGGACGTGGCCGTCTTCGACGAGGTCCTTGGCAGCTTCGCGTGGAAGAGCCCGCTGCGGCGCGCCGCGGCGTAAGCGCGGAAAAGAAAGAGGTCCGCGACGCGCGATGCGTGCGGACCTCGGGGGTGTGCGGCTTGCGAAGGCGTCAGTCCTTCGTGAGCCACTCGGATGCGGCGTAGACGGCCCAGCCGCCGACGACCAGCAGCAGGACCACGGCGGTCGGACCGCCGATGATGGCGAGCGCGTGGGCCGGGTGGCCCATCGCCTCGACCTCCGAGGCCGCCAGGATGAACGGCAGCTTGAAGAGGACGTAGGCGACGAGCATGACGGCGAGGAACCCCGCGCACCACAGGCCCGTGAGGGCCCAGGTGAGGAACCCGCGCAGGCCGCTCATGATGCCGTCGAGGCGGCTCGGCGTCCGGACCAGGTTGATCCTGCCCGGACACTCGGTGCAGCACCCCAGGACCTCTTTTTCGCAGGTCGGGCAGGTCTTCACGACCTCCGCCCTGCGGCAGACCCGGCACCGCTCCTTCCCGTCGTGGGTGATGCGGACCGGTTGGATGCCGTGTGTGTCGCACAGCAGGTGCCCGGCCGGGACGACGGTGGAAGCTCGGTATGCCATTGTCAGGGACCCCAGTGTCCGGAGCGAGGACGGCGACACCACGTCGCAGTCTCCTCCAGAACGCGCTACAATAGCATGAAAGGACCCTTTTGTCAAGGGTTTGTGTACACTTCTCGGGTATGGCGGATTTGCCGAAAGACGATTTCGTGGTCCCGGTCCGTACCGGCAGCGGGACCATCGAGCTTCGCACTGCCAGCGGCAAGCCGGCGCGTCCGGTGAAGGCGCGCCCCGACGCCCATAAGATCGCGGAAAAGGCCGTGGCGCTCGTCGAGAGCAAGGCATGGGGCGATACGGAACGCCGTCGCTTCCAGGAATTCGCGGTGGCCTACATCAACGACGTCCGCGACCGGCTCGAGACGCGCGAAGCCATCGCCGCGCCGCCGCCGCTCGGCGGCCTTGGCGTCGATCGCGCCACGGCGGAGTGGATGGTGGCGCTCATCGCCGCCGTCCGTGACGGCAAGCAGCCCCCGGAGCGGCCGGCGGCACCGGGGCCGCCTGCCCCCGTCGGACTCCCCCCGACCCTCCCTTCGCAAGGGGGGGCGGCCGGGCCCCTCCCTCCTGTAAAGAAGGAGCCGGAGGGAGTGCGCCAGGCAGCTCCGCCATCCCGACCGCCGCAGCGGCGGGAGGAGATCTTTTCGGGGCTGGCCAAGGAGATCGTCGACGAGACCGCGCCGACCTTTTCCTCCCCCGCCTTACGCGCCCGCCTCGAGGCGCTGCTCGTGACGCGGTTCCGTGACGTCCGCGACGCCGGCGAGGTGCTGGTCCACATGAAGCGCGCACCCGACCAGGGCGGGATCGGGTTGTCCGCCGAAGACGCCGACCGGGTGTCCGCGATGCTTGAGGACCGTTTCGCCAAGATCGGGAAGGAGCTGCACGCCCAAGAGAAGAGCAAGGTGCTCACCGACCTCCGCCAGACGAGCGCCGTCCAGGAGCAGAAGCGCAAGGACGAAGCCGACATCCGCCGCTATGCATCGGACGTCTGGTTCGAGGAACGTTTCGTCAAGAAGGCCGCCGCCCCACCGCCAGCGCCCGCCAAGAAGCCGTCCCAACCACAGGCGCCTGCCGCACCCCCGCCGCCGAGGCCGCCGGTCATCGGCCGCTCCCAGGCGCCTGCCGCACCCCCGCCGCCCGCGAAGCCTCCGGAGCGTCCGGCGCCTGTGCCCGTCCCCAAACCGAGCGTCCAGGACATGGCCTACACGCCCAAGCTCACCGGCCCCATCGAGGAGCTCCAGGCGATGACCCTCGTCGACTTCCGCCGCCTGGGGCGCGACCCCAAAGAAGCCATCGCCAAGGTCCAAGACAAGATCCGGCAGCTCGAGGAGGAGGACTACGCCCAGCGCGCCCGGGCCATCGCCGCATGGCGCGGCTCCGAGCCGGTCCGCAAGTACCTGGCCGTCACCCGGAGCATGCTCGCCGAGGGCATGGCCCTGGAGCAGGCGCTCGCCGCGCAGGGGAGCGGGCCGGACGCGCTCACAGCGGACGAATACAATGCTATAATGGCGTTGCAGCAATCATTGCGATACTAGATGCCCGGGCAATACGTCGTGCCGCAATTCATCGACGTCGAGGACAAGATCCTGGGGCCGTTGACCACCCGCCAGTTCCTCATCGCGTTGGTCACGCTCGGGATCGACTTCCTGCTGTATCGGCTGCTGTCCTTCGGCTTCTTCCTGCTCCTCGGCCTGCCGACTTTCCTGGCCGGTGCCACGCTGGCCTTCGCCCGGGTCAACGGGCAGCCGTTCCACTTTTTCCTGCTGAACCTGGTGCAGACCGGCCGCCGTCCCAACGTTCGCGTCTGGAACAAGACGCTCTCCGACGCCGTGCTCCGCGCGCTGATCGTCCGGCCGCCTCCTCCGCCTCCGCCCGCCAAGGTCCGCAAGGAGCCGCTCAGCACCTCCAAGCTCTCTGAGTTGGCGCTCATCGCCAACACCGGCGGCGTCTACCGTCCGGAAAACGAGTGACGTATGCAAAGCGCCAAGCTCGCCGGAGCCAAACCGCAGCACAGCACCCAGCAGTTCCTCGACATCGCCGAGGTCAAGGAAGACATCGTCGTGCTCAAGGACGGCACGCTGCGCGCCGTGCTGCTCTGCTCGTCGGTCAACTTCTCGCTCAAGTCCGACGATGAGCAGGAGGCCATCATCGCGGCCTACGTCGGTTTCCTCAATTCGCTGGAGTATCCCTTGCAGATCGTGGTCCAGAGCCGGCGGCTCAATGTCGAGGAGTACCTCAACCGGCTTGTCGAGGCGCAACGCAGCCAGCCCAACGAGCTCCTCAAGGCGCAGATCGCCGACTACCGGCAGTTCGTGGCCGAACTCATCTCGCTCGGGCAGATCATGAGCAAGCGCTTCTACGTGGTCGTCCCGTTCGACCCGTTCACCAACAAGCGCAAGGGGTTCTTCCAGCGCATGCAGGAGGCCATCACGCCGGCCTTGACCATCCGGCTCCAGGAGGCGCGCTTCCAGGAACGACGGAAGGACCTGCTGCTGCGTGTCGATACGGTGGCCGCGAACCTCGGCTCGATGGGGGTGAGCGCGGTGATGCTCGACACGCAGTCGCTCATCGAGCTCTACTACAACGCCTATAACCCCATCGTCTCCGACGCCGAGAAGCTCACCGACGTCGGCAAGCTCCGCGTGGAGGAAGCCTGAGCTATGGCCATCAACCCGTTCAAAGCGCTGCGCGGCAAGCGGGCCCCCGTCGAGGTGGGCGGGACCTTGGTGACGGACACGGAAGCCGCAAAGAAGGTCGCCGTGGAGAAGGAGGCGCTCGAGGAGGAGCGTGTCTACCGGAAAGGCACCGTCTCCATCCGCGACCTCATCGCCCCCGCGGCCATGAAGGTCGAGCCGTCCTTCGTGCTGCTCGGTGACCTCTACGTGCGGACCGTCTTCGTGGTCACCTATCCGCGCTACGTGGGCGTGGGGTGGTTCACGCCCATCCTCAACATCAACCAGATGCTCGACGTGGGGATGTTCTTCTACCCCGTCAAGGCGCACGTCATCCTCAAGCAGCTCAAGAACAAGGTCGGCACCCTCGAGGCGCAGATCCTCTCCGATGCCGAGAAGGG
This sequence comes from uncultured Gammaproteobacteria bacterium, assembly GCA_964648865.1. Classification (GTDB taxonomy): domain Bacteria; phylum Patescibacteriota; class Patescibacteriia; order 2-12-FULL-57-11; family 2-12-FULL-57-11; genus SCUL01. The sequence goes on along the minus strand of CAZYLV010000001.1, from coordinate 81,733 downwards.
CGCGCCGCGCGATCCGCTCCGGGAGACGGCGCTGCGGGACATCGAGAAGCTCCGCGACGACCTTACGCAGGGCGTCGAGCACTTCTTCCAGTTCGCGCTGTACATCACGATCTACGGCAAGAGCAAGGAGGAGCTGGACAAGTTCTCGCTCGACATCGAGAACGTCTTCGGCGCCAAGCTCATCTACTCCAAGCGCGTCTTCTACCAGGCCGAGCAGGGCTTCAACTCCACGCTGCCGCTCGGCAACGACGAGCTGCAGGTGACCTTCAACATGAACAGCTCGCCGATCGCCTCGAGCTTCCCGTTCACCTCGGCGGACCTGACGTCGGACAACGGCATCCTCTACGGCATCAACCGCCACAACAACTCGCTCATCCTGTTCGACCGTTTTTCCCTCCAGAACGCCAACATGGTCGTGTTCGCGACCTCCGGCGCCGGAAAATCGTATGCCGTCAAGCTCGAGGTGCTGCGGTCGCTGATGCTCGGCTCCGAGGTGCTGATCATCGACCCGGAGATGGAATACAAGCATCTCTCGGACGCCGTCGGCGGCACGTACATCAACATCTCGCTGGCCTCGGATTCCAAGATCAACCCCTTCGAGCTGCCCCGGCCGGTGGGGGAGCAGTATTCCGTGGAGGACATCATCCGCAGCGCCGTCATCACGTTGAAGGGTCTCGTCCGATTGATGCTCGGCGGCAAGCTGACGACCGCCGAGGACTCCATCATCGACCGGGCGCTGCTCGAGACCTACGCCAAGAAGGACATCGTCCCCGGCGTCGACCTGGCGCGCGTCGAGCCGCCGATCTTCCAGGACTTCCAGGAGGTCCTCCAAGGCATGGAGGGATCCGGCGACCTGGTGGAACGGCTCAAGAAGTACACCGAGGGCACCTTCGCCGGGCTCTTCAACTCGCCGACCACGGTCGACATCCGCAACACGCTGGTCATCTTCTCGGTGCGCGACCTGGAAGACGAGCTGCGGCCGCTGGCCATCTACAGCATCGTCAACTACATCTGGAACGTGGTGCGCTCGGAGCGCAAGCGGCGCATCCTCGTGATCGACGAGGCCTGGTGGCTGATGCAGCAGGAGGATTCGGCCAAGTTCGTCTTCGCGCTCGTCAAACGCTGCCGCAAGTACTACCTCGGGGTGACCACCATCACCCAGGACGTCAACGACTTCCTGACCTCGCCCTACGGGCAGGCCATCGTCACCAACTCCTCCATCCAGCTGCTGCTCAAGCAGTCGCCGGCCTCCATCGAGCTGGTCACCAAGACCTTCCTGCTCACGCAGGGGGAGAAGTACCTGCTGCTCGAGAGCGGGGTGGGCGAGGGCATCTTCTTCGCCGGCCAGAAGCACGCCGCCATCAAGATCGTCGCCTCGTACGCCGAGGACCAGGTCATCACCACCGATCCGCGCCAGCTGCTTGAGATCGAGCAGGCCAAGAAGGAGTTCCAGCAGCAGCTCGCCGAACAGGAGGGCGGCGTATGAGCCGGCGGATGCTCTTGATCGTTGCCGGGGTCGTCGTGTTCGTCACCGTGGTGGCGGCCGTGGCCGCCGTCCTGCTGCGTCCGGCGCCGGCGCCCGAGGAGCCCGCCGCCGAAGCGCCGACGCCGACGGCGTCGCTCGCTCCGGCCGGAGGCTTGCCGCAGGTCAACGCCAACGTCCCGACGGCGTCCGCGCCCGCCGCACCCGCCGAGACGTTCACCCGCGCCTCGGATCAGGAGATCCTCGAGCAGCGGCTCGTCTCCTCGGCCGGGCAGTTCGCAGAGCGGTTCGGCACCTACTCCAACCAGGCCGACTTCCAGAACCTCGTCGACCTCTATCCGCTCATGACGGCGTCGATGCGCGAGGCAACGGAGCGAACCATCGCCCAGGCCCGCTCGGCCGGGGGCGGCGGGGACGGGTACGTGGGCGTGACCACGCGCGCCGTCTCCACGACGCTCGCATCCCTCGACGCGACCGGCGGCCGCGCCACGGTCACGGTCGCCGCGCAGCGCTCGACCCAATCCGGCGACGACCAGCCGACCGTCGACTACCGCACGCTGACCCTGGCATTCCGCCGCAGCGGCGACCTATGGCTGGTGGACTCCGCGACCTGGTCGGCCCAGTGACGGCCGCCCTCGCTCGGTTCCGGAAGGGCGTGCTCGACGCGCTCTTTCCTGATTTCTGCGGAGGATGCGGACGGGAAGGCGCCGTCGCCTGCCCGGACTGCTGGCGCGCCATCCCGCTCGTGCCGGAGGCGCGGCGGCTCGACGCGCTCGCGGTCTGGAGCGTGACGCGTTTCCAGGACGCCGCGGTGCGCATGGTCGTGCATGCCCTCAAGTACGAGCGGCGTCCGGAGGCCGCCGCGCTCGCGGACGAGGCCCTGGGGCGCTGGTCGGGCCTCGGCGCGCTCAGGCCGACGCGCTGGACCATCGTCCCGGTGCCCATGCATGCCGCCCGCCTGCGTCGGCGCGGCGCCAACCAGGCGGCGACGCTGGCGGGGTCGCTCGCCGGCCGTGGCCTGGGGGCGGTGACGCAGCCGCTCGTCCGGGTCCGGCGGACCGTGACCCAGACGGCCCTCGACCGCGCGGCGCGCGCCAAGAACGTCGACGGCGCCTTCGCCGTGCGCGGCGCCGTCGATCCCGGCGCGGCGTATCTCCTCGTCGACGACGTCGTGACCACGGGGGCGACGCTCACGGCCGCTGCCGCCGCCCTGCGGCAGGGTGGCGCGACGCGGATCGCCGCCTGGACATTCGCCGCCGACTGATCCCGCAGACAGAAAAGACGTCCACGGACGTGGACGTCTTTTCATGGTGCAGCCAGCAGGAGTCGAACCTGCGACCTTCAGCTCCGCAAGCTGACGCTCTATCCAGCTGAGCTATGGCTGCGTCTCCTTCAAAACTTGAGTACCCGTGCCAGGAAGTCCGAGAGCGGCTCGGCATCGCGGGACGGATCCTCGTCGACGTACTCCAGCAGCGTCTTGCGGACCGCGTTTGGGTTCATCTGCTCGAGCGGGACCATCAGGTCCGGCACGAGCGCGCTCTTGAAGTCGACGTACAGCGACTTGACCGTCGGCGGCTCGTAGACGATCCAGAAGCGCGAGACGTCGGTCCAGGGGATGAAGCGGTGCCCCATCTCCAGGCCGTCCTCGCAGACCGCGAACCGCAGGCGGACCGGCTTGCGCGCCGAGGACAGCGCCAGCACGATGGCGAAGATGACGACGATCAGCGCGAACAGGAAGTTCAGCGTGACCAGCGCCCAGACGACGAGGCCGGCGCCGACCAGGAAGGCGATGGCGTACCAGCGCCAGCCGCGGCGGTAGGCGGGGTATTCATCGACCATCCATGCCAGGTGGACCAGGCCGTGTTCGCCGCGGAGCTTGGGTTCGTCCGCCATACGAGGGGTAGTGTACCACGTTGGCGGAGAGGGAGGGATTCGAACCCCCGAGACCCTTGCGGGCCTTACGGTTTTCAAGACCGTTCCCTTCAACCACTCGGGCACCTCTCCGCGAACCTTCTGGCGGAGAGGGAGGGATTCGAACCCTCGCGCCGGGAAAACCCCGACCTAGGAGATTAGCAATCTCCCCCCTTCAACCACTTGGGTACCTCTCCAGACCGCGCCGACAGTGTAGCCGTCCGGACCCGCCGTGTCAACGCCGCGGGCGGCATCGTCCGGGAAAAGAAAAGAGGCCTGGACGGGGTGTCCGAGGCCTAGAACGCGACGCTGATCGAGAGTCCGGCGTGGCTGAGGCCGACGCGGGGGGTCACCGTGACCTGGGGTTCGCCCGGACCCGGGTCGAACAGCAGGAGGCCGATGCCGAGTCCCACGAAGGCGGCCGACGCGAGCGGCAGGACCCACTCCCAGACCTCCAGCGAAGCGGCGTCCGAGCAGATGGTGCGCACCCGGGCCGTCTGGGCGGCAGCCACGTCCGCGGACACCTGCCCGCGCTCCCAGCCGCGGTCGGCACGGGCCTCGGCGCAGACGTCCGTGGCGCTGCCCATGGGTACGCGCTGGCGATAGGCCTGGAAGTCGCTGTCGCGTCCGAGGTCGGCCATCGCCACCCAGGAGACGGTCGCCCCTCCGAGGAAGAGCGCGCCGACCGCGAGCGACGCGATGCCGAAGCCGACCGTCAGGTCGCGGTTCGGCGGGCCGGTCGGACGGGGTCGCGTCGACGCGGTCGAGACCGGCGCGCGCGGCATGATCCGCAGGTCGTCCTCGCCGAGGATGGTCTGGATGCGGGCCAGGAGCTCGGCGTCCGCCGTGTCGATCCCCTCGACGCGCAGCGACCGGAAGGTGCTGCCGACGAAGCGGCCGGCTGCCACCTCGTAGTGCTGCAGCTCGATCGTGAACTCGCCGGGGCTGCCCACACGGGCGCGCAGCCGTCCGAAGACGAGGTGGCCGACGCCTGCGTCCGCCGCGATGGCGGCGAGGCAGTCGTGGTCCGTGAACCCGTCACGGCAGCCGTGCCTCCGTCGCTCGGCGTCGAGCGTCGTCCGCGTCGGGCTGAGATCCCAGCCCCGCACCGCGGCGATGCCCTCACGCAGCTGGTCTGTGACCAGCTCGCCGGCGGCCTGGAACTGGGTGTCGTCCACGGCGATGTCCATGACGAGCACGGACTCCTGGGCGACGGCCTGCGTCGGCATGAGCGCCGACGCCAGCAGGAACAGGGTGCAGATTCTCATGAACGTCCTCCTCCTGCGCAGCTGTACCGCAAAAACCGCCTTTTGTCAAGGAGCGGCGGAGACGGCTACAATCGCGCCATGCCGCTTGAGACCCCCCTCCTTTCCGCGATGCCGCTGCTGCGCCGCCATGCCAGGTCCCTGGAGCGCCTGGGTCTCGTCACGCTCGCCGACGTGCTGGCTCACCACCCGTTCCGGTACGAGGATTACTCGCGGACGCTGCCGCTGTCCGCCGTCGTCCCGGGCGAGGAAGCCACCGTCCGTGTCCGGCTCGAACAGATCCGCAACCGCCGCAGCTTCGGCGGGCCGCGCCGGTTGATGACCGAGGCCGTCGTCGCCGACGGGAGCGGCAAGGCCAAGGTCCTGTGGTTCGGTCAGCATTTTTTGGTGAAGACCCACAAGCCGGGCAGCGACGTCTTCCTTGCCGGGAAGGCGCGCCGCACCGCCTACGGGCTGCAGTTCCTCTCGCCGACCATCGAGGCTGTCCGCGCCGAGCAGACGCACACCGGCCGCATCGTCCCCGTGTATCCGACCGCCGGGACGCTCTCCGTCAAGCATCTGCGCCTGGCCGCCAAGGCTGCGCTGCCCGCGGCCGCCGCGCTCACGGAGTGGCTGCCCGACGCCGTGCGGAGCCGCTTCTCCCTGCCGGACATCGCCTCGGCGACCCGGGCCGTCCACTTCCCGTCGGACCAGCGGACGCTCGACGCCGCGCTGGAGCGCTTCGCCGTGGAGGACATGTTCCTGCGCGTGCTCGTCTCGGAGCGCGCCCGGCGCGACCTCACCTCGGCGAGCGCCCCGCCGGTCCCGTTCCCGGAGGCGGACATCAAGGCCTTCGTGGCCGGCCTGCCGTTCCCGTTGACCGACGGGCAGCGCCGCGCCGCTTGGGAGGCCATCCAGGACCTCGGCAGGCCGCGGCCCATGAACCGGCTGGTGAACGGCGACGTCGGTTCCGGCAAGACGGCCGTCGCGGCCATCGCGGCGCGGGCCGTGGCTGCGGCCGGGGCCCAGGCTGCGGTGCTCGTGCCCACCGAGGTCCTGGCCGAGCAGCACCTGCGCACCTTGGCCTCGATGTTCGCGGGTACGGACGTCGTCCTCGCCCTGCTCGCCGCCGGCTCCCAGCGCCTGATGCGCCGCGGCGAGGATCTGCCGCTGCCGGGTTCGGCGCGCGTGCGGCAGGAGGCGGTCCGCGACGCGGTGCGATCCGGCACGGCATCGCTCGTCGTCGGCACGCATGCGCTCATCGAGGGCGACGTGGCCTTCGCCGACCTGCGCCTGGCCGTGGTCGACGAGCAGCATCGCTTCGGCGTCCGTCAGCGGCAGGCGCTCCGCAAGAAGCGGGCCGACGGGGCGTTGCCGCACCTGCTCTCGCTCACCGCCACGCCCATCCCGCGCACCCTGACCCTCTCGCTGTTTGGCGACCTGGACGTCTCGGTGCTTGCGGCCCGTCCGGCCGGGCGCGGGCCGGTGGCCACGCGGCTGCTCCTGGGCGAGACCGCGGCCGCGGACGCGGCGCTCGCCGCCTGCGTCGCGCAGGGGCACCAGGCCTTCGTGGTCTGCCCGTCCATCGCCGGGCGCGCCGACGCCGCCGCCGAGGCCGCGATCGACGAGCACCGGCGGCTTGTCGGGGCCTTGCCCGAGGCGCGCGTCCTGCTGCTGCACGGCAAGATGAAGAGCGTCGAGAAGCGCACCGTCATGCGGGCCATGGCGGCGGGGGAGGGGGACGTGCTCGTGGCCACGACGGTCATCGAGGTAGGCATCGACCTGCCGCGGGCCGCGCTCATCGTGGTGCGTTCGGCCGACCGCTTCGGGTTGGCCCAGCTCCATCAGCTGCGTGGGCGGGTCGGCCGCGGCAGCGCGCCGGGGACCTGCCTGTTGCTCACGGACAACGAGACGCCTGCCGCAGCGGCCCGCCTGCAGGCCCTCGTGGATTCGTCCGACGGTTTCGCCCTGGCCGAGACGGATCTGGCGTTGCGCGGCCCCGGCGAGCTCTGGGGGACGGCGCAATCCGGCATGCAGGGGGTCTGGTCGCCGGCGCTGCTCGACGCCCGGCGGATCGCCGCGCTCCAGGAGAGCTGCCGGGAGCTGCTCGACATCGACGCCTCGCTGGACGCGCATCCGGCCCTCCGCGGACGGCTGGCCCGCTTCGAGGACGTCGTGCACCCCGAGTGAGCTTGACGCGGCGGCCGTTTTCCGCTACCTTGCGCGCATCTTCGCGGTCCGCCGCGAGAAGGGAGGACACGTGCGACTGATCGATCTGCACCCGGTGGCGTGCGCCGGATGCGGCTTGGTGGATCGGGGCAACCCGGACGAGGTGATGACGGGCGTCTACGTCCCGACGCGCGGCTTCGTCTGGGTGGCGCATCGGGATTGCGCCTTCCGCGAGTTCCGTATCGCCCGCCGGCAGCTGCTGCCGATCGTCCGGGCCATGCGGGACTACGACCGCCGGCCCTGGGACGCCCTCCGAGAGCGCCTCTCCCGAGACACGCGCAGGCGCCCGGCGGTCTTCACCGAGGCCGTGCAGGACATGTTCCAGGAGCTGATGGCCTTGCCGAGCAGGACGGTCTGCAGGGCGCTCGAGGTGAGCGACACGACCTTCTGGTCGTGGATCGAGACCGTCGTCGCGGTGCTGCGGCGTTTCAACCTGGAAGTCCGGCCCGCCGTGCCCGTCGAGGGCCCGAAGCTCGCGCTCGTCTCGGCCTGAGCAGCCCGACCGTTCCGCGTCATGCGCCGCCCTGCGGCGCGTTTTTCTTTTTGAGCCAGGCGATGGCGGCGCGGACGTCGCCGAGGGTCGCAGGGCCGAGGGTCTCCGTGAGCCCCAGGCGTGCGGCGTCGGCGGCGCGCTCCTTGGCGTCCGGGGCCGCCCGGATCTCCCCGGTCAAGCCGATCTCGCCGTAGAGCCCGGTGCGCGCAGGCAAGGCCGTGCCGAGGGCGGAGGAGGCGATGGCCATGGCCACCGGCAGGTCGGCCGCCGGCTCCTCGAGGCTCAGTCCGCCGGCGACGTTGACGTAGACGTCGTGCTGCGCGAGCGACAGTCCGCCGCGGCGCTCGAGCACCGCGAGCAGCACGTTCAGCCGGTTGGTGTCGAAGCCGGAGGCGCGACGCACCGGATAGCCGAAGGCCGTCTTGTTGGTCAGCGCCTGCACCTCGAGGAGCAAGGTGCGGTTGCCTTCACGGACCACGGCCATGGCCGTCCCGGGCACGGGCGCGGCGCGGGCGTCGAGGGCGGCGGCGTGGACGTCCGCGGCGTCGACGAGTCCGCGGTCGGCCATCTCGAAGAGCCCCACCTCGCGGTTCGAGCCGAAGCGGTTCTTTGCCGCCCGCATCATGCGCAGCGGGCGCACGCCGTCGCCCTCCACGGTCAGCACCACGTCGACGAGATGTTCGAGCGTCTTGGGGCCGGCCACGCTCCCGTCCTTGGTGACCTGCCCGATGAGCAGCGTCGTGATGCCGTCCTTCTTGGCGACCTCGGCGAGCCGGGCGATGGCGGCGCGCAGCTCCCCGATGCCGCCGGGCTCGCCGCCGCCCTCCGCGGCGCGCAGGGTCTGCACGGAGTCGACGATGACGAGCGCCGGGCGTTCTGCGCGGGCCGTCGCGGCGACGACGGCGGCGTCGGTCTCGGTGAGGAAGGAGAGCCGCTCGCCCGCACAGCCCATGCGCCGCATGCGCAGGGCGATCTGCTCCGGCGATTCCTCGCCGCAGACGTAGAGCACGGGTCGGCCGAGGCGCTCGGCGAGCGAGAGCAGCAGCGTGGACTTGCCGACCCCGGGCTCCCCGGCGACGAGCACGAGCGAGCCGGGCACGAGCCCCCCGCCGAGCACCCGATCGAGCTCCGCGCTGCCGGTGGGCACGCGCTCCGGGGCGCGGCCGGCGACCTGTGCGGCGGGCAGGCTCTTCGCCGCCGCGGCGGTCGGTCGGCCGGCGGCCTCAGGCGGGGCCGGCGCGCTCTCCTCGACCGTCCCCCAGCGGCCGCAGCCGAAACAACGCCCGCTCCATTTGGGGAACTGGGCATCACAGTTGCCGCAGCGGAAGAGGGGAGCGCTTTTGGGCATGCTGCCATTTCAGCAGCCCTACAGCGGCGGCGCAAGGCGTCAGAGTTCGGAGGTGCCTGGACCGCCGCCGACGCCGGGTTCCGGAGCGTCACTCGAGGACGACCGGCTGCCGGGGGCGGGCTCGGACGGGCAGGAGCCGTCGGCGAGCGGATCCGTGACGCCGAGCTCGCGCGCCCGGTCGCCGACCCGGCGGGCGGTCGTCATGCGGCCCTCGGCGTTGGGGATGTCGGGGCGGAAATTGCGCTGGAAGGTCGCGGCGGTCCGGGTCAGCACCTCCAGGTCGTTGGTGCAGCCGGCGCCACCCTCAGGCAGGTAGCGGCTCGGCCGCGGGTTGAGCACCGCGCGCAGCGCCCCGGCGCCGCTGTTGTGCGCGTAGTACATGAGGGTGGCGAAGGTGTGGGCGTCCGTGATGCTCGGGCAGGTGTCGCGGACGATACGCGCGCCGTTGCGCAGGTGCTGGGTGGCGGCGACGTAGGTGTTGATCTCCGGGTCGAGCAGCGCCTCTTCCGTGCAGGTCTGGCGCGAGAGGTGGCAGAAGCGCGGCGCGATCTGGAAAAGGCCCACGAAGCCGTAGCGGTTGACGATTTCCGGGTTCAGTCCGGATTCGATGTAGGACACGGCCTTGAGCATGCGCCAGTCCACCCCGGCGCAGCCGGCGTAGCGCTGGAAGAGCTCGTCGAAGTCCGTATTGGCGATCGGCCGCCGGGTCCCGCAGCTGCCGCCGCGGCAACCCTCCTCGATGCCGCCGTTCTCCCGGTAGATGACCTCGCGCCGCCGGATGAGGTCGATGCGGATGTTGCGGAAATTGACGAGCTCGGGGTTGATGGCGGCCAGGATGGCGTAGCTGCCGAGCGCCAGCACGATGCCCATGACGGCGTTGGTGATGCGGTCCCTGGCCTCTTGGATGGCGGAGGCGTTGCCGCGCGCCGTCGTCCACTGGAAGCCGCCCACCACGACCATGACCATGGCGATCGTCACCATGATGCCGATGGCGTAGCGGTACAGGGCGACGACGTACTCGGCCAGGAAAGGGATGTCGATGCTGCGGTTCTCGCCGTCCTGGAGCACCTGGATGTCGGAGAAGCCCGGGAAGGTCGGGATGGGCAGCTGGAGCGTCGGCACGATCTGCTCGAAGGGCGTGTCGGTCTCCTCGAGGGAGACGCCTCCGTCGCCGGTGCTGGCGGGGGAGCTCCGGCCGCTCGGCGAGCAGCCGCCGGAGCCCCCGAAGGCGCGCTCGGCGATGAAGCTCGCCAAGGCGCATTTCCCGTCGTTGGAGAGGTGCAGGTGGTCGCCGCGGTCGTAGGCGAGGTTCAGGCGGTCCGGATCGTCCGATGCGGCCAGGTGCGCGTCCGCGTCCACGAACCGGTCCACCGGGGCCGATGCGAGCCACGCGTTCAGCTCGTCCGTCTGCCGTTGGACGGAATCGTTCCAGCTGGCATAGCCCTTGTGGGGAAGCATGCTCACGGCGACGACGCGCATGCCCGCCCGCCGCGCCTCCTCGTAGATCGTGCCGAGGTTCGTCCTGGCGTTGCCGACTCCGCGGCCGGAGTAGATGTCGTTGCGTCCCGCGCGGACGATGAGGTCGGTGAACCCGCCGCCGAGCACCCGTTCGCGGAACAGGTCAAGGATGGCGCCCGTGGAGGCGCCGTCACGCGCCACGACCGTGCACCGTTCGCCGTCGGCGGTCTCGAAGACCGGTCCGTACTGGTTGGTGATGGAATCGCCCAAGCAGGCGATGCGCCGCCCCTCCGCGGCGACCGGAGATGGAGGCAGGAGCAGGCAGGCGAGGGCGGCGACCGTAAGCGCTCGATGCATCCGGGTCATATCCCCACGATTGTACCAAAAAAGCGGACCGCCGCGGGCCCGCCGTCACTCCGGCCGCTGTGTCCTCGTGAGCACGCCGCCGCAGGCGCTCGTGATGCAGATGGTCCCGCCGCGGACGCGCCAGGTCTCACCGCTGTTGCCGCCTTGCACGACATTGGCGCGGCCGCCGCCCGCCCAACCCATGAAGACGGCGGCGTGTTGGCCGGCCGGTGCCGCGTTCGCGTTGTAGATCCAGAAGGCATCCCCGGGCTGCAGTTCGCGCGCCCAGGCATCCGGCCATCCGTCGATGTCCCCTTCGAAACGGTCGTACGCCGAGCAGCGCGCCGCCTGCTTGCATGTGCGGTCGCCCCGTTCGCAGGTGTTGATGCTGAGGAGGTAGCGGACGTTCTCGGAGCCGATCTCATGCGTCGTACGCAGCCGGACGCCCGCCAGTTCGTAGATCGATTCCACCGTGTTGCCGCAGGAGCCCATGACCAGTTCGCAGGAGGCCGCCGCCTGTGCGGCGCGGATGACCCGCTCGCGGGGGGTGCCGCCGGAGACCGAGGCGCTGCCGTACTCGCGGAAGAATTCCTCGGTACGCTCCGGACGTCGCCCGCCGCCGTCGACGAACGGGGCCTCGAGCGAGACCGGGCAGCTGCCGCCGCCCGCCGACGATCCGCTCGCGCCGGGCGCGTAGCCGCCGGAGGACGGATCGCATTCGGGATTCGTCGGGCTGTCGGAACCGGTGGCTTCGCTCGTCGTCCGCAGCACGCTCTCGACGTCCACCGTCTGGATGAGGTTCACCCGGATGTTGCGGAAGTTGACCAGCTCCGGGTTGATGGCGGCGAGGATGAGGTAGCTCCCGAGCGCGATGCCGATGCCGATCAGCGCGTTGAGGATCCGCCCGCGCGCCGCCTGGATGACGGACGCGTTGCCGCGCGCCGTGAGGTACTGGAATCCGGCCACCACGACCATGACGGTGCCGAGGGTGACGAGGATCCCGATGGCGTATCGGTAGAGGGCGACGACGTACTCCGCGACGAAGGGGATGTCGATGAACCGGGATCCGCCGACGTCCTGCACCTGCAGGGTGGAGAAACCTCCGAAGGTGGGGATGGGCAGCGCGAGCGTCGGCGCCACGGGCGTGAAGGGGACATTGCTGTTGGATGCGGGTTCCGTGGGAGGTCCTCCCGGGGAGTCGGTGTCGGTCAAGAAGCTCCCCTCCCACGTCGCGCCCGTCAGGTCCACGCAGTAGCGCCCGGTACCGGGGACGTCCACGCAGGAGGTCGGCTCCGGGCAGTCGCGCGAACCGATCCCGGTGTCCGTGCAGGTCCTGGTGCAACGCTTGGCGACGGCGGCCCCTGCGTCCAGGTCCACGCACGTGAGTCCGGCATCGCAACGGTCTCCGGAGAGGCATTCCTGTCCGATGGCGCCGGGCGCTGCCGCGGCGGACGATACGCCAAGCAGAGACAACAGCGCCCCGACGAGCACGGGGACCGCGCACAATCGGAGCGCCCGCATACGCGGCCTATTGTAGCACAGCTCAGCGTTGCGCCTCGAGCGCCGCAAGGATCGCCGCGGGTTCCACGAATCCGGAGAAGCGCTGGCTGCCGACGAAGAGGTAGGGGACGCCGTCGACGCCCAGCGCCAGCGCCTCCTCCACGGTCCGGTCCACGAGCGGCCGTGTGGCGCCGGTCGCCAGACAGGTCCGGAAGGCTTCGGCGTCGATGCCGACCTCCTCGGCCAAGGGGACGGCCAGCTCCGCCGTCGTCGGCAGGGCGACGCCCATGAGCAGGTCGTGCATCTCCCAGTGGCGCCCCTGGCGGCCGGCGCAGAGCGCCGCTTCCGCGGCCAATTGGGCCTGGGGATGCTCGAGACGCAGCGGCAGGTTCTTCCAGGCGATGCGCACGTCCGGACGTCCGACCTCGATCTCGGCCAGCGTCGTCTCGAGCTGGCGGCAATACTCGCATTGGTAGTCGCCGAAGACGACGATCGTCGGCGCATCCGCCGCGGCGTTGCCGCGCACCGGGTCCGCGACCGTCACCTCGGGCGCGCTGCGGGTCTCGGGCAGGGGAGCGGGCTCGGGCGGCTGCCGGCCGTCGTCCCGGAAGACCAGCATGCCGAAAATCACGAGCAGGACCGCCGAGAGGGAGAACAGGAAGAGCACGACGAGCGGCGGTCGCGGCATACTACGGCGCCAGACGGATCTGCCGCAGGATGTTCGAGCCCTGCTCGACGAAGGTCAGGGTGCGGCCGTCCGGCGAGACCATCAGCTGCGTCATCGTGGAGTCCGAGTCCGGACGGGCGACGAGCCGGCGCGCGCCGGTGGCCAGGTCGATGCTGTAGAGGTCGTCCGGCACGTTGTCGGCGATGCGCCGTTCCAGGCCGACGCCGCGTTCCAGCTCGCGCGGCACCGCGCAGAAGAGGGTCGCCGTGCCGGAGAAGGTGCACTTGTCCGCCCAGGTGTTGAGGTTGAGCTTGCGGCGGTTGTTGCCGATGTCCTGGCCGAAGGCATCGGTGACCCAGAGCATCGGGCGGTAGTCGTCGGTCGGGGAGACGGCGCTGTAGAGCAGGCGCTTGCCGTCCGGCGCCCACTGGCCCTGGAAGTTGAGCCCCTCGACGACGAGCCCCTTGAAGTTCTCCTTGTTCTGGCCGATGAGCAGGATCTCCTGACGGCCGAAGCCCTGCGCCTCGCCGGTCCGTGAGAAGGCCACCACCTGTCCGGTCGGGGACATGTTGACGTTGACCTTGGCCTCGTTGTTGCCGAGCTCCTGGATGGGCACGGCACTCGAGCCGTCGGCGTTGGAGACCACCAGCCAACGGTTGGACGGGTCGATGCCGAGCGATTTGCTCGCCAGCTTGCGCGAGTCGGCGGAGAACTGGAACTCCTCCCAGTGCTTGGGCAGCGTCACCTGGCGCTGCGAGCCGAAATCGAACATCACGTTGGAGCCATCCGGGAACTCCAGCACCGCCTTGTCTTCCGTCGGCGCCCAGGCCACGGTCTCGACGTCGGGGAAGCGCTTGTCCGAGAGCGCCGTGCGTTCCCCGGTGTCCGGATCGACGCGGTAGAACTTGCCTTCGTCCGGATCGTAGAACCGCACCCCGTCGCCGTCGGGGGAGAGCGACGCCGCGTCGACGGCGATGGGGGTGACGGCCGCGGCCAGGGTCAACCCGCCGCTGGCGATGCGCGCAGCCGGAGGGGGCGCGCCGCCCGGCGGCGCGTTGACCGCGCCGGGGAGTCCGACGCCGGCGCCCGGGAGCCCCGTCGGCGGTGCGACGTTGGCGTTGGTGACGACCGTCGGCAGCCGTTCCGTGGGCGGACGGAAGAAGAACCACCACAAGGCGAACCCCATGCTGAGGGTGAATGCCGCGAACGCCGCGATGACGAGGATCCTCCTGAGCATAGTCGCTAGAAGATGGACGAGAACCACTCTATGATGCTCGAGAACGTCTCGTTTGTGCAAAGGTCGCCGAGCGCGGAGCAGACGCCCACGAAGACGCCGGCCGCGCCGCCGGCCAGGAGAAGCGGCACGGCGACGACCACCAGGAAGTTCGCGACGATCAGGACGCCAAGGGCGATCCAGATGAGCGTGGTCAGGAAGATGAGGCCGATGGAGATGGGTTTGACGCCCTCGTCGCCTCCGCCTGCCAGCTGCTGTGCGGCGGACTGCAGGCCGCCTCCGCCGGAGGCGCTCGCGGTCTGGCCGGTGGCCTGCGTCACGCCCGTGGAGCCCGCCTTGGCGGCGGTCTTGGTGCCTGCCGATGCGGCTTCCGCGACCTTTTCCAGCCCTTTCACGGCCGGGCCGATCAGGCTGGGCATGAGGCCGAGGTTCCCGCCCCAGAACTGCAGCGACCATTTGAAGAAGAGCGCGAACGGCACGATGATGGTCTCGATCTGCACGAAGAAGGTGATGACTTCGATGAGCTCCTCCGCGTAGCTGGTGAGCTCCGAGCCCAGTGATGCCGCGCCCTCGTCGGCACCGCCGCGCGCGCCGGCAGCGCGGCGGGAGCGCGCGAGCAGCCGGCGGGCGTCCTGCTCGGCTTCTTCCTCGGCCAGGAGCTGCTCCTCTTCATCCGCCGCAGCAGCCTCGAGCAGCGCCGCCGGGGGCGGGGAAGGTTGCGCGCGTTGCGCCTGCAGGCGCGCGCGGGTGAGGTCCGCGGCCGCCGCGAATTCGGCGCCGGGACCGTCGATGGTGAGTTCCTCCGCCATAGGCGTCAGGCCGCCTTGGTGCGGCGGGCCGTCCGGGTGACCAGCGTGAGCGCGTCACCCTTCTTCTCGAGCATCAGGTTGCGGATACGCTTGTCCCCGGCTGCGAGCAGCATGCGCGCGGCCGGACCTTCGACGTGCTCCTGCACCAGCGCGCGCACGGCACGGGCGCCTTTCTCGGGTTGGTCGGCCATTTCGGCCAGGCGACGCACCGCGGCCGGGCTGGCATGGAGCGCCACGCGCCGCTCCTCGAGCCGGACGGCCAGGCCGCGGATCTCCTTGGCGACGACGGCCTCGAGATGCTCGGCGGTGAGCGGACGGAAGACGAAGACGCGGTCGATGCGGTTGACGAGCTCCGGCCGGAAGTGGGCCAGCGCCTCGCGGCGCAGGTCCTGTTCGTCGAGGTCCGCGCGCGTGCCGGCGTCGGTGAAGCCGAAGGGTCCGCGCAGGTAGCGCTCCAGCCCGACGTTCGAGGTCATGACGACGATCGTCTGGCGGAAGGAGACGGTGCGGCCGGCGGCGTCGGTGACCTGCCCCTCGTCGAGGATCTGCAGCAGCAGGTTGAGCACGTCCGGGTGCGCCTTCTCCAACTCGTCGAACAGCACCACGCTGTACGGGCGGCGGCGCACGGCGTCGGTCAGCTTGTTGGCGTCGCGGTAACCGACGTAGCCTGCCGGGGAGCCGAGCAGTTTGGAGACGGTGAAGGCCTCGCCGAACTCGGACATGTCGATGCGGATGAGGGCCTTGGGGTCGTGGAAGACGGTCGTTGCCAGGGCCTTGGCGAGTTCGGTCTTGCCGACGCCCGAGGGGCCCATGAAGAGCAACGAGGCCGACGGGCGGTCGGGCGAGGCGAGGCCGGCGCGGGCGCGCCGCACGGCATCGGCCAACCCGCCGAGCACGTGGTCCTGCCCGACGACGTGGCGACGGAGGTCGTCCTCGAGCGTCAGCAGCCGTTCGGCGTCCGACTGGGTGAGCTCTTCGACCGGGACACCGGTCATGCGCGCCACCACGGCGGCGACGTCGGCGCGGCCTACCGCGCCGACGGGCTCGCGGCCCTTGCGTCCGACGCGCTCCAGCAGCTCGCTGAGCTTGGCGCGCAGCCGGTTCTCGCGCTCCTTCCATTCCAAGGCTTCGACGTAGCGTTCGCCGGAGACGGCATCCTGCTTGCGGCGGCTGGCCTGGTCGATGGCCGCCTCGAGCGTGCGGCTTTCCTGGGCGTGCGGCTCGCCGCCGGCGCGCACCTTGACGCCGGCCGCGGCCTCGTCGATGAGGTCGAGGGCCTTGTCGGGGAAGCGGCGCTCCGAGAGGTAGCGCTCGGCGAGCGACACCGCCTCGGCACAGGCCGCGTCCTGGATACGCACGTTGTGGTACTTCTCGTAATGCGTCTTGACCCCCGCGAGGATCTCGCGCGTCTCGGCCGCCGAGGGTTCGCGCACCTCGAGGCTCTGGAAGCGCCGGTCGAGCGCGCTGTCGGACTCGATGTGCTTCTTGTACTCGTCGAAGGTCGTGGCGCCGATGCAGCGGATCTCGCCGCGCGCCAACGCCGGCTTGAGGATGTTGGCGGCGTCGAGCGAGCCGGAGGCCGATCCGGCGCCGGAGATGGTGTGGGCCTCGTCCAGGAAGAGGATGACCTCCGGGTGCGCCTTGACCTCGTCGATGATCTGCTTGAGGCGGCCTTCGAACTCGCCGCGGTACATGGTGCCGGCCACGACGAGCGCCAGGTCCAAGGAGAGGATGCGCTTGCGTCGCAGCGCGTCCGGCACCTCGCCGGCCACGATGCGTCGCGCCAGCCCTTCGACGATGGCCGTCTTGCCGACGCCCGGTTCGCCGAGGAGCAGGGGATTGTTCTTTGTGCGGCGGCTGAGGATCTCGATGACGCGTTCGATCTCGCGTTCCCGGCCGACGACCGGGTCGATGCGCTTCTGGGCTTCGGCACCGGTGAGGTCCACGGTGAAATAGTCGAGCGCCGGGGTCTTGCCGGCCTGTTTCTTCTTGCCCTGCTGCTCGGGCCTCGGCACCTCCGGCGCGCGCGGACGGTCCTCGACCGGCAGGCCCTCGGCGATGTCCGGGAATTTGGACGTCGACTTGAGCACCGTGGCGAGCTGCTCCTTGATGCCGGCGGGGTCCACCTGTTGGGCGCGCAGCAGCTCCGCGAGCGTACCGTCATCGGCGGCCAGCATCCCGGAGAGCAGGTGCTCGGTGCCGACGTACTTGTGCTCGTGCTGGTTGGCGGCGTGCACGGCCTTCTCGATGGCCCGCTTGGTCTCCTCGCCGAGCTGCGGCGGCAGCGGGGCGTCACTCTTGGCGGTGCCCTCCAGGGCCTTGGCGGCGATGCGCTCGCGCAGCGCGTCCGGCGCGAGCTTGGCCTTGGTGAGGATCTCCGCGCCGATGGAGCCGCGCTCGGTGACCAACGACCACAGCAGGTGCTCGACCCCGATGGTCGGCACGCCGAGCTCATGCGCCAGGTTATAGGCGCGCACCAGGACGCTCTTGAGGTGCGAGGTGAATTTTTCGAGCAGTTCGGGATCCATAGGTCGTCGTCAGCCGGCGGTCATGCCGCGCAGGATGCGGATGCGGTCCGCGAGCGGAGGATGGGTGGAGAAGAGCGACTGCCAGCGGCCGGCGGCCGGCTCGCTCAGGAAGAGGTGGGCCGTGGCCGTGTTGCGGCGGAGCATCGGTCGCGCTTCGCGGCCGATCTTCTCCAGGGCCCGCGCCAGGCCCTCGGGGAAGCGGGTGAGCAGCGCGCCGGAAGCGTCGGCCAGGTACTCGCGCCGCCGCGAGACGGCGAGCTTGATGAGCTCGGCCGCCAGCGGGGCCAGGAGCGCGAGCAGGAGCCCGATCAGCGCCAGGGGCAGCAGGCCGCCCTCACGCCGCCGTCCGCCGAGGCCCATGCGCAGGAACCAGTCCGCCAGGATGGCGACGGTCCCGGCCAGCACCACGACGATGGTCATCACCCGGATGTCGTAGTTGCGGATGTGCGAGAGCTCGTGCGCCAGCACCCCTTCGAGCTCCTCGTTGGTGAGCTTCTCGACGGCACCGACGGTCACCGCCACGGAGGCGTGCCGCGGATCTCGGCCGGCGGCGAAGGCGTTGATGGCCGGATCCGGGATGACGTAGAGCTTGGGCATCGGCACGCCCGCGGCGATGGTCAGGTTCTCGAGCATCCGGTAGAGGTACGGCTGCTGCCGCTTCTCGAGCGGCCCCACCGCGCCGGCGCTCCACAGCGCCATCGTGTCTCCGGCGTAGTAGGAGGCCAGCGCGGCGCCCGCGGCGAAGGCCCCGGCCAGGCCGAGCGGGCCGAGGCCCGCGTCGGTGAGCCAGGCGTAGGATCCGCCGAGGGCCACGATGAGCAGGACGAACAGGGCGATGAGGAGGAAGGTGCGTCGCTTGTTGTCGGCGATCTGGGTGTAGATCGGCGAGGCCATCAGAACTTGACCTGCGGGGCGGCGCGTTCCGCCTCGTTGGCGAGCTCGAAGAACTGGCGCGCGGTGAAGCCGAACATGCCGGCGATGAGGTTGGTCGGGAAGACCTGCAGCGCGGTGTTGAAGTCGCGCACGTTGCCGTTGTAGAAGCGGCGCGCGGCCTGGATCTTGTCCTCGGCGTCGCGCAGCTCATCCTGCAGCTGCAGGAAGTTGGTGGAGGCCTTGAGCTCCGGGTAGGCCTCGGCCACCGCGAACAGCGACTTGAGCGCGCCGGTGAGCATGTTCTCGGCCTTGGCGTGCTCCTCGAGCGTCTGCGCACCCATGGCGATGCTGCGCGCCTTGATGACGTTCTCGAAGGTCGAGGATTCGTGCTTGGCGTAGCCGCGCACCGTCTCGACGACGTTGGGGATGAGGTCGTAGCGGCGTTTCAGCTGGACGTCGATGTCCGACCACGCCTCGTCGACGCGGTTGCGCTTGGTGATGAGGTTGTTGTAGGTGAGGACGAACCAGGCGCCCAGGAGCACCACGACGCCGAGCAGGATCCAAGCCAGGTACATAGGTTGCGGGAGTCAATCTTCCTCTATACTATAGGCGCGATTCGCGCAGCTGACAAGCGCTATGCCCATCCCTCCCGGCGTCTTCAAATCCTACGATATCCGGGGCCTTTCCCCGGGCGAGATCGACGCCGCGCTCGCGGAAACGTTGGGCCGGGCCTTCGTGGTCCATACCGGGGCCAAAACCGTCCTGGTGGGCCGCGACATGCGCGCCACGTCGACCGGACTCACGGAGGCGCTCATCGCCGGCATCGTCGGCCAGGGGGCGGACGTCATCGCCATGGGCCTGACCACGACGCCGATGTTCTACTTCGCCGTCGCGACCTCGGGCGCGGACGGCGGCATCATGGTCACGGCCTCGCACAATCCGGCGCAGTACAACGGCTTCAAGCTCTGCTTGGGCGACGCCATGCCCATCGGCAGCGGCAGCGGCATGGAGGAGATCCGCGACCTGGCGCTCGCCGGCTCCTTTCCGGAGGCGACGCGGCACGGGAACGTGCGCGCGGAGGATTACCTGGCGCCCTACGTCGGGAAGGTCGCGTCCCTCGTCCCGGACGCACCGGACGCCGTGATGACCGTGGCGGTCGACACCGGCAACGGCATGGCCGGGCACGTGGTGCAGACGCTTTTCGCGGCTTTGCCCGACGTGCGCCTCGTCCCGCTGTTCCTCGAGCTCGACGGTACCTTCCCCAACCACGAGGCCAACCCCATCAAGGAGGAGACGCTCGCCGACCTCAAGCGCGCGGTACGCGAGCGGGGCGCCGCGCTCGGCATCGCCTATGACGGCGACGCCGACCGCATCGGCATCGTGGACGAGACCGGCGAGACCGTGCCGGGGGACCTGGTCATCGCACTGCTCGCGCCGGAGATCCTCAAGACGCACCCGGGTGCCGCGGTGCTCTCCGACGTGCGCTGCAGCTGGACCGTGGCCGAGGAGGTGGAGCGGGCCGGCGGCCGGCACGTCATGTGCCGCGTCGGGCACGCCCACATCAAGCGGCAGATGCGCGAGGAGGGCGCCGCCTTCGCCGGTGAGCTCTCCAGCCATTTCTACTTCCGGGATTTCTTCGGCGTGGAATGCCCGGACGCCGTCGCGTTCATGGTCGTCGACCTCATCCGTCGCAGCGGGAAGCCGCTCTCGGCGCTCGTCGCGCCGCTGCGTCGCTACGCGCACTCCGGGGAGCTCAACTTCGCCGTCGAGGATAAGGCCGGCGCGATCGAGCGCATCCGCGGGCGCTTCGCGCCCGGAGCGGTCCGGGTCATCGAGATCGACGGGCTCCGCATCGAGTACGCCGACTGGTGGTGCTCGGTGCGCGCCTCGAACACCGAGCCGGTGCTGCGCCTCAACGTCGAAGGCAAGACGCGCCCCCGCATGGAGGAGATGCGCGACGAGCTCAGCGCGCTGATCCGCCGGACATGACCGGACCGCTCGGTGTCTTCGATTCCGGCGTCGGCGGGCTGACGGTGCTGCGCGCCGTGCAGGCCCGCGTGCCGACGCTCGCCACGCACTATCTCGGCGACAACGCCCGCGCACCGTACGGCCCGCGCAGCCAGGAGGAGATCTTCACCTTCGCGCTCCAGGGCGTGCGGCGTCTCTTCGCGGCTGGCTGCCCGTTGGTCATCCTGGCCTGCAACACGGCGTCGTCCGGGGCGTTGCGGCGCATCCAGCAGGAGGTCCTGCCGCGCGAGTTCCCGGATCGGCGCGTGCTCGGTGTGGTGCGTCCGGGCGCGGAGACCCTGGCCGCGGCGACGCGCAGCGGCACGGTGGCCGTCTTCGGCACGCGCGCGACGGTCGCGAGCGGCGCCTACGGACGTGAGGTGCATGCGCTGCGCGCGGGGGCCACGGTCGAGGAGATCGCCTGCCCGACCTTGGCCGGCGCCATCGAACGCGGTGAGGAGGGGAGCTGGGCCGCCGCCGAGGAGATCGCCTCGGCCTGCGCCAAGGCCCAGGGCGCGGACGCCGCGCTCCTGGCCTGCACGCACTTCGCGTTCGTCGCCGATGCCTTCCGCGCGCAGCTGCCCGGCGTGACGCTCCTCACGCAGGAGGCCACCGTCGCGGACAAGCTCGCCGCCTATCTCGCCCGCCATCCGGAGCTCGCCGGCCGCATCGACCAAACCGGCGACCGCGCGTATGATACGACGGCTGACGCCGGCGCCGTCTCGGCCCTGGCCTCGCGTTTCCTCGGTGCGCCGGTGACCTTCCGGCGCGTCACCCTCCCATGACCACCATCATCCTCTTCCTCGTCGTCCTTTCGGTGCTCGTCTTCGTGCACGAGTTCGGCCACTACTTCTCGGCCAAACGCCTCGGCGTGAAGGTCGAGGAGTTCGGCTTCGGGTTCCCGCCGCGCGCCTTCGGGGTGAAGCGCGGGGGGACGACGTATTCGGTCAATTGGATCCCGCTGGGCGGCTTCGTGCGCATCAAGGGCGAGAGCGGCGAGGACGGACGCGATCCGGATTCCTTCGTCCGCCAGAGCGCGCCGCGCCGGCTGCTCATCCTCGCCGCGGGCGTGCTCATGAACCTGCTGCTCGCCTGGGGACTGTTCACGATCGGTGCGGCCATCGGCCTGCCGGAGGCGCTCGAGGGCCAGCCGTCCGCGGCGCGCATCCGCGAGCGTTCCATCACCGTGACGGACGTCCTGCCCGGCTCTCCCGCCGAGAGCGCGGGACTCTCCTACGGCGACCGCATCGCCGCCATCGACGGCGCGGCCGTGGTCTCCTTCGTCGATCTCACGGAGCGCATCGCGGTCTCCGCGGGGCGCGAGGTGACGCTCGAGGTGCGGCGGGGCAGCGACGGGACGCGGAACGTCGCCGTCACGCCGGTCGTGCTGGAGCAGACCGGCAAGCCCGGCATCGGTGTCGGGCTGGTCGAGAGCGGCATCGTCTCCTACCCCTGGTATCTTGCGCCGCTGCGCGGGCTCGAGCTCACCTGGCGCAACACCATCGCCGTCTTCGCCGCGCTCGGTTCTCTCGTGGTGAGCATCTTCTCCGGCAACGGGGTCACGGCCGACGTCGCCGGACCGGTCGGCATCGCCGTGGCCACCGGGCAGGTGGCGCGGCTCGGCTTCACGTATCTCCTGCAGTTCACGGCGCTGCTCTCCATCAACCTGGCGGTCATCAACCTGCTGCCGCTGCCGGCGCTCGACGGCGGGCGCGTGCTCTTCTTGGCCATCGAGAAGATCCGCCGCAAGCCGGTGGACCGCGCGCTCGAGGGCATCGTCCACCAGATCGGCTTCGCGCTTCTCCTGCTACTCGCGCTGCTCGTGACCTTCCAGGACGTCCGGCGTTTCGGCGGCGGCATCATCGACGGCATCGGCGGGATGTTCCGGTAGCGTTGCTTCCGACCCCGGTTTTCCGTAGAGTATCTGCGTTATGCCCACGCTGCGCGAGGCGCTCGAGAAACTCCGCACCGCCGCCGTCAAAGACGTGCTCGCCGCCTCCGACGCGGCCGAGCTTGATCGCGTCCAGGTGCACTACCTCGGTCGCAAGGGCGAGCTGACGACACGCCTCAAGGAGATCGCCGCCCTGCCGGAGAAGGAGCGCAAGGCCGCCGGCGAGATGGCCAACCGCATCAAGGCCGACGTCGAAAAGGAGATCGCCCGCAAGGAGGCGGGCTTCACGCTGGCCGCGGCCGCGGCGTTGGCGGACACCGAGTGGATCGACGTCACCGCGCCGGGGACGCCGGTGCCCGAGGGGCATCTCCACCTCAGCACGCAGGCCATCCAGGAGATCGTCGGCATCTTCCGGCGGCTCGGCTTCACGCGCGTGCGTTACCCCGAGGTCGACTGGGACTGGTACGCCTTCGAGGCGCTCAACATGCCGCCGGATCATCCGGCCCGCGACGAGTGGGAGACCTTCTTCGTGGATCTTCCGGCGGGGGACAAGGGCAAGGTCGTCCTCACTCCGCATACGTCGAACGGCCAGATCCATGAGCTCGAGCGCAAGGAGCTGCCGATCCGCATGATCAACATCTCCAAGTGCTACCGCCGGCAGTCCGACGTCTCGCACGTGCCGATGTTCTATCAGTTCGAAGGGTTGGTCATCGACAAGGGCATCAGCATCACCCACCTCAAAGGCGTGCTCGACCACTTCGCCAAGGCGTATTTCGGCCCGGAGCGGCGGACGCGCCTGCGCCCCTTCCACTTCCGCTTCACCGAGCCCTCCTTCGAAGTCGACATCTCCTGCGGCATCTGCGGCGGTACGGGGCTGCTCGCGGACGGATCCGTCTGCCGGCTGTGCAAGCAGGGGTGGGTCGAACTCGGCGGCGCCGGCATGGTGCACCCCAACGTGCTCAAGGCCACGGGCGTCGATCCCGAGGAGTGGGGCGGCTTCGCCTTCGGCTGGGGCCTGGAGCGCACCTTCATGATGAAGGCCGGTGTCCGCATCGACGACATCCGCGTGCTCTACAGGAACGAGCTCGGTTTCTTGCGGCAGTTCTGATATGTATCCGCTGCTCATCCTGGTCGCGCAGGCCTTCTACAGCCTCTCCGACCTGCTCAAGAAGATCGTCTTCCGCGACATCGCCTTCCCGGCGGCGCTCGCCAATCCGCGCTTCCTCGCGGTCTCGGCCATCGGCGTCATCGGCATGATGGTGCACTGGTACGCGCTCTCCCGCTACGACCTCTCCCGGACCACCATCTTCCTCGGCCTCTTCGCGCTCATCATCACCCCGCTCCTGGGCGTGCTGGTGCTGCATGAGCGGCTCTCGCCGGTCAACTGGATCGGGGTGGGTCTGGCGCTCGTCGCCGTGGTCCTCGTGAACCTCAAGGCATGAACTTCCTCCTCTCCTACAACTGGCTCAAGGAGTACGCCAAGACCGACCTCGCGCCGGAGGACTTCGCGCGCAAGCTCTCGCTCTCCGGTCCGGCCGTGGAGCGTATCCGCCGCCTGGCGGCGCAGCTCGAGCATGTCGTCGTCGGCCGCATCGCTGAGCTCAGGCCGCACCCCAACGCCAACCGGCTCCAGGTGACCATCGTCGATGTCGGCAAGGAGTTGCTCGAGATCGTCTGCGGCGGGTCCAACCTCGCCGTCGGCCAGAAGGTCGCCGTGGCCAAGGTGGGCAGCCGCGTGCGCTGGCACGGCCAGGGCGATCCCATCGCGCTCGGCGAGGCGGAAATCCGCGGGGTCAAGAGCTTCGGGATGATCGCCGCGGCGGACGAGATCGGCCTGGCGGACGTCTTTCCCGCGGCGGGGGAGCGGGAGATCCTCGACCTGTCCTTCCTCGAGAAGGCCGCGGCCGGCACGCCGCTCGCCGAGGCGCTCGGTTACGACGACGTCATCTTCGACATCGAAGTGACCACCAACCGGCCGGACGCCCTGTCCGTGGTCGGGATGGCCCGCGAGGCCGCTGCCGTGGTCGGCGCCAAGTTCCAGCAGCGCCGCCTGGCCGAGGCCACGGCCCTGCCGCCGACGCCCGCCAAGGACGCGCTGCCGCTCAGCGTGGAGGTCGAGGCCAAAGGGCTCTGCCCGCGCTACCAGGCGCTCGTCATCGACGGCGTCATTGTCGGTCCCTCGCCGTGGTGGCTGCGTCGCCGCCTGGCCCAAGCCGGCATCCGTTCCATCTCCAACGTCGTCGACGCCACGAATTACGTCATGCTCGAGCTCGGCCAGCCGCTGCACGCCTTCGATTACCACGCGCTCGAGGACCGCGCCGTCGTGGTGCGCGCCGCCAAGCCCAAGGAGACCATCGCCGCGCTCGACGGCGGCAGCTACGCCTTCGCCGGCGGGGAGCTGGTCATCGCCGACCGCGCGCGACCGGTGGCCGTGGCCGGCATCATGGGCGGGGAGGCAACCGGGGTCGGCGCCAAGACCACGGCCGTGGTGCTCGAGGCGGCGACCTTCGATCCGGTCTCGGTGCGCCGCACGGCCCGGGCGCTCAACCTGCATTCCGACTCCTCGCTGCGTTTCGAGAAAGGCCTGTCCCCCGAGGGGACCGCACCGGCCCTGGCGCGCGCGGCACGGCTCATCGTGGAGCTTGCCGGCGGCCGCGTCGCCGGCAAGCCCAAGGACGTGCGCGAGAGGCCCTACAAAGCGCCGAGTTTCGCCTACCGTCCCGCCAAGGCCGCGGCGCTCATCGGCGCGCCGGTGCCGGCCGCCAAGCAGATCTCCATCCTCGCCGCGCTCGGCTGCACCGTCAAAGGCCGCGGCGCGAGCATCACCGTGACCGTGCCGTGGTGGCGGGACCGCGACATCGAGGGTGAGCGCGACCTGGTCGAGGAGGTGGCCCGCGTCTGGGGCTATCACAACCTGCCGTCCGTACTGCCGCCCGGCGCGCCGCCGCTGCGTCCCGAGGACCCCTTGCTGCTGCTCGAGGACCGCATCAAGGCGTCGCTGCGCGGCGCCGGCTGGACGGAGACCATGAGCTATTCGATGGTCTCCGCCGCGCTGCGCGCCAAGGCCGGCATGGATGCGCCCGCCGCGCGGATCGCCAACCCGCTCACGGCCGATCTGGCCGAGCTGCGCACCGACCTGCTGCCCTCGATGCTCCAGGTCGTCGCCGACAACCAGGAGGCCTGGCCCGAGGCCGCGCTCTTCGAGCTGGCCAACGTCTATCTGCCGCAGGGAGACGGCTTGCCCAAGGAAGAGCCCCGCTTGCTGCTGGCTTGCTGGGGCGCCTCGCCCGACGGCGAGCAGTTCCTGCGCGCCAAGGGCGCGGCCGAGCATCTCTGTCGGACGTTCGCCGCGGATCACGTCGTCGTCGCAGGGCGGGCGAGCGCCTGGCCCGAGAAGGTGAGCCACCCCGGGCGGCGCGCCGACGTGCTGCTCGGCGAGACACCCGCGGGCAGCATCGCCGAGGTCCATCCGGCCATCCTCTCGCGTTTCGGGATCGAGGCCCGCGTGGCCGTCGTCGCCCTCGACCCCGCAGCGCTCCTGGCGCGACCGGCCGTGCCGTCCTACGCGCCGCCGCCGCTCTATCCGGGCGTCAAGCGCGACGTGGCCGCCTTCGTCGCGGCGCGGGCCACGCACGAGGCGCTCGCCGCCGCCATCCGCGGCGCGCATCCGCTGGTGGCCGAAGTCACGCTCTTCGATGTCTTCCGCGGCAAGGGCGTGCCCGCCGGCAAGAAGAGCGTCGCCTACCACGTCGTCTATCGCGCCGCCGACCGGACGCTGACCGCGGCGGAGGCCGACGAGGCGCACGCCGCCGTGGTCGCGGCGCTTACCCACACCCGCGCCTTCGCCGCGGAGTTGCGCGCGTGATATAGTGCCCGCGGAAGAGGCACCCCGGTCCCGCACATGATCATCGAGACGTCCCAAGACATCCTCTGGCTGTCCATCGCCTTCGCGGTGGTGTTGGTGTCGGTGTTCTTGGCGTGGATGATGTACTACATCATCATGATGCTCCGCGACATCCGCATCATGGTGCATGAGACCCGGGAGCGCTTGGACCGCCTCGAGGCGTTCATCAAGGGCGTCGGCGAGAAGGCGGAATCCCTGTTCAACATCGCCCCGATGATCGGGGAGGGCATCAAGACGGCGGTCGGCTACATCATGGAGCGGCGGGAGGAACGCCGCGAGGAGAAGCGCCGTCGCTGACTTCGACCGCATGGAAAAAGGCGTCCCGCGTTGCGGGACGCCGTTCGTTACGGCGGGATGCTCTTGCCGCAGGTGCGGCAGCGGGCATCGCGGTGGTCCTGGGTGTGCAGGCGGTTCCCGCACAGGGAGCAGTAGCGCGCCAGGGGGCTGCGGGTCAGCAGCAGGCGTTGGGCGTCCCCCGGCAGCGGTGCCGGCGGGGGCAGGCGTCCGCCGTGGGCGAGGAGCCGGACCACGGCCGCGACGTCCCGCAGCGGCTCCGCCCAGGCGGTCACCTCGGCCTCGCCGTAGGCCCTGAACCGACCGCGGACGTCCGTCCCGTCGCCGGCACGCCAGGCCAGCCAGCAGAGATGCCCGAGCATCAGGTCCTCCTGACGGAAGTGCGTGTCGTCGTCGAACGCCGCGGCCAGGAGCGCGCGGACGTCCGCCTGGATGCCGAGCAGCCCGAGCCGTTCGCCCTCGTCGAGGTCCTCCGTCCGCAGGACGTGCCGGCGGGGGAAGAGGACCAGACAGCGCGGGGCGCTCCGCGGCGGCGGCAGATGGACCGCGCACCACGTGTCCCGCTCGAGCAGGATGCCGCCGGGGACGGGCATACCGGCGTCGATGTCGCAGAGCGCGCACGGGAGAAAATCCATGCCATACCTCCGCCGCCACGGTAGGCACGGCACGCGTCCGCCGTCAAGGTTGCCGTCGGCGGAAGCGTGCCGGTAAGATGCCGGCACCATGCGCTTCGTCCACCTCCACGTCCACTCCCACTATTCGCTCCTGGACGGCCTCGGGAAGATCTCCGAGCTCGTGGCCCGGGCCAAGGAATTGGGCATGGACGCTTTGGCCCTCACCGACCACGGGGCGATGTACGGCATCATCGAGTTCTACGAGGAATGCCAGAAGCAAGGCATCAAGCCCATCCTCGGCATGGAGGCCTACGTGGCGCCTCGCGGCATGCAGGACAAGGCGGCGCGCGTCGACGACCGCGCCTACCACGTCACGCTGCTGGCCGAGAACCTCGTCGGCTACAAGAACCTCATCGCCCTGACCTCGGCCGCCTACCTCGACGGCTTCTATTACAAGCCGCGCGTCGACCTGGAGCTGCTGCGGAAGCACGCCGAGGGCATCATCGCGCTCTCCGGCTGCCTCAACGGGCAGATCGCCCGGGCGCTCGAGGCCGGGGATGAGCCCAAGGCCGAGGGACTGGTGCGCACCTATCAGGACATCTTCGGGAAGGACGGTTTCTTCATCGAAGTCCAGGACCACCCGGAGCTCCCGGAGCAGGTGGACCGCAATACCCAGCTGCTGGCATTGGCCGACCGCCTCTCGGTGCCGGTCGTCGCCACCAAGGACTGCCACTACATCCACGCCGAGGACCGCGAGGCACAGGACGTGCTGCTCGCCATCGGCACGGGCAAGACGCTCGACGACCCGACGCGCTTCTCGATGCGCGACGCCGACTACTCGCTGGCCTCGGCGGAGGACATGGCGCGGGCCTTCGCGCACCGGCCCGACGCCATCGAGAACACCGCGCGCATCGCCGACCGTTGCGCCGTGGCCCTCGAGCTCGGCAAATGGACCTTCCCCCAGTTCCCGATCCCGGACGGCATGACGGCCGACGACTTCCTGCGCGCCCAGGTCGTCGAGGGACTGCGCGCCAAGGGGCAGCTCACCCCCGAGTACGAGACGCGTTTCGCCTACGAGCTCGACATCATCAAGACCAAGGGCTACGCCACCTATTTCCTGGTCGTCGCCGACTACACCAAGTGGGCGCGCAGCCAGGGTATCATCTCCACCACCCGCGGCTCGGCCGCGGGCTCCGTGGTCTCCTACGCCATCGGCATCACCACGGTCGACCCGTTGGCCTACAAGCTGCCCTTCGAGCGGTTCCTGAACCCCTTCCGTCCGTCGCCGCCCGATATCGACATGGACTTCGCGGACGCCAAGCGCGACCAGGTGCTCCAGTACGTCAAGGACAAGTACGGCGCCGACCGCGTGGCCCAGATCTGCACCTTCGGCACCATGGCGGCGCGCGGCTCTGTGCGCGACGTGGCCCGGGCGCTCGGCTACCCGTACGGCTTCGCCGACCGCATCGCCAAGATGATCCCCATGGGTTCGCAGGGCTTCCACATGACCATCGCCCGGGCGCTCAAGGAGACGCCGGAGCTCCGCCAGGCCTACGACACCGAACCGGACGTGAAGCGGGTCATCGATCTGGCGCAGAAGATCGAAGGCTGCGCGCGCCACGTCTCCGTGCACGCCGCCGGCGTGGTCATCGCGCCCGGACCGCTCACGGAGTGGATCCCGCTCCAGAAGGAAGCGGGCGGGGAGAGCGTCATCACCCAGTACGAGATGCACGCCTGCGAGCAGGCCGGCATCCTCAAGATGGACTTCCTCGGCATCCGCAACCTCTCCATCCTGGCCACGGCCGTGGAGATCGTGAAGAAGACCAAAGGCGCGGAGGTCGACCTGCTCGACCTGCCGCTTGACGACAAGAAGACCTACGAGCTTCTCGCCCGGGGCCAGACCACCGGGCTCTTCCAGCTCGGGGGAGAAGGGATGACCAAGTACGTGGTGGAGCTGCAGCCGGCCACGATCTTCGACATCATGGCCATGGTGGCGCTCTACCGCCCGGGCCCGATCGAATCCATCCCCGAGTACATCCGCCGCAAGCGCAACCCGCGGCTGGTGCGCGTGCTCGACCCGCGGATGAAGGAGATCCTCTCCATGAGTTACGGCATCATCACCTACCAGGACGACGTGCTGCTCATCGCCATCCATCTCGCGGGATACGACTGGGCCGAGGCCGACAAGCTGCGCAAGGCCATGGGCAAGAAGATCCCCAAGGAGATGGCCGCGCAGAAGGAGAAGTTCCTGGCCGGGTGCGTCACGGGCGGCATGACCGAGGACAAGGCGCTCGAGCTCTGGAAGCTCATCGAGCCGTTCGCCGCCTACGGCTTCAACAAGGCCCACGCCGCCTCCTACGCCATCATCGCCTACCAGACGGCCTACATGAAGGCCAATTATCCGGCCGAGTACATGGCCGCGGTGATGACCAACGAGTCCGGCGACATCCCGACGGTCGCCGCGGCCATCGCCGAGTGCGGCAAGATGGGGATCACCGTGCTGCCGCCGGACGTCAACTCGTCCCTGGCCACCTTCACCTACATCGACGACACGCACGTGCGCTTCGGCCTCAATGCCATCAAGAACCTGGGTTCGGACACCGTGGCCGCGCTCATCGCCGAACGCAAGGCGGGCGGGCCGTTCCGCGACCTTACCGACCTTGCGCGCCGCCTGCCGACCAAGGTCTTCAACAAGAAGGCGCTCGAGGCGCTGGCCAAGTCCGGCGCCCTCGACGGCCTGGGCGAGCGGGCCGCCATCCTGGCCAACCTCGAGGAGCTGACCGGCTTCAACAAGGACGCCGCCGCGCGGGCCGCCAGCAACCAGGCCTCGCTCTTCGGCGCCGCCGGGTTGGGTGAGGAGCGCGTGCGGCTCAAGGAGGCGCCACCGGCCTCGCGCAAGGAGGTGCTCACCTGGGAGAAGGAGCTGCTCGGCATCTACGTCTCGGAGCACCCCTTCCGCGAGACGGCCGCGGCCGCGGGCGGCGACCTCCTGCCGATCGCCAAGCTGTCCGGCATCAAGAAGGGCGGCTTCGCCGTCATCGGCGGCACGCTCCAGGAACCCAAGCGCATCACCACGAAGAACGGCGAGACGATGCTCTTCGTGCGCATCGAGGACGAGTCCGGCACCGTCGAGATCGTCGTCTTCCCGCGCGTCTACGCCGCCGACAGCGTCCTCTGGGCGCCGGACGCGTCGCTCGTCGTCTCCGGCAAGATCTCGGACAAGGATGACGAGCTGCGCTTCCTGGCCAACCGGGCCATCGTGGTCAGGCCCGAGACGGTCCGCCAGGCCGTGGCCGCGTTGCGCTCCGGCGCCTTCCTGCCCGGGGAGCGGCCGAGCGCTTCGCCGCCGCCGCAGGCTCCGCGCGAGCGCGATGCCGCACCCCGTCCGTTGCCCGACGCCGGACCGAGCGTGACCATCGCCTTGCCTGAGGCGCCGACGCCTGAGCTCGCCGAGGCGCTGAAGAAGGTCTTCGAGGAATCGCCTGGCGGCCTGCAGGTCTACCTCGAGGTCGGCGCCGGCGAGCGTCCCAAACGGATCGAGACGCAGTTCCGCATCGGCTGGAGCCCCGTCGTCGCCGGCCGCATCTGCGCATTGCCCGGCATCGGCGGCGCGCGTATCGTGGGTTCTTGAACGCGATGTGGTATAGTAGGGAGGACATTTGAGGGGATGGAGGACTATGCCCACGAAGAAGAAGCCGAGCGGAAAGAAAAAGGCCACGGCGCGCAAGCCTAAGGCTGCCGCGCCGCCTCCGCCGCCCGCGCCGTCGCCCGAGGCCAAGCCGTTGGCGCCGGAGCTTGAGGCGCTGCTTTCCGCCGAGACGCCGCATGAGGTCTCCGTGCCTCCGGCCGGTTTCGTGCCGCCGCCGGCGGTGGTGCCGGAGGAACAGCGCGTGCCGCTCGACGTCGACGCCGCGCGTCCGGCGACGTTGGCCATCCGGCCCGCGGCCGAGGCGCACGACATGTCCATCGACCACGCCGAGCCCCGCCCGAGCGCGGCGTCTCCCGCCGCGGCGCCGTCGCAGGGCGGACCCTCGCGCTTTTCCCAACCGCGCCGCACGCCGCGCCCGGCCGTGCATCTTTCCCTGTACCGCAAGTTGGCCACGACGTTCATCGGCCTGGCCATCCTCCTGCTCGGTTTCGTCCTCTACCTGTCCTTCACCCGCGCCACGGTCGTCGTGACCCGCGCGCCGCTGCCTGTGTCCACGGCCTTCACCGTGACCGTCTCCCCGGAGCCGGCCGACGCCGAGGCCGTGCCTGGCGCGGTGCTCGAGACGGTCGTCGAAGGCACCCGCACCGTGCAGGCATCCGGCGAGAAACGGCTGGTGGAAGGCAAGGCCTGCGGCGCGGTGACCATCATCAATACCCAATCCCGCACCCAGGCGCTCGTGGCCACCACGCGGCTGCTCTCCCCGGATGGCGTGCTCTTCCGCCTCGAGAGCACCGTCTCCGTGCCCGCCGACGGCCGGCTCGAGACGCGGGCCTGCGCCGACCAGCCCGGCGCCGGCGGCGACATCGACCCGACGCGCTTCACCATCCCCGGCCTGCCGGCGTCGCTGCAGGAGCTGACGTACGCCGTGTCGACCGCCAGCATGACCGGCGGCGCCCGCGAGGTCTCGATCGTCACCCAGGAGGAGCTCGACGCCGCGTACGCCGCGGCAGCCAAGGAAGTCGCGGCGGAGGCCGCCGACAAGCTCAAGGCGCTGCTCTCCCGGCCGGAGGTCGGCAGCGGCGTGTTCTTCAAGGAATCGATCGTCCGCCGCGAGACCACGGCCGCGGTCGGCGAGCAGCAGGATGTCTTTGACGTCACCGTGGCCGTGCATGTCGAGGCCGTCTTCTACGAGAAGGACGCCCTGGCGCGCGTCGCCGAGGCGCAGCTGCGTGCCGCCGCGCCCGAGGACAAGGAGATCGTCCGGCTCGATGCCGAGCGCCTGGAGGTGACGCTCGCCGGCAGCGACCTGGCGTCCAAGAGCGCCACGCTCTCGGTCACGGCCCATGGCGAGTCGGCCCTCAAGGAATCCAGCGAGGCCTTCGACCGCGAGCGGCTCACGGGCCTGTCGCTCGAGGAGGCCGAAGCGCAGCTCGAGTCCGCAGACGGCGTCTCCGACGCCGAAATCGATGTCACGCCGGCCTGGCTCAAGCGGTTGCCGAACCTCGCCGACCACATCGACCTGGAGTTCAAATGAGGACGAGCGTCGGGGCGGACCCATGCGTCCGCCCCTTTGCTTTTTGCCATGAGAACCGGCAAGATTGATGCCGTTATGCCCCACGAGAAACAGGCCTTCCCCATCGACACCGTCCGTCATTCCACGGCGCACCTCCTGGCCGCCGCGGTCATGGAGCTGTATCCGGGCACCAAGCTCGGCGTCGGGCCGGTGGTCGAGCACGGCTTTTTCTACGACCTGCAGACGCCGCAGCCGATCACGGCGGGCGATCTCCCGAGGATCGAGAAGCGCATGCGCAAGATCGCCGAGCGCGGCGAGGCCTACGCGCGCGAGGAGATGCCGCTCGACCAGGCCATCGCCTTCTTCACCGAGATGGGCCAGCCCTACAAGGTGGAGCTCCTCACCGACCTCAAGGAGAAGGGGACCACCAAGATCAAGGCCGAGGAAGCGCAGGATGTGGATGCGGCCCGGCCGGACGTGGCGTCCGTCTACCGCACCGGGAAGTTCGTCGACCTCTGCCGCGGCCCGCACGTGGCTACGACGCGCGACCTCGGCGCCTTTTCGCTCACCAAGGTCGCCGGGGCCTACTGGCGCGGGGACGAGAAGAACCCGCAGCTGACCCGCATCTACGGGCTGGCCTTCGCCACCCAGGAGGAGCTCGACGCGCACCGGAAGATGCTGGAAGAAGCCGAGAAGCGCGACCATCGCAAGCTGGGCGCCGAGCTCGATCTCTTCGTCTATTCGCCGCTCGTCGGCTCGGGGCTGCCGCTCTTCACCCCGCGCGGCACCATGCTGCGGCGCGCGCTCGAGGAATTCGTGGCCTCGCTGCAGACCAAGTACGGCTACAAGCGGGTCTGGATCCCGCACATCACCAAGGCCGACCTCTACCGGACCTCCGGTCACTGGGACAAGTTCGAGGACGACCTGTTCCATGTCTCCTCCAAGAAGTCCGACGAGCGGTTCGTGCTCAAACCGATGAACTGCCCGCATCACACCCAGATCTACGCCAGCCGGCCGCGCAGCTACCGCGACCTGCCCATCCGCTACGCCGAGAACACCACCGTCTACCGCGACGAGAACACCGGCCAGCTCGCCGGCCTCACGCGCGTACGCGCCATCACCCAGGACGATGCGCACTTCTTCTGCACGCCGGAGCAGGCCGAGAAGGAGATCCAGAACGTCTACCGGGTGATCAAGAGTTTCTACAAGGTCTTCAAGATGCCGTTGCGCGTCCAGCTGTCGGTGCGCGACCCGCAGAAGCCGGAGAAGTACCTGGGTGGGGATGAGGTGTGGACGATGGCGGAAGGGACGCTCAAGGACGTCCTCAAGAAGAACAAGGTCGACTACGACATCGGCGAAGGGGACGCCGCCTTCTACGGCCCCAAGCTCGACTTCATCGCCACAGACGCCATCGGCCGCACGTGGCAGCTGGCCACCATCCAGCTCGACTTCAACCAGCCGGAGCGCTTCGGGCTCGAGTACACGGCGGCCGACGGCACCAAGAAGCGCCCGGTCATGGTGCATCGCGCCATCTTGGGTTCGGTGGAGCGCTTCCTCGGCATCCTCATCGAGCACTACGCCGGCGCCTTCCCGACCTGGCTCGCGCCGGTGCAGGTCGCCGTCATCCCTGTCGGCAAGGGGCACCTCAAGGCAGCGGCCAAGCTCGCCAAGATGCTCGCGGAGGCCGGCATCCGCGCGGAGGACGACGACGCCAACGAGAGCGTCGGCTACAAGATCCGCAAGGCCGAGAAGGCCAAAGTCCCGTACATGCTGGTGGTGGGGGACAAGGAGAAGGCCCTCAAGAAGGTCACGGTCCGCAAACGCGGCGAGCAGGCGCAGAAGACCATGATGCTCGGCGCGTTCGTGAAGAAGGTCCAAAAGGAGATCGCCGGCCACGTCTCGTAGACGGACAGAAAACCCCCGGCAGGTGCCGGGGGTTTTCTGCACCGTATCAACGGGGCGGCCGACCCATGGTCGTGGGCGCGCCGGGGCCGCGCGACGCGGACCGGGCGCCGACGCGGACGGAGCGCAGCGAGGTCGACGGCTTCTCCATGATCTCGCGGACCATCTTGTCCATCTTCTGGAACTGGACGATCTCCTGGGGCGTCATCACCTGCTTGGGCTTGGGCGCGCCGCCGAAGATGCGGCGGAAGAAGCCGACCTTGGGCTGGGGCTTCATGGCTTCGGCCAGGCGCCGGTTGTCCTTCTGGAGGAGCTTCCAGTATTGCGCGGCGTACTCCTTGGCGACGTCCGGGTTGAGGCGCCGCGCGGGATCGTTCCTGACCGCGTCAGTAAAGGCCGTGGCGAAGTCCTGCTCGTTCTCGAAGTCGCGGGCGCTTTGGGCCTCGATCTTCTCCATCTGCGCGACGGCCTCATCCGGCGTCTCCTCGGGATACAGGTCCTTGGCGCGCTCGCGGCGGGCGAGCTCCTCCGGTTTGGACCCTTGCTCGAAGAACCGCTCCTCGGCCTCGGTGTCGCCGGTCATGGTGCCGAGGCGCTCGCGCTCCGTCTTGGCCTCCTCCTTGAGCTTGCGGATTTTCTCGCGCAGGGCGTCGATGCGCGCGGTCGGCTTTTCGACGAGCCGCTCGGTCGCCAGCTCGGTGGCTTCTTCCTTGAACCGTTTGCTGCGCGCCTTCTCCGTCTCCAGCCGGTCACGCTCGAGGGCGATCTGTTCGAGCAGTTCTTGGAAATCCCCGCGGTCCCAGCCAGGGTACTCTTGGGCGAGGAACGCCCGAGTGCGTTCCTTGATATATTTGGGGCCGTATGCAGCGTCCGAGAGCATTGCCTCCATCCCCTCGCGCCCCTTTTTGTTTAGCCCGGCCCAGATGCGGACTCGGGCGGAGACGTCCGCGTCGGAGACGTTCCGCTCGTAGGTCTCTTCCTCGTCCACAGGCAGGTTTTCCGGTGCCGGTTCCTCGAACTTCTCGCCGTACACGGCGGCCTCGGCCTTGGCGTAGGCGCGGTACGGGTCCGACTCGTCCTTGATGGCGTCCTTGATCTTCTGGAACGCCGCGCGCGCTTCTGCCGGCGTCTCGGCATCCAGGATGAAGACCTGATCGTGGATGCCGTACTGCCTCGCCGTACGGGACATGAAGTCGATTTGGGGGAAGTACGCCTCGTACCGCTTGTCCGGCTCCGCCCAGCCGACCGAGAATTGGATGCCGTTCACCTCGGCCTGCTCGCGGAACGGCCGTTCTTCTTTGCTCTCCGTGACCGGCCCGGCCTCCATGGCGGCGACGAGCTGGTTCATCAGCTCCTTCTCGGTGGCCTCGCGCGCCTGCTTGCGCGCCTCGAGCCGCGCGCGGAACTCCGCGGCGGCGCGCTCGGCCTCGTCCATGTCGCGGGCTTCCTTGTCGGCCTTCTCCTTACGGGCTACGGCCGCCTTGGTCCGTTCGATGAGCGTCTTGGTCTTGACCGCCGCCTTGGTGCGCTCGATGAGCTCGGCCTGCTTGGCCATCTCCTCGTCGGTCCGCTCTTCCGGCTCGGCGGGCGCTTCCTTTTTGGCGATGCGTCCGACCTTGGCCCGGGCCACTGCGGCCTTCGTCCGGGAGATGAGCTGGTCCTGCTTGGCTTTGGCCGTCGTCTCCTTCCGGCGCTCGTCCGCCCTGCGGAAGGCGTTCTCGTTGTCGCGGATGAGCTTCTGCAGCGTGCGGATTTCGCGGTTCTTTTCGGCGATCTCCTTTTTGGGCGCGCCCTCGCCCTCGAGCTGTGCCTTCTCGGCCTGGAGCTCGGAGACGCGGACCACGGCATTGCCGATGTAATCCTCGAGTTCCTCGGGCTCGACCCCAAGTTTCTCGTAGTCGCTCTCGATGCGGCGGGCGCCTTCGGGCATAGGCTAACGTTTGTGGAAATCCCCATCACTATAGCATAAAAAAAGAAGAACGGCCCTGTGGTCAGGACCGGAAGAACCAGAGCCCGTCGTCGAGGACGCGGTCGTACCGCTCCTCGTGGCCGTCTGGCCAGCGCAGGTGGATGGACGAGATCGCCCGGCCCTCGGCGTCCCGCTGCCGCGCGAGCGCCTCGACCTCCCCGGCCAGCACGCTGGCCGGTTCGAGCCAGAGCATGCGTCCCTGCCGCTTGCCCATCGAGCGGGGGAGCAGCGGGTGCGCAGCCGTGACGCGGTAGGGGACCAGGCGGCGCCTGCGCGAGCGCCCCGCGCTCTCGTAGGCCACTCGGAGCCCGGCGAAGTCCGCTTCCGACGGCAGCGCGCCGTCGGCGCGGGCCCGCGGGTAGAGGAGCAGCGCGCGCTCCAGCGTGCCCTCATGCTCCTCGAACTGCAGCTGCAGGATGAACTCAGGTCGGCACGGCGTCCGTGCCTTGGTCGTCCCAGCCATCGGTTGCCCCTCCTTTGGGACGCCTCACCATACGCTTTTCCGGGGCACCCGTCAAGGGTATACTGGAGGCGAGCATAACCCCCACCTATGCCCGAGCGTCGCATCCGCCCCCAAGACGTCGAATTCGAACTCGGCAAGGACGCCGAGAAGGCCGCCCCTGTCCCGCTCGAGCGGCGCAAGGCGCGTACCGAGACGCAAG
Organism: uncultured Gammaproteobacteria bacterium; assembly: GCA_964648865.1. Taxonomy (GTDB): domain Bacteria; phylum Patescibacteriota; class Patescibacteriia; order 2-12-FULL-57-11; family 2-12-FULL-57-11; genus SCUL01. Next base: position 45,206 of record CAZYLV010000001.1, on the reverse strand, counting down.
AGCTCCTCGCCGAGATGATGGCGCCCTCCGAGGACGTCCGCGAGGCCATCGCCGACGTCATGAAGCTGCAGGAGCTCCGTGAGAAGCCCGCGCTCTCCAAAGAGGAGATGGCGACGCTCGAGAAGGCCGTGGACGGCATGCTGGCCTTCGTCGAGTCCCGTACCGACGCCATGCGCGAGGCCGAAAAGGACATCGAGGCCCTGGCCGCGTCCGACCGCCTGCGCGAGGAAGCGGCCATCGACGCCAAGCGCTTCGCCGCGCTGCGCGCCGAGGCTGAGGAGCTCCACCGGCTCGCCCAGGCCACGGACACCTTGCGTTCGCTGAACCTCGCCCAGGCCGTCGAGGGCCGCAAGGCCTTCAATGAAGGCGTGGAGCTCGGCATGCGCATCCGCGCGGCACGGGACGCCATCTGCTCCTTCCAGGAGATGCGCGGCGCCGTCGTCGGCCTCCTGCTGCGGTCCGACCAGCAGCAGATCATCGAGCGTTGCGGCGAGCTCATCGGGCGGCTCGACGGCGACATCGCGCATGAACAACGCATCATGACGATCGCCGGCAGGAAGCAGGCCGAGCGCATCGACCTGGCCGCGGAGCGGATCACGGAGGAGATCGAGGCTCCCCGCGCCGCGCGCGCGGTCTCGGAGTACCCGCCGGCCGAGGAGCTGGAGGCGGAGACGGCGATGCTGAGGACCGCCTCGCTCGACACCGTCGTCGAGGACGTCGAGGACATCTTCAGCGGCATCGGGATGGTGGAAATCGATCAGCCGACCGCGGAGCGCTCCGTGGCGGGTCTCGAGTCCGCCGTCGGGACCATGGAGGGGCGGACGGTCCGCGCCGAGCGGGCCATCACCGCCGCCGACTGGGAGGATGCAGCGCTCGCCAGCAAGGACCTCCACGAGTTCAGCCAGATCATCAGCGACGCGGTGAAGGCCCACTACGACGGGCTGGCGGCGAAGAACGCCGACGTCACCGGGCTCGACTACGCCATGTTGCGCATCCAGGCCGCGGATGATGCGGAGCGCGTCTTCGACGGCATGCTCGAGTTGGCCGTGGAGAGGATGGCGCGTGCCCCGAAGGAGAAGAAGGCGGACTGGGCGGACGTGGTGGATCGCCTGCAACGCGCCGTCTCGACCGAACGCGCGTCGCGTCAGGCGGCGCAGGGGCTCATCGAGACGTTGCGGGCATCCGCCGCAGAATAAAAAAGCGCTGCGGTCAGGCAGCGCGTTCTCCGGCGTCGGCCTTCTCGTAGCGGCGGCTGCCGGCGCGGGTCCAGCCCGGCGTCGCGGCGAAGCGCAGGGCGTGCTCGTCGATCTCGATGCGGACGGCATCGATGGCGAAGGGGACCCCCTCCGCGAAGCGTCGCGTGGCCGTGAGCAGGGCGCGGTCCCGGGCGCGACGCCCGACGCACGTCAGCCCGACGGTGAGGTCGCCGCTGAAGCGCTCGGTCTTGAGGACCCGCAGCTGCGCTCCGCCGTTGGCCGTCTCGACGCTCCAGCGGAGCGTCTCCATGCCGTCCGGGACGCGGCCGTCCCTGTTCGGCAGGCAGTGGATGAACAGTCCGTCCTCCGTGGCGCTCACCAGGAGCACCCAGAGCTCGGCAGGAACATGGTGCATGGTCGCCTCCGTCCGCACGACACCATGCACGACGCGGCGCGTCAATGGACGGCTGTACAGCGTCGGCTGACGGAGACGCCCGAGAGGTGAGGAACCGCAGGAAAGCGCCGTCAATCGCCGCTGTACAACGGCTCCGGACGTCGCGCTCCCGGTTCTCCCGACCCTTGACGGATTGGGGGGAAGACGGCTATGGTGTGCGGTCCGCGCCGCGGACGGGGGCGGCCGCCGGCCGCACCTTCCGCCCTTTCCCTTTCCCTCACCGTCGCGTTACCATGCTTCCACATGTGGAGGTCACTCGTGTCGAGTCTTTCCGATGCTCTCGCCCGGGTGTTCCGCATGGATGCCCACCCGGGATGGTTGTACCGCTGCCTGGTGAAGGCACGCATCATGGCCCATGGGGGAGGCGACCTGCTGGTCTCGGTCGACGCCGAGGACCGCATCGGCGTCCACGACGTCTTCGCCCGGCTCAACCCTCGCCTGGTGCTCGAGGACGGCACCGAAGTCCCGCTCGAGATCGTCGAGCACACGCAGCGCTCGGGGTTCCCGGTCCGGACCATCGCCCGTCCGGCGAAGCCCGTCCCCACGGACGCGCGCGGAAACCCGCAGGTGGTGTCCCTGCGGGTCAGCTACGGCTCCGAGACCAAGGATCTCGAGAACGTCATGCGGCAGAGCGCCTAGAAGCGCTCTCTTTTTTACAGCGGGATCTTGAGCGCCAGGTGCGGACGGTCCGAGAGGTCCTTGAGCTTCTGCGAGGTGGTCTTGGCGCTGCGGTTGGGGTCGCCCTTGATCTCCGCCATGAGCTGCTCGATACGCCCCATGCCCTCGGTCTCCTCGACGCCGAAGCGCGATTCGACGAATTCCTTTGGGACGACGATGATCTGGTCGCCGGCCTCGACCGGTACGCTGAGCGAGGTGGCCGCCTGCTGCTCGACGGTCCGCTCGGCGCCGCCCAGTTGGACTTGGTCCTGCTCCGCGCGTTTCACGAACTTGTCGTCGAGTCGGGTGATCTCGCCGGTGCGGTTGACCTTGAGCATGGCCAGCTTGTCGCCTGGCCGGCCGCGCACCACGAGGCTCTTGGTGCGCAGCAGCTCCGCCGCCTGTTTTTCGGAGGCGATGTCCTCGTTCTCCAGCCGCTTGACCAGCGCGAATTTGCCCTCGCGCGAGAGCTGCTGGAAGCGCGGATCCTTCTTGAGCACGCCTTCGTCGAAGGCCTTGTCCCGGCGCATCTCGTAGACGATGTCGCCGACCGTGCCGCGTTCCTCCTGGGAGAGCGTCGGCTCCGTGAGCCGCTCGGCAAGAGCCCGTTCGGAGGGGACAGCCTTGATGTCGCGTCGGAACAGGATGTCGATGCTGCGGTCTCCCGCAGGATAGGCGTCCGCGACCTTCCGGTAGAGCGCGAGGCGCTCCGCCGGCGTGTCCATGACCTGCTTCATCTCGGGCGCGTCCAGTACGCCGTTGATGACCGCAAGCGCCTTGGCTTGCTCCTCCGGTTTGGCTTTCTTGTATTCTTCAAAAGCCCGGGAAAGCGCGAAGGCCTCCTCCTCGACGCGCGCTTCGGCGGCGTCGTCGAGTGTCGGCGCGGCCATGTCCTTCGCGGTTTCCGGGGTGAGCGCGACCGGCTCACGGAGCTTCTCGAGCAGCAGGACGCGGCTGCCGGGCGCAAGCTCCGTCACGTCCGGATCGTCGAGCAGGTCACGGAAGCTCTCGTCGAAGTCCTCGCCCTTCTGGGTGAGTCGGGCCTGGCGCATGTCGGCGATCTTCTTCTCGAGCGTCCGGGCGATGCCGAGCGGGAACTCGTATTGCGTGCGGGTCCGTTTGGCGCTGTCGCGGATGTCGACCAGCGAAGGGTTGGTGCGGACCGTATCTTCGGGCGCAGGATAGACCTGTTCGAGGTAGGTCATCGCCTCCGGCAGCATCTTCCCGTCTTCGACCGCCTGGAGCAGATCGTCGCGGCTGGGGAACGTCTCGTAGGGGTCCTGCCCGCCCATCCATGATGTGATCTCGGCATATTTGGCATCGAGCGCGGCCTGGGCATCCGCGATTTCCTGCTCCAGGCGCCGCTCGGCGCCGGCGGCGCCGCCTTCCCCGTCGAGGATCGCCCCGATCTGCTCGCGGGCACCCTTTACGTCTCCGTAGAACTCGATGGGGGAGATCTCCTCGTCGATGACCGTGCCGGCCACGAATGGTGGCACTTCGATGGTCGTGGCCTTATCGCCGCGCGCCACGAGGTGGGCGTTCTCGGTGAGGATCGCGGCCTCCGTTCCCACGCTCTGAGCCTTCAGCAGACCGCCATCGACCGTCGATGCGCGGCCGCGGGCGACCTCCTCGGCACCTGTCAGCAAGAGCGCGGCCTCCTCCTGCTGGGCGCGGGCCGCTGCAGCTTCCATGGGCGCGGCCATCTGCTCAGCGAGAGCGCCGACGGTCGCCGGGCCGGCCTTCTCCGAGGCGACGAACAGGAACGTCCCCTTGTCCGGGTCGGCGAAGGCCGCGGCACCCTTCTCCTTGGCGGCGTTGGTGCCGGCCTCGAACTGCGGACCGCGTTCGGCGGCTTCGCGCTGCCTCTCCTCCTCGCGGGCCTTGAGCTTCTCGCCGCGCGCCGGCATCGTCCGCTTCTCGACTAGATCCGTGGCCTGTGCCGGCGTCTCGATGCCGGTCAATGAGACCTCTTTGGGTGCCAGGAACGTCGCGCCAGTGACGTCGATGCGCGGCGGCGGCGGTTTCTCGGACGGCGGTTTGGGCCGGCGTGCCGCCTCCGGGATGGGCGGCGGCACGGCCTCCCGCTTGGGCGGCTTGTAGCCTTCCGGTTTGGGGAAGGCCTTGCGGGCGGATTCCGGAGCGGGGGAGAAACCTTCGCGTGCCATAGGGGAAGTGGTTGCGCCCATTGTAGCCAACGGGCCGTTTCGGGTATAGAGGAGCCATGGACGCAGGGAAGCTCGTGGCCGTCGTCGGCCCCACCGCCTCCGGGAAGACCGCGCTCGCCGTGCGGCTGGCTTTGGCGTTCGGCGGCGAGCTGGTGAGCGCCGATTCCCGACAGGTCTATCGGGGCATGGACATCGGCACCGGCAAGGAGCGCGATCCGTTGCCCGGACCGGGCGGCGTGCCCACCGTGCTCGGGGTGCCGCAGCATCTCATCGACATCATCGATCCGGATGCGTCCTTCACCGTGGCCGATTGGCAGGAGCGGGCCTTCGCGGCCATCGCCGCCATCCGGGAGCGGGGGAGGGTACCGATCCTGGTCGGCGGGACCGGGCTCTATATCCGTGCCGTGGTGGATGCGCTGGAGATCCCGCGCGTGCCCCCGGACGCGGCACTGCGGCGACGGTTGGAGCGCAAGACCGCGGCGGAGCTCCTCTGGGAGCTGCGTGACCTGGACCCGGAGCGCGCCGAGACCATCGATCGGCGCAACAAGCGCCGGCTCATCCGGGCGCTCGAGGTGGCCCGCGCCGCGCCCGCCGGGGAGGGGAAGGCATGGCCGCGTCTCCGGACGCTGCAGCTGGGCATCGACCTGCCGCGCGAGGAGCTCTACCGGCGCATCGACGTCCGTGTCGACGAGCAGGTGGCCCGCGGGCTCTTCGCCGAAGTGCGCCGCCTCGTGGGACGCTACGGCACGGGCCCGCCGGCGCTTTCCGGGATCGGCTACCGCGAGATCATCGCCCATCTCGATGGCGCGCTTACCGAAGCCGAGGCCGTGCAGCGCATCAAGTGGGACAGCCATGCCTACGCCCGCCGTCAGCTCACCTGGTTCCGCAAGGACACGCGCATCCTTTGGCTCCGCGATCCGGACGAGGCCCTGCCGCTGGTCCGGACGTTCCTGGGCGCTTGACGGCGCCGCGCCGCTCGCGTACCTTCCGTCGGGTCGCCCAACGATGGAGGAGCGATGGCACGACACGCGAGAAGCGAGGAGCGGTCGGACAGGCGTCGCCGCGACAGCGGCATCGAGGACCGCCGTGCGGGCCGCGAGCGGCTGCGGATGCACGAGCTCGACTGCCGGATCATCCGGCAGCTCGAGCTCCTGGAGATGCAGGAGGCCATCTCCGGCTGGGAGCACGACGGCCCGTCGCCGCACGAACCCAAGGTCTCGTCGGTCTTCTCGGTGACCGGGAGCGATCGCCGCGCGCGCCGCTTCGTCTGCACCTATGACCAGCGCGTGGCCCGGTCGGTCAACGAGGCCCGTGGTCGGGGATTGGCGGTGACGGCCATCCTGGTCACGCACGAGATGCGTCCGGAGAAGCTCCGTCAGCGCATCGTCGGCTTGACCAAGAACTGAAAGACGGCGCCCGGAGGCGCCGCCCGCGTGGGATCCCAAGAGGGTCCTTTTTTTCATGTCTCGAGCTCCTCCCGCAGCAGCGCCTCCGTCGTCTTGGGATGGGCGCGGCCCTCGGTGGCCTTCATGACCATGCCGAGGAGCATCTTCACGACCTGCGTCTTGCCGGAGCGTACCTGCGCCGCGAGGTCCGGATTCTTGGCGAGCACGTCGCGCACCGTCGGGCGCAGCTCCTCGGGCTCCGAGATCTGCCCGAGCCCGCGGTCCTCCATGATGTGGCTGGGATCCTTCCCGGTCGCCAGCATCTCGGCGAGGATGGCCTGCGCGCCGGTCGAGTTCACCTGCTGGGTCCAGACGAGGGAGAGGAACTCGGCCATGTTCTCGGCGTCCACCGGGAGCGCCGCCCAGCCGACGCCCTTCTCCGCCATGAGTCCGGCGAGCTTGGACAGCAGCCAGCCGGAGACCAGCCTGGCGAGTTTCCCCTTGTCGCGTTCCCAGAGCTCGTCCGCCGTGCCGTCGGCCTCCGGCAGCGAGGCCAGCCAGCTCTTGAGTTCGGAGACGACGCGCTCCACGTACTCCGCCAGGTCGGGATCGGCCACGATCTGCCGGACGTCGGCGCCGGAGAAGCCGTACTCCGCGGCGAAGCGGCGACGCCTGGCCGCGGGCAGCTCCGGCAGGCGGCCGCGCTCGCGCGCCGCCACGTCGGCGAGCAGCAGCGGCGGGAGGTCCGGCTCCGGGAAGTAGCGGTAGTCGGCCTCGCCTTCCTTGGCGCGTTGCGGCTCGGTCTCGCCGGTGGCGTCGTTCCAGCCGCGCGTCTCGCGCGCGCCCGGCGGGGTGCCGGCTTCGAAAAGGGCCTTCTGCCTGCGGATCTCGTGCTCCAGGGCACGTTCCACGGCGCGGAAGGAGTTGAGGTTCTTGATCTCGGTCTTGGGGTTCAGCGTGAGGTCGATGGCGCTGCCGTCGTCCTCGTAGCGCCGCAGGGAGATGTTGGCGTCGCAGCGCATGTGGCCGCGCTCCATGTCGGCGTCCGAGACGCCGAGCGCGCGCATCAGGGCGCGCATCTCCTGGAGGTAGGCCTTGGCTTCGGCGGCCGACCGCATGTCCGGCCCGCTGACGATCTCGAGCAGCGGCGTGCCGGCGCGGTTGTAGTCCACGAGCGTGGCGCCTTCCGCGGCCACGCCGAGACGGTCGCCGGCGTGCACGTTCTTGGCGGCGTCCTCCTCGAGATGGGCGCGCTCGATGGACACGCGCACCTCGCGCATCCCGCCCTCGCCCGGGACTTCCACCGCCAGCGCGCCGTCGCGGCAGATCGGCTCGTCGTATTGGGAGATCTGATAGCCCTTGGGCAGGTCCGGGTAGAAATAGTGCTTGCGGTCGAACTTGGCCTGGGCCGGGATGGTGCAGCCCAAGGCCAGACCGGCGCGGACGCCGAGGCGCACGGCCTCGGCGTTGGCCACGGGCAGCGTCCCGGGATGGCCCATGCACACCGGGCAGACGCTCGTATTGGGCGCGGCGTCCTCCGCGGCGATGCCGCAGCCGCAGAACATCTTGGTCTTGGTGGCGAGCTGGACGTGCACCTCCAGCCCGATGACGGGCTCGTAGCGCATATCAGGCGGGGCGCTCACCAGGCATCTCGGCCTTGAGGTTGAGGTAGAGCGCCGTCGAGGTGGCGATGAAGAAGGGGGCCACCAGCGCGCCGATCGTGTCCGTGACGAGCTCGGCGGAGAGCGAGAGCCACAGCGGCGCGTCCTCGGCCAGGCGGATGGTGAAGCTGCCGGCCGCGCCGTTGAGCAGGAAGACGAGGGCCGCCGAGAGCACCCAGCTCACCAGCAGCCAGAAGACATAGGGCGCGGCCAGCCGCCAAAGCACCGGGAAGAAGCGGCCCGCCGAGAGCGCCTTGCTGCGGGAGAAGGCCGCCATCCAGCCGGTGCCGTCCAGGGCGATGGCCTGGAGCACGAAGGCGAACCAGACCGCGAAGACGACCGCCGGGACGACGAGCAGGATGAAGCCCGCGGCCATGAGCAGGGAGAGCGCCAGCGAAGCGAAGAACGTCGCCGGGACGAGGGGCAGCGCCTCTCGGAGCAGCGTGCCGAGCGTCGGGATGGGCGCGCCGGTGATGCCGCCGGCGACGACCCGTACCAAGGCCACCGTCTCGAGGAGGGAGAGCAGGGCCACGGGCAGGAAGATGGCCGCGCCGGCCGATACCAGCTGCGTGCCCTCCAGTCCGCGGGACTGGAGCACGGCGAAGCCGGCGCTCGCCGCGAGCGAGGGCACGAGGAAGACGCCCACCAGCGCCAGGACAGGACCCACGTTGCGGCGGACGACTTCCCAGGAGCGGTCGATGATGTCTGCGGCGCCGAGCAAGGCCATACGGGTGTCGCTCACCGTGTCCGCTCCGCGCGCTGCGGAACTCGTCGCGCCTCGGCCACAAGGGACGGTGCGCTCCTCAGACAGTCCTCGCGCGCTGCGCGGACGACGGTTCGCTCGTTAATCGTGGGAAAGAAGGGAACGGAACAGTGCGACGGCGGCTGCGGCCACGGCGGTGCGGTCCTCTTCCGTGGAGAGTCCGAGCACCGTCGTGCCCCGGTCGGTGAACAGCGTCCGGAACCACGGCGCGGCGTAGCGCTCGGCCAACCCCTCGAGGTCGGCGCGCTTCTCGTACCGTGAGTGGTCCTTCTTCTCGGACCGCGCCTCGAGCCGCGCGAGCGCGGTCTCCACGGACAGTGTAGCAAAGACGAGCGCGTCCGGGGAATGCGCGAGCGCCAGGGCGTTGCCGGGCAGCGCCGAGAGTTCCTCGATCGTGAGCCCGGTCCGGAGCGATTGGTAGGCGAGCGAGGAGGAGACGCCGCGGTCCTGGAGGATGACCTTCCCTGCCTCCCGGGCCGGGATGACCACCCGGCGGTAGTGGATCTCGCGGTCCAGCGCGAAGGCCTGGGCGATCGAACGGTCCCCGTAGGCGGCGCCCGCGCGGATGAGCTCGCCCCGGATGGCCGCACCCACCCAGACGGTGGACGGCTCCGCAGTCACGACGACGTCGGCCGCGGCGATCTCCTCCGGCGTGGGGTAGTCGCCGCGTCCCTTCCAGGTCGCGGGCACGTCGAGGACCCGCTTGCCCTCCGCAGCGAGCGCCTCGCGGATGGCCGTGACGACGGTGCTCTTGCCGGAGCCGTCGATGCCGTCGACGATCACGTGGAATCCCTTACCCGACATAGCCGCCCGTGGTGCCGAAGCCGCCGCGGTTCGGGCCCTCCATGCGCTCGACCTCCTCCCAGCGCGCCTTGCCGATGGCGACGAAGATCGCCTGGCCGATGCGCTCGCCGCGCTCCACGGTGCTCGGCTCTCCCGTGAAGTTGATGACCTGGAGTTTGAGCTCGTCCTCCGGCCCGCAGTAGTCCTGGTCGATGACGCCCATCGGCAGGATGAGGCCTTTCTTCCGCGGCGTGGACGAGCGCGTGGTCAGCAGCAGGGCGTGGCCGTCGGGGATCATGACCACGACGTTGACCGGCACCAGCGCGAAGGCGTGCGCCGGCACGACGGTCGTCTCGCGGGTGATGAGGTCGAAGGCGACGGCGCCGTCCGTCTCGTAGCGGGGGAGCGGCAGCGCCTTATCGATGCGCGAGATCCGGACCTGCATAGCCGAAGGTGGCCACCGCGCGCTCCACCTGTTCGTGCAGCGCGTCGAAGGTGCCGTTGTTGTCGATGGTGATCTCCGCTTCCCGCGCCACGTCGGCGATGGAGGTCTCGGTCGGCGCCAGCTCCTCGGCCATGAACTGCTCGAAGGTCGTCTCGGATTCCCCGGCCTTCTCGCCGCGCTTCACGGAGCGCTCCCAGCGGACCTTGGCGTCCGCCGTGACATAGAGGAGATGGAAACCCGGGAGCTTGCGGAGCTCCTCGATGTCCGCCGGGCGACGGATGCCGTCGACGACCACGAGCGGCGCCGCTTCCTTGGTCACGTCCTCGGCCATGACGTGCGCGAAGAGCGGCTCGCCGAAGGTGGCGCGCAGGTTGACCGACATCTTGATGAAGTTCTCCCGCGACAGCGGCAGGTGCAGGCGCACCAGGATGTCCTTGAGGATGCCGCCGAAGGAGTAGCTGGGCGCGCCGTGCTTCTCCTTGAGGTGCGCGGCGATGGTGCCTTTGCCGCCGGCCTTCTCGCCGACGAGTCCGAGGATGAGCGTGGGCATGTCAGGAGGTCAGGGGGGTCGGTGCGTGCTGCCGGAGCATGACGCCGGCCTCACGCATGAGGGAGGTGGCCATCGCGGCGAGCGGGTAGTCCGCGGCGTAGACGACCTCCTTGATTCCCGCGTTGATGATCATCTTGGCGCAGAGCAGGCACGGCGAGTAGGTGGAGTAGAGCGTCGACTCCTTGAGCGAGATGCCGTGGTAGGCCGCCTGGACGATGGCGTTCTCCTCGCCGTGCGAGCAGGTGCACTCCTCGAGCCGCGTCCCGGCCGTGGCTTCGGTCCGCGCCGCGCAGCGCGGACAGCCGCCCTCGAAGCAATTCTTGGTGTTGCGTGGGGTGCCGTTGTAGCCTGTGGAGATGATGCGCTTGTCGCGCACCACGATGGCCGCCACCTGGCGGGCCGAGCAGTTGCTGCGGCGCGACACCTCGTGGGCGATGCTCATGAAGTACTGGTCCCAGGAGGGGCGGGCGAGCGGAGGCATAGGCCGGGTCAGGAGGGGAACCGTACCAAAAAACCGGCTGGAGGGTCCAGCCGGTCCCGTGGCTCAGGCGTAGGTGGTCTTGACGCCCGGGCCCATGGTGGCCGCGAGCACGATCTGTTCCAGGTAGACGCCCTTGGAGGAGGCAGGCTTGAGGCGCTTCAGGGCCTCGAGCGCGGCCGTGGCGTTCTCGAGCAGCTGGCCCTCGGTGAAGGAGGCCTTGCCGACGGGCATGTGGACGTTGCCGCCGTCGTCGGTCTTGAAGGCGATCTTGCCCTTCTTGAGCTCGCCGACCATCTTCTTGACGTCCGCGCCGACCGTCTCGGTCTTGGGGTTCGGCATGAGGCCCTTGGGGCCGAGGACCTTCGCCACCTTGGCGAGCTTGGGCATCATGTCGGGCGTGGCCACGGCGATGTCGAAATCGATCTTGCCGGTCTTGGCCAGCTCCTCGATGAGCTCCTCGCCGCCGATGATGTCGGCACCGGCGTCTTTGGCGTCCTTCTCCTTGTCGCCGGAGACGAAGGCGATGACCTTCTTGGCCGCGCCGCCCGTGCCGTGCGGCAGCGAGAGCGTGCCGCGCACCTGCTGCTCGCCCTTCTTGGGGTCGATGCCGAGGCGCACGTGCAGCTCGATGGTGGCGTCGAACTTGGCGGTGGCCGTCTTCTTGGCCAGGGTCACGGCCTCCTCGAGGACGTAGGTCTTCTTGCTGTCGACGAGCTTCTTGGCCTCCTGGTAGCGCTTGCTGCGCATAGGGTTTCCGTTACGTGGTGTTGGCGGACCGGATGGTCCTCCCACGGGAATATGGCGGGACCCTACACGATGCCCGTGAAACAATCAAGTAGGGGCGGGTTTGAAACCCGCCCCTACAGGACATCGTGATCGGTTATTGCGGGACCGAGGCGGTCCGGGTGGCGATCTCCGTCCGCGGCCGCTCGTAGCTGGGGACGGCGGCGGAGGCGCGGTAGACCTTGTACTCGAGCTGGGTCGGGTCGACCCAGCGGATGGTCACCGCCTTGGGGCCGATCTCCGGTTCGTAGGCCGTGAGCGTCTCGCTGTTCGGCAGGCGGATCGCCAGGGTCTGCTTGTCGTTCACGAAGTCATAGACCCAGAGCTCGCGCTGCTCGATGTCGTCGCTGGGACCGGTGAACCACATGCGCCGCTCGTTGGGGGAGAGCTGGCCGGCGCCGATGTAGTGGTCCGGGGCGTTGATGAGCGGGATGAAGGCGCGCAGCGCCGGATCGAAGGCCATAGGGCGGTACAGGCCGGGCGCATCGCAGCCGCCGGCGCAGCCGAAGGCGAAGATGACGCGCGTGGAGCCGCTCGGCCGTCCGACGATGCCGAGCGCGCTGCTGCCCTCCTTGAGCGCGGGCAACAGGTCCGAGGCATGCTCCACGAGCGTGATGTCGCCGCTCTCGGAGCGCCAGACCACCTTCTGGTCCACGACCATCACGCCGTCCGCGTCCAAGGTGTCCACGAGCTCGACGCGCCCGCCTTCCGGCAAGCCCATCTCGTTCAGCGCCGGCCCGGGTGGCGGGACGTTGGCGTTTCCGTTGGCCATGGCCGGCGCGTTTGCCGCCGGCCCCTCGACGCCGCTCGGGGCAGGCGCGCGGCCGAGCAGCTCCTTGCCCTTGGGGGTGGAGAGCAGCAGCACGACGGTGCCGGCGAAGAGCGCCAGCAGGATGCCGAGGGCGATGAGGTAGGTGGTGGCGTTGCCGTCCGGCCCCTTGGATGCCGGGGCGGGGGCTGCGGGTGCCGTGGTCATTGCTTTCTTCTTTTTCGCCATATCAGCCGATGGCTACGCGATGAATTACGATGGTCGCCGGAAAGTATAACACGAAACCCGGTCGGATGACCGGGTTTCGTCCTTCGGGCGGGGTCACTCCTTGACCTCGAGGCCCATCTGCCGGGCTGTGCCCTTGATGGTCTCGACGGCGGCGTCGACGTCCGTGGTGTTGAGGTCGGGAAGCTTCTTCTCGGCGATCTCACGCACCTGGGCCAGCGTCACGGAGCCGACCTTCTCGGTCAGCGGCTTGCCGGAGCCCTTCTGGATGCCGGCGGCCTTCTTGAGCAGCTCGGCGGCGGGCGGGGTCTTGGTGACGAACTCGTAGCTGCGGTCCTCGTAGACCGTGATGACGACCGGCGTCACCTCGCCCATCTTGTCCTTGGTGGCGGCGTTGAACTTCTGGCAGAACTCGGCGATGTTGAGGCCGTGCTGGCCCAACGCCGGACCGACCGGGGGAGCGGGGTTGGCCTGCCCACCCGGGATCTGCAGCTTGATGAGGGTCTTGACTTTCTTGGCGGCCATAGCAGCAGGTTCTTACATCAGATCTTCTTGACTTGCAAGAAGTCCAGCTCGACGGGGGTCTCGCGGCCGAACATGGAGACCAGGACCTTGACCTTGCCGCGGGTCTCGTCGATGTCGCTGACCTTGCCCTCGAAGTTCTTGAACGGGCCGTCGTTGATGCGCACCGGGTCGCCGACGCCGATGTCGATCTTGTACTGCGGCTCCTCCACGCCCATGCGCTTCTGCAGCGACTTGATCTCGGCCTCGTCGATGGGGGTCGGGGTGGTGCCGGTGCCGATGAAGCCGGTCACGTTGGGCGTGTTGCGCACCACGTACCAGGAGTCGTCCTCGACGACCATCTCCACCAGCACGTAGCCGGGGAAGATCTTCTCCTCGACCACCTTGCGCTTGCCGTTCTTGATCTTGATCTTCTTTTCCTTGGGCACCAGGACGTTGAAGATCTTCTCCTGCATGTCCAAGGACTCGATGCGGGTGCGCAGGTTCTGCGCGACGTTCTCCTCGTAGCCGGAGTAGGTATGGATGGCGTACCAGCGCCGGCCGTGCTTGATGACTTGCTTGGGCATACTACTGCACCACGTCGAGGAGCGCGGTCAGCCCCAGGTTGAGCAGGGCGTCGACGCCCGCGAAGACCGCGGCCACGCCCGCCGTCACGGCGAGCACCAGGACGGTGTGGGTCGTGACCTCGCGGCGGCTCGGCCAGGTGACCTTCCGCAGCTCCACGATGGAGCTCTGCACGTAGCTGAGGACCGGGTTGTGTGCGGCGTTCATACGGTGTTCCTTCCAAAAAACCCCCCGCGGGGGGCATCGACCGGAGCGTATCACCCTGCCCGGGCTTTGACAAGGGGGCGCCAGGGCGGTATGGTCTTGCCCGCCGCAATGGCGGAACACAGGAGGAGGCAACGTGACGGAAGCGACGACGTCCGGAGACACCATCGACCACGGCCTGGCATGCGCCGCGCAGGTCGTCCGCTACGGGCGGATCAACCTGCTGCTGTCTGGCCATCAGCCTCCGGCGACCCAGGAGGAGGTCCTGGGCTTCCCCTTCGAGATGATGCAGGAGCTCTGCCCGCAGGACGATCCGCGGGTGACCATCCTGCTCATGCACGGACGGGCCGAGATCGTGGATCTCGACATCGGGCTCGACGCCGCCGCGCAGGCCATCCGCGCGGTCGGCGAGACCCTCTACACCGGGCGGTACTGCCGCGTGCTGCTGCGTGCCGAGCCGGGGGAGGCCATGGCCAAGCGCGTCCGCCAGGTGGTGGCGCGCGCCGAGGGGCACGTCTGCGCCCCGGTCGTGCCCTACGACCTCTTCTGCGAGTACCCGGTGGCGCCGCACGGCGAGCGCGGCCCGGTGCTCGCCGACCCGGCGATGATGGCGGCGCGGCTCATGCGGGCCGTCGAGGGGGTCTGCGCGGACTGGACGCTGACCGGCGAGGAGCGCTTCAGCCGCTACGGGCTCCGTTTCCTGCCGCGGGTCTGCATCGAGTCGCTGGCGGCGGGGTTCCGCGACGCGCGGCATCTCTGCGTGTCGGGCCTGGGCGTCGAGATCCGTCTCGCGCCCTGACGCAGAAGCGGACCGCACGGGTCCTTCGGCGTCGTCCTTTTCTTTATCGCACCAGGATGAGCTTCCACCACACCGCCCAGGCGGCGGCGGCGATGCCTGCGAGAGCGAGCAGCACGGCGACGACGGTCTTGACCTCCTTCGTCATAGGCGGGGGTTAGATATCGAGGTTCTTGACGGCCTTCGCGTGCGTCTGGATGAAGCGCTTGCGCGGCTCCACCTCGCTGCCCATCAGCACGTCGAAGGTCTGGTCGGCTTTCTCGGCGTCCTGGATGGTCACCTGGAACATCAGGCGCGTCTTGGGGTCCATGGTCGTCTCCCAGAGCTGGTCGGCGTTCATCTCGCCGAGACCTTTGTAGCGCTGGATGGAGACGCCGCCCACGCTCGTCACGGCCTCCTCGCCTTCCGCTGCGGGCTCCTCGTCGGGTTGCGCTTCCTTCTTTTTGGCGGCCTGCTCCGCCTTGGCGCCCAGGAGCTCCTGGAGGATGGCGTCGCGTTCGGCGTCCGAGTAGGCGTAGCGGATGTCCTTGTTCTTCTGGAGCCGGAAGAGCGGCGGCTGGGCGATGTACACGTGTCCGGTGGTGATGAGCTCGGGGAAGTAGCGGTAGAAGAGCGTCAGCAGCAGCGTGCGGATGTGCGCGCCGTCGACGTCGGCGTCGGTCATGATGACGACGCGCTCGTAGCGCAGGCCGCCCAGGTCGAACTGCTCGCCGATGTTGGTCCCGAGCGCGATCAGCAGCGAACGCACCTCGTTGTTGGCGAGCATCTTGTCCAGCCGGGCGCGCTCCACGTTGAGGATCTTGCCGCGCAGGGGGAGGATGGCCTGGAAGTCGCGGTCGCGGCCCTGTTTGGCGCTGCCGCCGGCGGAATCGCCCTCGACGATGAAGAGCTCGGAGCGCTTGGGGTCGCGCGTGCTGCAGTCGGCGAGCTTGCCGGGAAGCGTCAGCCCTTCCAGCGCGCCCTTGCGCAGCACGGTGTCGCGGGCCGCGCGGGCGGCAGCCCGGGCGCGCGAGGCCAGCAGGCACTTCTCGAGGATCTTCTCCGCGTCGCGGGGATGCTCCTCGAGCCACACGGCGAAGGCGTCGCCGAAGACGCTCTCCACGGCGCCACGCACCTCGGGGTTGCCGAGCTTGGCCTTGGTCTGCCCTTCGAACTGGGGGTTGCCGATCTTGACCGAGATGACGGCCGTGAGCCCCTCGCGCGTGTCCTCGCCGGAAAGGTTGTCGTCCTTCTCCTTGAGGTAGCCCTGCTTGCGCGCGTAGCTGTTGAGGATGCGGGTGAGTGCCGTGCGGAAGCCCATGACGTGGCTGCCGCCCTCGGGATTGGTGATGTTGTTGGCGAAGGCGAAGACGTTCTCCTTGTATTCGTCCGTGTATTGGAGGGCGACTTCGACCTGCGCCTCGGGCACCTCCTTGGAGACGTAGAAGACCGAGTCGTGCTTAGGCTCCTTGGTGTGGTTGAGGTGCCGCACGTAGGAGGCCACGCCGCCCTCGAAGTGGAAGACGTACGTCTTGATGTCGTCGGCGACGCGCTCGTCGCGCAGGGCCAGGGTGATGCCCTTGGTGAGGTAGGCCTGGCGCCGGAGGTGGTCGAGGATGTATTCCCAGTCGAACTCCGTGGTCGTGAAGATCGAGGCGTCCGGCTGGAAGGTGATGATGGTGCCGCGGTCGCGGGTCTTGCCGACCTTCTTCACCTTATAGACGGGCTTTCCGATCTTGTACTCCTGCACGTAGACCTCGCCGTCGTGGTGCACCTCGGCCTTGACCCAGGTGGACAAGGCGTTGACCACCGAGACGCCGACGCCGTGGAGGCCGCCGGACACTTTGTAGCCGCCGTCGCCGAACTTGCCGCCGGCGTGCAGCTTGGTCATGACGAGCTCGAGCGCGGAGACCTTGAACTGCGGATGCGGATCCGTGGGGATGCCGCGGCCGTTGTCGCGCACCGAGACCTTGTTGTCGGGCAGCAGCGTGACCTCGATGCGGTCGGCGTGCCCGCCCATGGCCTCGTCGATGGAGTTGTCGACGACCTCCCAGACGAGGTGGTGCAGGCCCTCCGGTCCGGTAGAGCCGATGTACATGCCCGGGCGCTTGCGCACCGGGTCCAATCCCTCGAGGACGGTGATCTGTTTTGCGCCGTAATCGCCGGTCGGTTTCTTCTCTTTGGCCATACAGGAAAAACGGGCAATCGCCTGGCCCATCCTAGCACGGCGGTGGGGCCGACGGAAGGCCGGGGGACGGCATCTGCTATACTGGTGGCGATGCCCACGAACCCCGACAACTTCACCGAGCAGCAGTTCGGGTTCAGCTACTGGTATGTCACGCACAAGCTGCAGCTCAAGGCCGCGCTGACCGTCTTCCTGGTGCTCGTGAGCGTCGGCTTGGGCGGGTACGCGCTCTGGGGGTTCACCAAGCTCTACATCCTGGACTACCCGGAGTACGTCGCCATGCAGCGGCAGGCCGGGGAGACGCTCGTCAATTTCGACGCGGTGGCGTCGGCGCGTCCCATCGACGTGCGTTCGGTGCAGGTCTTCGCCGCGGGGCCGGGCACGTTCGACGCCCTGGCCATGGTGCGCAACCCCAACGCCGGTTTCTCCGCGACGTTCGACTACCGCTTCATCGGCGAGGGCGCGAGTCCGGAGCTGCAGTCGGGCTTCCTCTTGCCCGGTGAGGAGAAGCCGCTCGTCGCGCTCGGCATCAAGGCGCAGACCGGCTTCCGTTCGGCGCGGCTCGACATCCAGAACCTGCGCTGGCGTCGCCTGGACGCGCATGAGGTCCCGGATTACGCCGCCTACCGCGCGGCACGACTCTCGCTCGTCGCCGACGAGGTCACCCTCGTGCCTGCGCAGCAGCCGGGGGAGAGCACGCGGGTCACCTTCACCGCGCTCAACGCTTCGGCCTACTCCTATTGGAACGTCCGCTGGGTGGTGCTGCTCTATCGCGGGCAATCGGTGGCCGCGGTCAACGCCATCGACCTGGCGCAGCTGCGTTCCGGCGAGCGCCGGCCGGCCTCCGTCACCTGGTTCGAGCAGGTCCCGTCCGTGACCCGGGCGGAAGTCCGGCCGGAGGTCGACATCCTCGACCCTGACGTCTACGTCCCCGCGGGCCGCTGAGGCGGCCCTTTTTGGTTTCCCGCAGGCGCGCTAGGATCGGCACGTATGCTCCGCCGGACCCTCCGCGCCGTCCGCGACTTCGATTGGGTGCTCTTCGCCGCGACGGTCTCGCTGGTGTTGATCGGCATGGCGGCCATCGCCAGCGTCACCCTCTCCCAGGCGCGTCCCGACTCCTCCGGACTCATCAAGCAGGCCGTGGCCTTCGGCATCGGGCTGGTGCTGATGTTCGCCGTCGGCGCGGTCAACTATCGGGCCTTCGAGCCGGCGGCGCGCGTCTTCTACCTCTTGGGCGCGGCGCTGCTGGTGGCCGTGCTCTTCTTCGGCACCACCGTGCGCGGCACCACCGGCTGGTTCAACATCGCCGGCTGGAGCTTCCAGCCGGTCGAGGCCGCCAAGATCGTGCTGGTCATCTTCCTGGCGCGCTACTTCTCCGCGCACGCCTACCGCCGCGACCTGCGCTCGTTGGCGGGCAGCGGCATCGGCGCGCTCGTCCTCGTCGGGTTGACGCTGATGCAGCCGGACTTCGGCTCGGCCATGGTGCTGCTCTCCGCCTGGGTGGCGATGCTGCTGCTCTCGGGCACCCGCAAGACCTACATCGTGGCGCTTCTGGGGCTGGCCGTGGCCACGGCGGCGCTCGGCTGGACGTTCGCCCTCAAGCCCTACCAGCAGGAGCGCATCCTGACCTTCCTCGACCCGTCCCGCGACCCGCTGGGCCGCGGCTACAACCTCACGCAGTCGGTGATCGCGGTGGGCTCCGGCGGCGTCTTCGGCCGCGGGCTCGGGTTCGGCTCGCAGAGCCAGCTCAAGTTCCTGCCTGAGGCGCAGACGGACTTCATCTTCGCCGTGGTCGCGGAGGAGCTCGGGTTCGTGGCCGTGGCCGTGGTGCTCGGCCTCTACGCGCTCGTCGTCTGGCGGGCGTTGCGCCTGGCCCGGCAGGCCACGGACACCTTCACCGTCTACGTGGCTTCGGGCGTGGCCATCCTCTTCACCATCCAGGTGGCCATCAACGTCGGCATGAACATGGGGCTCATGCCGGTCACCGGCATCGCCCTGCCCTTCATCTCCTACGGCGGCTCCTCGCTCATCGCCTCCATGGCCTTGGTCGGCATCCTGCAGAGCGTCGCCGTGCGCCAACGGTCGGCAAACCTCCAGACCATTGACGTGCTGGGGCGCGAGTGGTAAGGTCCCGCGCGTTGGGCTACCCTTGAGGGGAACCCAAACCCATGCCGAACCGCCGCCGTGACCGTCGTCCCGACCAGGACGGGGCGCGCGTCCTGACGCGCTGCCCTCTCTGTCAGGCCGCCTACGGTCCGGAGGCCGCGCAGATGGTCGGCGCCAAGGACGACGCGCATCTCGTGCATCTCTCGTGCGCGGGCTGCGGCCACGCCGTGCTGGCGCTGGTGCTGCTCTCGAGCGTGGGCGTGTCCTCGGTGGGGCTCGTCACCGACCTCAGCTACGAGGACGTCCTCCGCTTCCGCGAATCCGATCCCGTCAGCGCCGACGACGTGCTCGCCGCCCACGCCCTCACCGTGGACGGCGCGGCGCTCCTGCGGCGCCTCCTCTAGAACCCGTTATGCAGACCATGACGCTCGCCGCCACCATCCGCACCATCACCGGCAAGCCGGTGAAGACCCTCCGCGCCCAGGGGCGCGTGCCCGCCGTGCTCTACGGCCACGGCACCGATCCCAAGAACCTGGAGCTCGACGCCAAGGCCTTCGCCAAGGTCTTCTCCGCCGCCGGCGAGTCCTCGCTCGTGGACCTCGTCGTCGACGGCGGCGCGCCGGTCAAGGTGCTGATCGCCGAGGTGCAGGAGGAACCCATCTCCGGCCGCATCGCCCATGCCGACCTGCGCGCGGTGAACATGAAGGAGAAGATCACCGCCGAGATCCCGTTGTCCCTCGTCGGCGAGGCCCCCGTGGCCAAGGCCCAGGGCGCGGTCGTCACCCAGGTGCGCGACAGCCTCGAGGTCGAGTGTCTCCCGGGCGACCTGGTGCACGAGATTTCCGTGGATCTCTCCGCGCTTACCGAGGTCGGCCAGACCATCCGCATCCGCGACCTCACGATCCCGGCCGGGCTTGCGGTCCAGGCCGACGCCGAGGACGTGGTCGTCACCGTCTCCGCCGCGCTGACCGAAGAGCAGATCAAGGCCATGGAGAGCGCCGGCCCCGGCGACGTCTCGCAGGTCGAGGTCGTCGAGAAGAAGAAGGAAGGCGAGGAGGGCGCCGAAGAGGCGGCTCCCGAGGCGGAAGCCAAGAAGGAATAAGCCCCATCCCGCCCCTCGCGAGGGGGCGGGATTTCGCATCCATGCGCATCCCCACGAAGGAAGAAGCCATCGCTTGGGCCAAGGCCAATCCGCGGCTGGCCATCGCCGCGGCCGCCGTCGCCGCCGGCGCGTTCACGGTGCTTCTCGCGAGCGTCGGCATCGTGCTCTTCGCGCCCAAGCCGACGGAGCCCGCGCCGTCGGCGTCCGTCGTCGAGGAGCCGACGGAGCCCGCGGGGACCGATTGGCTCGACGGCACGCCGAGCGACGGCGGCGCGCTGCGGCCCTTCGCGGTCATGATCGAGAACCACACCGACTCGCGCCCGCCGTCCGGCCTCGCCGCCGCGCGGCTGGTCTTCGAGGCGCCGGTCGAAGGCGGCATCACGCGCTTCTTGGCGGTCTTCTCCGCCACCGGCACCGTGCCGGAGATCGGTCCGGTGCGCAGCGCCCGTCCGTACTTCCTGGATTGGGCCGAGGAGCTGGGCGCCGACTACGTCCACGTCGGCGGTTCTCCCGAAGCCTTCTCCCAGCTCGCCCGTCGCGACATCAACGACATCGACGAGTTCGCCTGGGGCGCCACGGCCTTCTGGCGTTCTTCCCGCCGGTACGCGCCGCATAACGCATACACTTCGTTGGAGCTCCTCCAGGGCGTGCGCGAGGAGCGCGGCTGGTCGGCGAGCTCCACCGCGCCGGCCTGGCGTTTTTCCGCCGCGCCGGAGGGGGAGCGGACGACCTCGACGCAGAGCGCGGTCATCGAGTTCTCCGCGCCGAGCTATCGCGTGGAGTGGCGCTGGCTCCCCGAGGACGGCGGGTATCGCCGCATCCAGGCGCGCGACCCGCACTCGGACAAGGACGGCACGCCCATCATCGCCGCCAACGTCGTCGTCCTGCGCACCGATGCCGAGGTGGTCGACGCGGTCGGCCGGCTGCGCCTGCGCACCACCGGCCAGGGTCCGGCCTGGGTGCTGCGCGACGGCCGGCTGCTCGAGGTCCGCTGGAAGAAGGCTTCGGCCGGCAGCCGGTTGCGCTTCGAGCATGTCGATGGTAAGGAAGTGGTCTTCGCTCCGGGGCCGACCTGGATCGAAGTGGTGACGCGCGGCATGCCCGTGCGTTCCGGCGGCAAGGAGCTGCAGTGAGGAGGACGCGGTGGCCTACAGGGAATATGCGGACGACGACCTCCGCGGGATGAGCGTCATGGAGCTCCGGAACCTGAGGGAAGCGCGCTCCGGGCTCCGCGACGAGGCGGCGGCGTTCGTCGCGCGTCTCGAGGCCGAGCTCGAGCGGATCGAGAAGCACATCGACCGGAAGTCCACGGAGAGCCGCTAGCGGGGGCAGGGCCCTCGTTTTTTGTTGCCACATCGCGGCGTCTTTGCGATGATGGCGCATATGCAACAGACCCCCATGCCGACGCCGACCCCGACGCCCGTCCCGACCGCTTCCCCATCCTCCAAGCCCAACGGGCGTTGGTCCTTCCTCATCCCCGCCGTCATCCTGCTGATCGGCATCGGCATCCCGGGCTTCCTGTTCTTCTGGCCGGAGTACCAGCGCTCCCAACTCCTCGAGCGCGGGCTTCCTGCCGAGGCCGTCATCCTCGGCATCGAGCCCACGGGCAGCACCTTCAACGACCAGCCGCAGGTGGAGATCCGTCTGGAGGTGCGTCCGGCGGATGGCGCGGCCTATGAGGCAGAAACGACGATGATCATCAATCCTGTCTACCTGCCGGAGTTCCAGCCGGGCAAGACGGTCCGGGTGCGCTACGACGCCGAGGACCGCAGCAAGGTGGCTATCGAGGAGACCGAGAGCGGGCAGCGATGACGGCTACGCGCCAGCGTCCCGCCAGGTCCTTGCGGAACCCCACGCGCGCATCAGGCAAGGACGCCTTCACCGCCTTCGGGAGGAGGCGTTTTTGCGTCGGGTCGATCTCGATGATGATCGTTGTAGGGGCGTGATCCATCACGCCCTGTTCGGCAATGCGTGCGAAGAGCGCGCGATAGGCGTCGAGCCCGTCGCGGCCGCCGTCGAGCGCGCTGCGCGGCTCGTAGCGCCGGACGTCCGGCGGCGCGCTGCGCCAGACGGCCGTGGGCAGGTAGGGAAGGTTGGCGACGATGAGCGTTGGGGCGTGATTCATCACGCCCCTGTCCGGCAGCAGGTCGGCCTTGAGGAAGCGCACGCGGCCGGCGAGGCCGAGTGAGCGCGCGTTCCTCTTGGCCAGGCGCAGCGCGGCAGGGGAGAGGTCGGTGGCCACGACGCGCGCCGTCGGCACGTGCTTGGCCAGGGCGAGCGCGATGGCGCCGGAGCCCGTGCCGACATCGATGATCGTCATGCCAAAGCGGTGCCGCACGGCGCGGGTCCTGTCCACGCGGACGGGTCCTGCCGCCTGCGGCACCCTGCCGTGCTCCACAGTCCGCGCGGCAGGGAACCCGCCTTCGGCGTCACCCGCCCGCTGTAAGACCGCATCGATCAGCAGCTCCGTCTCCGGGCGGGGGACGAGCACGCCGCGCGCCACGGCGAGGGTCAGGTCGTAAAAATGCTTGTGGCCGATGATGAGAGCCACCGGTTCATGCTTCCTGCGGCGTGCGACGGACGCGCGAAACCGGCGCCGCTGCGCCGGTCGGATGCGTCCCTCGGGGTGCGCGAGCAGGAACTCGCGCGGCTTCTTGAGCGCGTGGGCCAGCAGCAGCTCGGCATCGATCGGGTCGATGCCGGGTCTGCGCAGCGCCTCGCCGATGGTCATGCTTGTCCGCCGCGGGAGGTGATGCTCCTGAGCGTCTCGCGTCCCTCACGGATCAGCTTGTTCAGGGCCTCGCCGACCACGTCCAGTTCGCTCATGGCTTCCTCGTAATCGGCGCGGGCATCGTCTGCGGCGCCCTGGAGGCTCTCGAGCTTCTGGAGCAGGGCCTCGCGTCCAGGACCTTCCGGGATGTCGAGCGCCTCGCCGAGCTGCGCGTAGGTCTTGGCCAACTCGTGGTAGCGCTTCTCGTGCCCGTCCAACCGCTGCTCCAGCAGGAGGTGCTTTTCGGCAAGCTCGCGGTAGGCGCTGCGCATGCCCTCGGGCAGCATCGGATGCAGCTCCTTCGGATCACGACGCTCCATCTCTTCGATGTACTCCTGCGGTTTACGGAAGAGTTCGGCCATAGGTGGGGTCATGTCTCCTCGCTTGCCGCCTCCATCGTGCCAGCGCGCTCGGCCCGCCGCAAGGCCGCGACGATCTCCGCGATGTCGCCGTCCATGATGCCCGGCAGGTTATGCCAGCTCTCCTTGATGCGGTGGTCCGTGACGCGGTCCTGCGGGAAGTTGTAGGTGCGGATCTTCTCGGAGCGGTCGCCGCTGCCGATCTGTCCGCGCCGTTCCTCGGAGCGCTCCTTGCGGCGTTTCTCTTCCTCGAGCGCGTAGAGCCGCGCGCGCAGGATCCCCATGGCCCGCTCTCGGTTCTGCTGCTGGCTGCGTTCGTCCTGGCAGGTGACGATGAGCCCGGTCGGCAGGTGGGTGATGCGGACGGCGGAGTACGTCGTGTTGACGCTCTGTCCGCCGTGGCCGCCGGCGGTCATGGTGTCGAGCCGGATGTCCTTGGGGTCGATGACGAGCTCCACGTCCTCCAACTTGGGGAGCACGGCCACGGTCACCGTCGAGGTGTGGACGCGGCCGGCCTTCTCCGTCTCCGGCACGCGCTGCACGCGGTGGACGCCGCTCTCGTGCTTGAGGTGGCGGTACGCGCCGCTCCCGGCGATCTCGAAGATGACTTCCTTGAAACCGCCGAGCTCGGTGCGGTTGGCGGAGACGAGCGTCGTCTTCCAACCCTGGCGCTCGGCGTAGCGGGCGTACAGCCGGAAGAGTTCCGCGGCGAAGAGCGCCGCCTCGTCGCCGCCGGTGCCGGCGCGGACCTCGACGATGATGTCCTTCTCGTCCATCGGGTCCGGCGGGGTGAGCGCGTCCTCGAGCTCCGCGCCGAGCGCCGCGGCGCGCGTCTCGAGGCGGGGGATTTCCTCGGCGGCCATGGCGGCGAATTCCTGGTCGGCGTCGGCTGCGGCGGCGCGGGTCTCCGCGAGCTCTTGCTCGACGGCGGCCAGCGCGTCGGCCAGGTCCAGGGTGCGCTTGAGCGCAGCGTACTCCTTGGTGACCGCCGTCAGCCGACGGGCATCGCCAAGCACTGCCGGATCGGCGAGATCGGCCTCGAGCGCCGCCAGGCGGGCGCGGACGTCGGCGATGTCAGCTGCGTGGCTCATGGTCATAGGATAGTCGGCAAAACAAAAACGGCCCAGGTGCGTGGGGCCGTTTTTGTATACCTAAGCCGCGGCCTTCTCGGATTCGGCGCGGGCGGCCGCCTTCTTGGCGACGCGCTTGGCGACCTTGGCCTTCTTGCCGCCGCGGACCGTGGTGGCCTGCTTGGCGCGGCGCTCGGCGAGCTTCTCCACGCGGCGGGCGGTGTCCACCAGCTTCTGCTTGCCCGTGTAGAACGGATGGCACTGCGAACACAGCTCGATGCGGATCTCGGGGACCGTCGAGCCGGTGGTGAAGGTGTTGCCGCAGGCGCAGATGACCTTGGCGTCCGCGTGGTATTCCGGGTGGATTTCCTTCTTCATACGTCGCGGGGATGGTAGCAGAGGGTCCGCCGCTTGGCAAGTGGCGGGGGCCCGCTTATCATCCGGACCATGAAAACCGCGCTCTTCGACTATCGCCTGCCCCCGGAGCGCATCGCCCAGCGGCCCGTCCGGCCGCGGGACCGCTCCCGGCTGCTCGTGCTCGACCCCCTCGCCCGGACCATGGCGCACCGACGGTTCTTCGAGGTCGGGGAATACCTGCGTCCGGGCGACCTGCTCGTGGTCAACGACAGCAAGGTCTTCAAGGCGCGGCTCCCGGCGCGTCGCGCGACGGGCGGCAACGTCGAGGTGTTCCTGCTGCGTCCGGTCGCGGAGCGCACCGGCTCGAGCGATTGGGCCTGCCTGCTCAAGCCCGGCAAGAAGGTGAAGGAAGGCGACGGGCTCACGGTGGCGCGGGTGCCGTTCACGGTGCTGCGCAAGCACGCCGACGGCACGGCGGTGCTCCATGCGCCGCTCTCGGCCGCCGACATGATGGCCTTCGCCGACCGCCATGGCGCCATCCCGGTGCCGCCCTACGTCGGCCGTGCGCCCAAGACCTTGGCCGACTACCAGACGGTCTACGCCAAACGGCGGGGGAGCGTGGCCGCGCCGACGGCCGGCTTCCACTTCACGCCGCGGCTCATCTCCCGCCTCAAGAGGCAGGGCGTCCGCTTCGCCTCGGTGACGCTCCACGTGGGGCTCGGCACCTTCCGGCCGGTGACGGCGGCGACGCTCGAGGCGCACGAGATGCACGAGGAGTGGGGCGAGATCCCCGCCGCGACGCGCCGGGCCATCGCCGAGACGAGGAAGCGCGGCGGGCGCGTCGTCGCCGTGGGCACGACGACGGTGCGCTGTCTCGAAGGGCTTGGCGGCAAGAAGGCCGGGTGGATCGGCATGTTCATCACCCCCGGCTACCGCTTTCGTGCCGTCGACGCGCTCATCACCAACTTCCACCTGCCGCGCTCGACGTTGCTCGCGCTGGTCTCGGCTTTCGCCGGCCGTACCTTCGTGTTCCAGGCCTACGCCGCGGCCATCAGAAAGAGGTATCGCTTCTACTCCTTCGGCGACGCCATGTTCATCATGCGTAGACATGATACGAACTCTTGACAAAATCAGCTAATTCCGCTATATTGGTTCGTTGTTCTTTAGAACCCCGCACCGTGGTTCGACGTAGCTCGCCACAGGTTGAAAGCGGCATCTTGCAGTTGTCATCCCCGCGGAAGCGGGGATCCAGAACGACAAGATGCCGTTTTCAACGAGTGTCCGGACGCAGGGGCGTTTCCCTGCGTCAAGACGCCCAACGGCAGTCGAAAGGAGAGGTGTTTGTCATGACGAAGAACGTTGTCAGCGACGAGCAGCTGGGCATTCTGGCCCGGCGCCAGCACGATCTGTTCCGACGGGTGCGCGAGGGCTCGGTCGACGTCGACGCCGCGCTCGACGGGCTGCAGGCCATCATCGAGGGCCGCGTGCCCGAGGTCGCGTTCAGCGAGCCCCGCGGCGGCAACCCGTACCGCGATGCGCCGCCTACCCCGACCTTCGAGGTCTGGAAGCGGATCACCATCGGGGGGAAGTCCAAGGAGGCGCTCATCGCCGAGATGGAGTCGAAGGGCTTCAAGATCGGCGACTGGGCGCGCGACATGATGGGCAAGAAGGCGTTCACCACGTCCCCCGAGTCCATCGAACTCGCCCTGGTGCGCGTCACCGTGGCGGAGCTCGGCTTCCGCAAGGGCGCGACCACGAAGAGCATCTGGCAGCGCGCGGGGAAGTTCGGTCTCACCCTCTGTCCGGCCGAGGTCGGCCCCCACCTGCGGCTCGCCGACGCCGACCAGCCCCAGGACGACTGGTATTGGGTCGGCATGGAACCGATCACCGACTCCGACGGCTGCCCGAACGTGTTCGGGGTCGGGCGCGGCGGCTTCGGGCGGTGGCTGGGCAGCGACGATGCGGGGCCGAGCGATCGCTGGAATCCCGGGCACCGCCTCGTGTTCGTCGCTCCGGGCAAGTAGTGGTCCTTGGACCTCAGGCCCTTGGGTTCAGCCCTCGGTCTCTTGGTCCTTGGACAGCGGCCGGTCTCACATTTCCCGAAGTTGGGGAGTGCGAGGCCGGCCGTGTTTCTTTTTCAGGTATACTGGACGCGGTAGTAGGCGCGTACGTGGGAGACCAAGGTTTCCCGCTGCCGAATCCGTTTCGCATGCGTCCAGAGTCCGGCCGACCACGGTTTGCCCGAGCGCGTCGCATGATGATTCAAAAAATGAGGATACTTGGTGCGCGCATCCAGGGCATTGCGATGCCGAATGCGATACAGCCCGGAGAGCACTCAACGGGCAGTGGATTGGACGGCTGCGCGCACGTCACCGACTCCGACGGCTACCCGAACGTGTTCAAGGTCGAGCACGACGACAACGGGCGGTGGCTGAACAGCAACGATGCGAGGCCGAGCGATCACTGGAATCCCGAGAACCGCATCGTGTTCGTCGCTCCGGGCTACTCTCCTCATTTCTTCCCCGGCATTTCGGGGGAGTTTTGTTTCTGGAGTTGGCCATACCACCCGCCAAGTATCCGGCCGACTTCGTTGATGCGTTCCGAGAGCGCGATGTACTTCCTGTTGTCCAACGATTTTGTTTCCCAGAGAACGAGGAGAAGGACTTTGAGAGTATCGAGCTTGCGAACGGCGATGAGGACGTAAGGAATCTTCTCCGTCCGTTGCGCGAACACGGAAGCGGCTATCGACTCGATCAGCTCAATCAACAAACGATCAATGCGTTCCCCTAATGTATGACGATGCGACTTCCTGAGCAGGCGATAGTGCTCGAACCACAGCAGATACGCCGCCTTCGTCTTGGCAAGGATCGGCAACAGCGTCGGGGGGGGGTCTTGATGGGTTGCCTCGATGCGGAGCGTCTTCCAGCATACGTACGAAGAAATCATTTCTTTAGAGAATCTTCTTTTGGCGTGGCAGGAGTTCGTGCGGGGCAAGCGGGCACGACGGGATGTGCAGGAGTTCGATCTCGACCTCATGGTCAACCTGTTCACGCTCCATGAGCAGCTCGTCACGTTCCGCTACCGTCACAGTCCGTACCACGCCTTCAACGTCTCAGACCCGAAGCCACGAAACATCCACAAGGCGACCGTCGCGGATCGCATCGTCCACCGCGCCCTCTATCGCCGATTGTACCCGTTCTTCGACCGTACGTTCATTGCCGACTCTTTTTCCTGCCGCAACGGCAAAGGCACGCACAAGGCGCTTGATAGGTTCCGACGCTTCGCCTGGCAGGAATCGCAGAACCACACCCGCACCATCTGGGTCCTCAAATGCGACATCCGTATGTTTTTCGCCTCGATCGATCACGGCGTGCTGCTCCGTCTCCTCGACGATCGTATCGCGGACAAGCGCATCCTGTGGCTTGCGCAGCGCATCATCGGCAGTTTCCATTCAGGCGCGCCAGGCAAAGGGTTGCCGCTAGGCAATCTCACGTCACAGCTGTTCGCCAACGTGTTCATGGACCCGCTCGACCAGTTCGCCAAGCATTTCCTGAAGGCGAAACGCTACATCCGCTACGCCGATGACTTCGTGTTTCTCTCTTCGGACCGTGAGTTTCTGCTCGCCGTACTCGACATCATCCGGCGTTTCCTCCCGGACCAGCTGAAACTGACCCTGCATCCGGACAAGATCGTCCTGAAAACCATCGCGTCCGGAGTCGACTTCCTGGGCTGGGTGCATTTCCCGGACCATCGTGTGCTGCGGACCGCCACGAAGCGGCGGGCAGTGCGTGCGGTATCGGCCGGAGCTGGTTTGGCGACGATCGTCTCATATCGCGGGTTGCTGGGGTATGGGAATACGAGGGAGTTGGCATCACACCTTTCTTGAAGACATAACGTTGACGAGGGCCATCGCCGCGGCTAAGGTTGCGCGGGTCGATGGTGACCCGCGTCCCGGAGGAAGACATGGATTTCGAACGGCTGCCGGCGGTCCGGCACGTGCTCAGCGTGGACCAGACGCGCGCCGACGGCACGCAGGAGTTCGACAGGGCCTTCTTGGAGGCGCTGTGCGCCGCCACGCAGGGCATCCGCGAGCTCTGCGACAAGCCCGACGGCAAGATGGTGCTCAACGAGCGGTACCTGGGCATGCGGGCGCTGCTGTACTTCACGCAACCGAGTACCCGCACGTACCTCTCGTTCACGGCGGCCTGCCAGAACCTGGGGGTCGACGTGCTCGAGGCGCGCAGCCCGGAGACCTCGTCCGAGGTGAAGGGCGAGAGCAAGCTCGATGCCATCCGCACCTTCGCATCGTTCGCGCACGTCATCGTGATGCGCGAACCGGAGGGCGGCCTGGCCCGGCGTGCGGCGGCCCATCTCGACGCCACGCCGCGTCCGCGGCCGATCGTCAACGCCGGCTCCGGCAAGGACGAGCATCCCACGCAGGCGCTGACCGACATCTACACGATGTGGCGGTCGCTCAAGGGGCGGACGGGCATCGACGGCAAGACCGTGGCGCTCGTCGGCGACCTCAAGCGCGGGCGTACGGTGCGCTCGCTGGCGCGGCTCATGACGCGCTACCACGACATGACGCTGCTGCTCGTCTCGCCGGAGCGGTACCGGATGGAGGCGGACGTCTGTGCGCACCTCCAGCGGCACCGCGATACGGTGCGCTACGAGACCATGGACGACCTCCGCGAGGCCGTGCGGCGCGCCGACGTCGTCTACATGACGCGCGTCCAGGACGAGCACGACGCGGCGGGCGAGGATTCGCCCGAGTCCTTCGCGGGCTTCCGCTTCACGCCGGAGCATCTGGCGCTCATGAAGCCGGACGGCGTGGTCATGCATCCGGGGCCGCGGCGCGACGAGCTCGACCCGGCCTGCGACGACGACCCGCGGGTCAAGTTCTGGCGCCAGATGCGCAACGGCATGTGGGTGCGCACCGCGCTCCTGGCCTGCATCTTCGCGACGCTGGCCAAGGAACGGAAGCGACGGCGGCGCTAGGAAGTTCCCTCGGCCTCACCGGAGGTGTCGGCCTCGGGACGCCGCGCACAGATGACGTGCGCGGCGTTTTCTTTGCATGAAAAAACGCACCGCTCAGGGTGCGTGCGCTGCGGCTTCCCCGGGCGCGCAGCTCGGGCAGCGGCCGCGCGGCAGGCGGTGCCGCTCGCGGCGCGTCGGCGTGCGCTGTCGCCAGACGTAGCCGGAGCCTCCATCGCAGCCGATCCTGCCGCAGCCCTCGCAGATGAGGTCCGGCCACGGGCAGCAGACGTTGCAGACGATGCCGGCAAGCGCTCGGCGTTCCTCGGCTTCGGCGGCCCGTTCGATCCAGAAGTGCCGCTCCGGACAGTCGTCGTGGACGGCGACGCAGCCGCAGCGGACGCAGAAGGCGTAGACGTCTCCCGTTCGCATCGGTCCTCCCTTGCCTGCGCGGCAGCCTACGCCGCTTGCCCGCTGCCGTCCAGCGCGTTAGGGTGCCGTCCGCCCGTCATGCGACGGGGCAAGGAGGCAGCGATGCTCATCGAAAAAAACCGTATCGTCATGCGCCGGCCGGACGACGGCCACGTCCACTTCCGGCAGAGGCTGGTCATGGGCGATCTGGTGCGTGCATGCGCCGAGGCCTGCGGCATCGTCGTGGACATGCCGAACACCGACCCGCCCATCCGGAACGGCGCGGACATCCGCGTCCGGCGGGCGTCCTTCCAGGACGCCATCGCCCGTACGCGGCCCGGACTCCGTCCACGCTTCTGCGCCTACATGACGCCGGAGACGACGGCGGAGACGGTCGACGAGGTCCTCGATGCGGGAGGTGACGGCTTCAAGATCTACCCGGCGGACAAGGACCGCAGGCCCGGCACGACGAACGCCCAGTGGGGGCTCCATCCCTCCGAGCTGCTCGACGACCGGCGGGCCCGCATTTTCGACCGGATGGCCGAGCGGCAGGCGATCTGGCGGGGGCACTGCGAGCACCCCGACCACAAGAAGGGGGACCGCGAGAAGGCCTTCCTGCCGATCCTCGCGAAGATCGTGGAGCGCCACCCGGGGCTGCGCATCGTCTTCGAGCACATCTCGAGCGCCGAGGGCGTGGCCTTCGTGAAGGCCCATCCGCAGATGATGGCCACGGTCACGGCCCACCACATGCTCCTGACGTGGGACGACGGCTACGGCGACCACGACCATTGCTGCATGCCGTGCATCAAGACCGAGGCCGACCGCATGGCGGTGTTCGCGTTCGCGCGCGACTCGCCGCAGGCGGCGTATGGCTCGGACAGCGCCCCGCATCCGCGTATCGCCAAGGCCCGGGTCAGGGGGGCGAACGGCATCTTCGTGCCGCCCTGCGTCGGCATCCCTGCGGTCGTCGGGCTCTTCGAGCGCGAGGGCTGCCTGGAGACGGTCGAGGCCTTCCTCTCGGAGCGCTACGCGGATTGGCTGGGGGAGCCGCGCAACGAGGGCACCATCACGCTCGTCCGCGATCCCTGGACGGTTCCGGATGACATCGGCTGGCGGTTGCGGATGCTCAAGGAGTTCCGTCCGTTCCTGGCGGGCGGGACGCTGGAGTGGCGCATCGCGGAGTGAGACGGGCGGCCCTGCGGGGGACCGCCCGCTTTTTCATCCTTGACGTCTCCACATCCCTCCTCTATACTCGCGCCATAACTTCTATCTCTCACCCCGACCGTCAACGCCCGGCGGGGGAGGCATCCAGGCGTTTTTGTTATGCCCAACGTCCCTAGTCTCATGGAGTTGCTGAAGACCGGCATGCACTTCGGCCACCAGGAATCCCGGTGGCACCCGAAGATGAAGCCGTTCATCTTCGGCGCGCGCAACGGCATCCACATCATCAACCTGGAGATCACCCAGGAGCGGCTCAAGGCGGCCCTCGAGTACGCCAAGGGCGTCGCCGCGCGCGGCGGCACCATCATGTTCGTCGGCACCAAGCGCCAGGCCCAGGAGATCGTCAAGCGCGAGGCCCTGCGCTGCGGCATGCCCTACGTCAACGGGCGCTGGCTGGGCGGCACGCTCACCAACTTCTCCATCATCCACGCGACCATCAAGCGCTACCGCGACCTCATGAAGCGCCGCGCCGCGGGCGAGCTGGCCGAGAAGTACACCAAGAAGGAGCAGCTCATGATCGACCGTGAGATCGAGGAGATGGAGGAGCGCATCGGCGGCATCAGCCAGCTCGACAAGCTCCCGGACGCGATCTTCATCCTGGACCTCAAGCACGAGAAGACGGCCTTCCTGGAAGCGGTCACCAAGCGCATCCCGGTCGTGGCCATCGTCGACACCAACGTCAACCCGGATGAGGTGGCCTGGCCCATCCCCGGCAACGACGACGCGGTGCGCGCCATCACCACCGTCATCACGCTGCTCGCCGACGCCGTCCTCGAGGGTAAGGCCAACCCGGTGGCGCCCCCGGTGCGCGCCGTCTCCGTGGCTCCGGCGGCCGCCCCGGCCGAGGCACCGGCGGAGAAGCCCGCCGCCTGACGCGACAAGAACCGTAAGTTCCTTCCTATGGTAGACGCGAAGCAAGTGATGGAGTTGCGCGCCTTGACCGGCGCCGGCGTCATGGACGCCAAGGCCGCCCTCGACGAGACGGGCGGCGACGTGGCCAAGGCCGCCGAGGTGCTCAAGCAGAAAGGCATCGTCAAGGCCGCCAAGAAGAGCGACCGCGCCACGGCCGAGGGCGTCATCCACGCCTACGTCCACGGCTCCGGCAAGGTCGGCGCGATGGTCGAGGTGCTCTGCGAGACGGACTTCGTGGCACGCAACGAGCAGTTCCAGGAGTTCGTCCACGACCTGGCCATGCACATCGTCGCATCGAACCCGCTGTACGTCCGCCCCGAGGACGTCCCGGCCGAGGTCATCGAGAAGGAGAAGGAGACCTTCGTGGCCGAGGTCGCCGGGTCCGGCAAGCCGCCGGAGATCGTCGAAAAGATCGTCGCCGGGAAGGTCGAGAAGTTCCTGACCGACGTCTGCCTCATGAAGCAGCCGTTCGTGAAGGACGAGGACCTGACCATCGAGGACCTGATGAAGTCCGTCACCGCCAAGGTGGGGGAGAACATCAAGGTCAAGCGCTTCGTGCGCATGTCGCTCGAGGCGGAAGCCAAGCCGGTCGAAGGATAGGCCGCACCACAAACACCGCCTCCGGGCGGTGTTTGTGGTATCATGGGGCGGTATGCCGGACTGGCTCGTGCGCGCCTTCCTGATTTCCGCGGCCGCGCTCTACCTTGTCGCAGGCGTCGCTCTGTACGTGGAGCAGGGGACCATCGCGGCCTTGCGTCGGGACATCGACCGCGTCGACGAGCGTCTCACGCGCACGCACTTCCTCCTGTATCCCGTGACGCCCTGAGTATGACCAACCGTACGCTCTCCATCGCCGTGGCCGTCTTGCTCGTCCTCGGCGTGCTGCTCTCGGCCGTGGTGATGATGCAGAACCAGCAGATCCTCATCCTGGCGGACAGCGTCCAGCGCCTCTCCGACCAGGCCGAGCGCACCTTCGAGGTCGTCCGCAAGCGTGCGATGGAGGAACGGCAACCCTGACGCCTATGCCCAAGAAGATCCGCGTCGCCATCAACGGCTTCGGCCGCATCGGCCGCACCACCTTCAAGGCCGCGCTCTCCCGCCCGGACATCATGCGCCAGGTGGAGTTCGTGGCCGTGAACGACCTGATGGAGCCGAAGGTGTTGGCGCATCTGCTCGCCTACGACTCCGTCTTCCGCCGCACGCCGGCCAAGATCCGCGCCGGCAAGGACCACATCATGGTCAATGGCCAGCGCATCATCGTCACGGCGGTCAAAGAGCCGGGCGACCTGCCCTGGAAGGCGCTCGGCATCGACGTGGCGCTCGAGTGCACCGGACGCTTCACCAATCGCGAGGCCGCCAGCGGGCACCTCACGGCGGGGGCGCGGCACGTCATCGTCTCGGCCCCGGCTAAGGAGACGCCCACCTACCTCATGGGCGTGAACGTGGACAAGCGCACCGGCAAGCAGAAGATCCTCAACAACGCTTCCTGCACCACCAACTGCGTCGGGCCCGTGACTGCGGTCATCGAGTCCCGCTTCGGCATCAAGAAGGCGGCCATGACCACCATCCACGCCGTGACCGCCGAGCAGAACCTCGTGGACGGCCCGCCGCCCGGCGGCAAGAAGGGGGACCTCCGCCGCGCCCGCTCCGGCCTCACCAACATCATCCCGACCACGACCGGCGCGGCCATCGCCGTGACCGAGGCCCTGCCGCGGCTCAAGGGCAAGTTCGACGGCATGGCCATCCGCGTGCCGGTCTTGGACGTCTCGCTCTCGGATTTCACCTTCCTCCTCAAGAAGAAGACCACGGTCGAGGCGGTCAATGCGGCCTTCGTGACCATGGCCAAGCATCCGCTCTTCAAGGGCATCCTCGGCGTCTCGGACGAGCCGCTCGTCTCCTCGGACTACATCGGCTCGACGTATTCCGCGGTCGTCGACCTGCCGTACACCAAGGTCATCGACGGAGACCTGCTCAAGGTCCTCGCCTGGTACGACAACGAGTGGGGCTACTCCCACCGACTCATCGAGATGGCCGTCACCGTCGGCCGCCGCTGACATGCGCCGTCGCCAGAAAGTCGTGATCCTCGGCGCGGGGTTCGCGGGGCTCGCCGCGGCCAAGCGCCTGTGCCGCCGTCCCGAGGTGGAAGTGACGGTCGTGGACAAGAACGCCGCCCACACCTACCACCCGCTGCTGTACGAGGTGGCCACGGGACTCATGCACGGCCGCGACCTGCTCGGGGAAGCGGCCCTCTCGCGCGGCGTGTCCTTCTCCTACCGACGCGTGCTCAAGCGCTGGGGTTGCGGCTTCGTCCGGGCCGACATCGCCGGCGTCGACCTGGGGCGGCGCATGGTGCGCTGCGCCGACGGCGAAGAGCTGCCCTTCGATTGGCTCATCGTGGCCTTCGGGTTCCAGACCGACCACTTCGGCATCCCCAACCTGGCGGAGCGTTCCTTCAGCCTCGGTTCGCTCGACGACGCCCTTGCCATCCGCGAGGGGATCCTCGACTTCCTGGAACGCAAGCGCCGCGGCAAGGAGGTCGCCCTGCGGGTGCTCATCGGCGGCGGCGGCGCCACGGGCGTGGAGACCGCGGCCGAGCTGGCGAATTTCTTCCGGGGGCGCCAGCGGGCCGGCGAGCTGCACTCCGGCGACTGGTCCATCCGGCTCGTCGAGGCCTCGCCGCGGCTGCTGTCGATGCTGCCGCCCGAGCAGTCCGGCCACGTGCTCAGGCGTCTCGAGAAGCTCGGGGTCAAGGTCATGCTCGATACCTGCATCAAGCGCGTCGACGACCATCACGTCATCCTGGCGCCGCGGCCGCTCAAGCCGGGGGAGAGCCCCGACGTGCTGCTGTGCGAGTTCCGCGCCGAGGCCGAGCGCGCCTTCGAGGCCGAGGTCGTCGTCTGGTGCGGCGGCATCCGCGGCAGCGCGGCCACGGCGATGCTGGGGCTGCCGCTCGACCGCAAGGGGCGGCTCGCGGTGGACCCGACGTTGGCCGTCTCCGGCGCGACGCGCGTGCTGGCCGCCGGCGACTGCGCCACGCTCACCGACCCGGAGAGCGGCCGCCCGGTACCCAGCCTGGCGCAGTCGGCCATCGAGATGGGGCACCTGGCCGCCGAGAACGTGCTGCGCGCCGCCCGCGGCGAGACGCCGCGCGCCTTCCGCTTCCATGCCTACCCCACCGTCATCCCGCTCGGCGGCAAGCACGCGTTGGCCCATGTCGGCGGATGGCACGTCTGGGGATTCGCGGGATGGGTGGTGCGCCAGGCGGCCACGCTGCGGTACTGGTGTTCGGTGCTGCCGTGGGGCGACGCCGTGATGACGTTCTTCCGGAGCACGATGTCGTATACTTCGAACGATTGACGGAAGTGCTATACTGGGCGGGCATGCGGCTCCGGACGTTGCGCGGCAAACACATCCGTCCCGGGACGCGCGTCGTGCTGCGCGCCGACTTCAACGTGGCGCTCGAAGACGGGCGCATCCGCGACGATTGGCGCATCGTCCGGACGCTGCCGACGCTCCACCTGCTGCGCAAGGCGGGTGCCTGCGTGGCCGTGCTCTCGCACCTCGGCCGCCCCGGCGGCAAGCGTCTGGCCTCCGCCAGTCTCGCGCCGGTGGCGCGCCACCTCGGGAGCCTGCTCGGCGGGCGCGTGACCTTCGTCCGCGATTGCGTCGGTCCGGCGGCGCTCAAAGGCGTGGCCGCGCTCGGGCCGGGGGAGGTCGCGTTGCTCGAGAACGTCCGCTTCCACCCCGGGGAGGAGCGGGACGACCGCGCCTTCGCCAAGGCGCTCGCCGCGCACGGGGAGCTTTTCGTCAACGACGCCTTCGCGGCCTCGCACCGCGCCCACGCCTCGGTGACGGGCATCGCGCGGTCCCTGCCCGCCGTGGCCGGGCTGCTGCTTGAGGACGAGGTGACGCATCTCTCCCGGCTCCTCCGGAGGCCCAAGCATCCCTATGTGGTGCTCATGGGCGGGGCCAAGATCGACACCAAGATCGGGACGATGCGCGCGCTGCTCAAGACCTGCGACCATATGCTCGTGGGCGGCGCCTTGGCCCTCCCGATCCTCAAGGTCCTCGGTCACGGCGTCGGCACCGCCGCACCTGGCCGCGCCGAGTTGGCCGAGGCGACGCGCATCGCCCGGTCGCGCAAGCTCATGCTGCCGACGGACCTCGTCGTCGCCCGCGGCGCGCGCGGCACGCCGCGGGTGCGCGCGGTCGGCGAGATCGCCGCCGGGGAGACGGTCTTCGACATCGGCCCCGAGACGGTGCGTCGCTACGCCGCGGAGATCAAGCGCGCCAAGACCGTCGTCTGGAACGGTCCGGTCGGGCTGTTCGAGAAGAAGGCCTTCTCGCACGGCACGATGGCCCTCGGACGGCTCGTGGCGGCGCGCGCCGGCGGCGCGGCCTACGGCGTCGTCGGCGGCGGCGAGACCATCGAGGCGCTGCATCGCACGCGGATGGCCGAATGGGTGGACTGGGTGTCCACGGGCGGGGGAGCGATGCTAGAATTCCTGGAGCGCCCGCGTCTGCCGGGCCTACGACCGCTTATCCGTTAGCGTTTTTATCCGTCAGGAGGAACTATGGCTCTCTTCAAGCGACGCGACATGAAGGACGCTTCGCGGTGGCACTTCTGGTGCGCGCCGCTCTACGTGCTGGCCGGCTTCCTGATGCTGGCCCTCGTCTTCTTCGTCTCGGTCAAGACCAACCAGGCCTTCGAGGAGACGAAGTACGTCGGCCGCGCGGACGTCCCGCAGCCGACCATCAGCATCGGCGGCGAAGGCCGCGTGCTGGCCGCGCCGGACGTGGCCCGCATCAACGTCGGCCTGCTCACCGAGGGACGCGACGTCTCCACGGTGCAGCAGCAGAACACCGAGAAGATGAACCGCCTCATCGCCGAGGTCAAGGCGTTGGGCGTCTCCGAGAAGGACATCCAGACGGCCAGCTACAACCTCTATCCGAAGTACGATTACGTCGACGGGCGCAGCTTCATCTCCGGCTACACGCTCAACCAGAGCGCCACGGTCAAGGTCCGCGACCTCACCAAAGTCGGCGCC
Source organism: uncultured Gammaproteobacteria bacterium (assembly GCA_964648865.1). Lineage (GTDB taxonomy): Bacteria > Patescibacteriota > Patescibacteriia > 2-12-FULL-57-11 > 2-12-FULL-57-11 > SCUL01. The sequence goes on along the minus strand of CAZYLV010000001.1, from coordinate 8,309 downwards.
ATCTTCGCCAAGGTCGGCGAGGTCGGCGCCAATCAGGTGAGCGGCCCGGATTTCATCATCGACGACCCGACCGGCGTGCGTGCCGAAGCCCGGCTCAAGGCCATCGCCGACGCCCAGGCGAAGGCGCGCGATCTGGCCCGGCAGCTCGGCGTCTCCATCGGCCGCATCGTCGGCTTCTCCGAATCGGCGGTCGGCGGCGATTCGCCCAAGTACTTCGACCTGGCCCGTGAGGGCCTGGGCGCGGGCGGTGCCGCGCCGGTCCCGAGCGTGGAGCCCGGCCAGTTGGACATCCTCTCCAACGTCTCCATCACCTTCGAGATCCTCTGATCCGCTGAGCTATGCCGACGATCGCCGCCATCCGCGCCCGCGAGATCCTGGATTCCCGGGGCAACCCGACCGTCGAAGCCACGGTGCGGCTCTCCGACGGCGCGCTCGGCACGGCGGCGGTCCCGTCCGGCGCCTCCACCGGCACGCATGAGGCGCTCGAGCTGCGTGACGGCGACAAGGCACGCTATGGCGGCAAGGGCGTGCGCAAGGCCGTGGCCAACGTCAACGGCCGCATCGCGAAACGGCTGAAGGGCACGAAGGCCGACGAGCGTACTGCCGACGCCGCGATGCTCGCCCTCGACGGTACGCCCAACAAGTCGCGGCTCGGCGCCAACGCCATCCTCGCAGTGTCGTTGGCGCTGGCCCATGCCGTGGCCGCGAGCCGCAAGCTGCCCCTCTACCGCTCGCTCCGGCGCAGCTACGGCATCCGTGAGAAGGCCTTCCGTCTGCCCATCCCGACGATGAACGTGCTGAACGGCGGCGTGCATGCCGGGTGGGCCATCGACCTGCAGGAGTGCATGATCGTCCCGCTTCAGCGCACCTTCCATGAGCGGTTGCGCGCCGGCGCCGAGACCTTCCATATCCTGGGGAAGATCCTCAAGAAGAAGGGCTATGTGACGCTCGTCGGCGACGAGGGCGGCTACGCCCCGAAGCTCCCGGGCAATGAAGCGGCCCTCAAGCTCCTCGTCCAGGCCATCCGCGCCGCCGGCTACCGTCCCGGCAAGGACATCGCGCTCGGCATGGATGCGGCCGCCTCCGAGTTCTACGACGCCAAGAAAGGCGTCTACGTGATGCGCTCGGACAGGAAGACGCGCACTCCCGTGCAGATGCTCGCCATGTACCGCGGCTGGATCAAGCAGTACCCGCTCATCACCATCGAGGATCCCTTCGCCGAGGACGATTGGGCGAGCTGGCGGGCCATCACCAAGGCGATCGGCCGCCGCGTGCCGCTCGTGGGCGACGACCTCTTCGTCACCAACGTCGCGCGCCTGCGCCGCGGCATCGCGGAGAAGGTCGCCAACGCCATCCTCATCAAGGTCAACCAGATCGGCTCGCTCACGGAGACCGTCGCCGCCATCCGCCTCGCGCAGCAGCACGGCTACAAGGTCTCCGTCTCGCATCGCTCCGGCGAGACGCCGGACACCACCATCGCGGATCTGGCCGTGGCCGTGAACGCCGAGTACATCAAGACCGGCTCGCTCTCCCGCGGAGAGCGCGTCGCCAAATACAACCGGCTGCTGGCCATCGAAGAGGAACTGCGCGGCTGAGCGCACGGGAAAACCGCCCCACGACGGGGCGGTTTTCCCTTGTCCTCGGTCGCGGCGCTGTGCCACAATGCGCAGCGATATGGCCGAATCCGCCCGTCCCAAACCGGTGGTGCTCATCGTCCTCGACGGCTGGGGCGTGGCTCCGCCCGGCCCCGGCAACGCCCTCGAGATGGCCGCGACCCCGGTCATGGACCATCTCATCAAGACCTATCCGGCCATGACGCTCCAGGCTTCGTCCACCGAGGTCGGGCTCTCCTGGGGCGAGATGGGCAACTCCGAGGTCGGTCACCTCAACATCGGCGCCGGCCGCGTCTACTACCAGACCCTGCCGCGCATCAACAAGGAGATCGACGAGGGTGCCTTTCCGCAGAACCCGGTCTTCGTGGAGATGGCCGAGCACCTCAAGAAGAGCGGCGGCAAGCTGCACATCGTCGGGCTCGTCTCGGCCGGCGGCGTCCACAGCTCGCTCGCCCACCTGCATGCCCTGCTCGACTTCTGCGCCGCGCAGAAGCTGGACCGGACCTTCGTCCACGGCATCCTCGACGGCCGCGACACGGTGTACAACGCGGGCATCGACTTCGTGCGTCAGACGCTCGACAAGATGAAGCAGGTCAAGGTCGGGCGCTTCGCCTCGCTCTCCGGGCGGTACTACGCCATGGACCGCGACAACCGATGGGACCGCACCGAGAAGGCCTACCGTGCCATGGCGGAAGGGAAGGCCGACGCCACGGCCGACGATCCGGTCAAGGCCATCGAGGCCGCCTATGCCGCCAAGGTCTACGACGAGGAGTTCGTGCCGACGGTCATCATGGCCAAGGGCCAGCCCACGGCGACGCTCGAGGACGGCGATGCCGTGCTGTTCTTCAACTTCCGTCCGGACCGCGCGCGGCAGATCGCCCAGGCCTTCTCGTTGCCGAGCTTCGCCAAGTTCGAACGCCGCTTTCCCGAGCACGCGCTCTTCGCCACGATGACCGAGTACGAGAAGGACCTGCCCGTGAAGGTCGCCTATCCGCCGGACGTCATCCGCAACCCGCTGGCGAAGGTCGTGGCCGACGCCGGCCTGACCCAGCTGCACATCGCCGAGACCGAGAAGTACGCCCACGTCACGTTCTTCCTCAACGGCACCATCGAGGAGCCGTTCCCCGGCGAGGACCGCGTCATCATCCCGTCGCCGCGCGTCTCCTCCTACGACCAGAAGCCGGAGATGTCCGCGGCCGAGATCGCCGCGCGCGTCGTCAAGGAGATCGGCACGGACACGTACGACGTCATCGCGCTCAACTTCGCCAACGCCGACATGGTGGGGCATACCGGCGACCTCGAGGCCACGGTCAAGGCGGCTGAGGCCGTCGATGCGGCCGTCGGCAGGATCGTCGAAGCGGCCCTGGCCAAAGGCGGCGCGGTCTTCATCACCGCCGACCACGGCAACGCCGAGGAGGTGCAGAACCTGCAGACCGGCGACATCGACAAGGAGCACTCCACCAACCCCGTGCCGTTCCTGATCGTCGGGCAGCGGTGGGAAGGGCAGACGGGCGGCGTGGCCGAGGCCGTCTCCGGCGACCTCTCTCTGGTGCCGCCGGTCGGGATGCTCGCCGACGTCACGCCGACGATCCTTTCCGTCCTCGGCATCCCGCAGCCGCCGGACATGACGGGACGTCCGTTGATCTGAACCTGTGGCATCACGTCGCTGGAGGTGTTGATAAGGTCTCCCTGCGGCGGGACGTGCGCACTGCTATACTTGCGGCATGAAGGGGCCAGCGACGCCGGACCTGCTTTCTCGTTATCGCGTCGTGCGACGGAAGATCCGCCGTGGCGTCTTGGCGCTCTGGAGCATGCAGGCCGTGGCCGCGTGCCTCGTCTTGGCCCTGGCCGTCGCCAACATCGCGTTGTTCCTGCAGACCGCCGAGACGCCGCCCGTGCGCGCCACGGTCACCAGCTTCACCGAGGACTTCGCCACCACCACCTATCGCGACACCGCCAATACCGATGCCACATGGCTGGGCGACGGCGCCGGATACCTGGGGTACGGCGACGCCTCGTCGACGCGCTACTTCTGGGAGAACTGGCCTGCTGGCATCACTGCCTACGATGCGATGAGCTGCATCGATGAGGACACCTGTTACCTCATCAGCGGACAACTCGTGGGGACCACCATCTTCCGCACCACGGACGCGGGGCAGAACTGGGAGGTGGTCTATGGCTGCGAGCTGGACGAGGACCACTGCGGCGCGAACACGGTGCTCCGGGACATCCATGCCGTCCCCGGGACGGACGTCGTCTACGTCGTGGGAGACGACAACAACACCGGACTGGTGATGAAGAGCAGCGACGGCGGCACTTCGTGGTCCGTCCAGAGCGCCGGAGCCATAGCCACCACGGAGTGGTATGGCATCTCCTGCAGCGACGCCAGCACCTGCGTCGTAGTCGGCGATAACCTCTCCTCGACCCCCCGTTTGCGGTACACCACCGACGGCGGCTCCACGTGGACCGCGGGAACGCTGGCCTCCGGCACCTACAAGCTGCGCGCCGTGGACTTCATCTCGGAGTCGGGCTCCTCGACCTGGCGCGCCGTCGGCACGGCAGGTCGCGTGCTGACCGCCAAGGCCACCTCGACGCCGCAGGGCTGGACCATCGACGCGCCGCTCTTTACCGGGCACGAATTGCGCGGCGTCGAGCACGTCTCCTATGGCACCATCCTCGTGGCCGGCGGCACCAACTCGACGGACAGCTTCATGGCGTCGAGCACCGACGACGGTGTCACCTTCGCCACGACGACCCAGGCCATCTCCAGCAATTACCTTTGGGACGTGGCGTGCGGCGACGCCGATACCTGCTGGGCGGTGGGCGGCAACAGCTTCTCCGGCGTGGCGCAGCGCTCGGACGACGCCGGCGCAAGCTGGACGGAGGTCGATGTCCCTCCCCTCAGCTCCGGCAACTTGATGTCGTTGGCTGCCATCTCCGGATCCATCGCCTACGCGACGGGCGGCGGCAACTCTACCGCGCCCGTGTTGGGGAAGACGTCCACCAGCACGCACTTCACCGACATCGTCGAGAATGCCCTGTGCGTCCAGCCGTGCAGCGGCACGTCCAAGAGCGCCTTCCCGATCCGTGCCATGTGGCGGGACCCTGTCGACGGCCAGACGATATACGTGGCCGGCGACAACGGCGGGACCGGCTACGTCGGCAAATCCACGGACGGCGGCGAGAGTTGGGGCTTCACAGGCGATGACAACCCTGGCCGTATCAACGCCATCGCATGCTCGGATGTCGACCCGGACATCTGTTTCGGCTCGGGGGTGTTCGGCTTCATCACCAAGACCGTGAACGGCGGGACGAGTTGGACGACCGTCTCGGACACGGGCGTCCTCGATGGCAACTCGGCAGCCATCGCCGTCATCGACCCGTTGGCGGTCTGGGTCGGATCGACCTCGGGCTCCAAGGCGCGTTTGGCCCGCACCACGGACGGCGGTACCACCTGGACCGCGGCCACGGGGACGCTCTCCGACAGCATCATCGTCGACTCCCTCTGGGCGGTGAGCACCTCAACCGCATGGATTGGGGCGCGCAGCGGCACCGATGCTAAGATCTACTACACCACGGACGGCGGCGCCAATTGGACGGAGCAGTACAGCGGCACGAGCGATGGTCATATCTACGACCTCTTCTGCCTGCCAGGCGACACGGAGTGTTGGGCGACCAACGGCGACTTCAGCGGCGACGACAACGTCATCAAGACGACCGACGGAGTGAACTGGACCAAGATCACGGACGCCGTGGGCAGCGTCGCGCAGTACAGCACCATCCGTTTCCTCAACAGTCAGGTCGGATTCATCAGCGCCGACGGCTGCACCAGCTCAAGCGACAAGCTCTACGTCACGGTCAACGGCGGCACCTCCTGGAGCAAGCGCAATTTTCCCTGCATGGACGGCGGGATGGAGTTCTACCGGAACCGCGGCGTCATCGGCGGCACCCAGTCGAGCTACGCCGGCCTCGGCCGCCTCGTCTTCGCCTTCACCACCTCGACGCTGCAGTCGACGACCATCGACACCGTCTCCGCGGACATCCAGTGCGCCGGCATCACCCCCAGCCAGACGCTCAACGGCGGCACCGTGACCTACGAGATGTCCAACGACGGGGGGTCGACGTGGACCGCCTCCGGAGGCGCGTGCGGCGGCATCAGCGACACCTATGAGTTCGCCTTCGCCAGCACGGGCAGCGACCTGCGCTGGCGCGCCGAGCTGACGGGCCTGGAATCCAGCCCGCCGACGACGACCCCGGAGATCACCTCGCTGTCCATCAACTACGTCACCAACTCGTCGCCGAGCCAGCCGGAGAACGTCTCGCCGGCGGACGGCGCCACCGACGTGCTCTTGAGCCCCACGCTCACCGCATCGGCCTTCTCGGATCCCGACGCCGGCGATACCCACGCCTCGAGCCGCTGGGAGGTCTCCGCGGTGGCGGGCGACTTCACCGCGCCGGTCTTCGCCTCCACGTCGACCACGAACCTCGAAAGCGTCACCATCCCCTCGGGGACGCTGGCCAACGAGACCACGTACTACTGGCACGTCAAATACGTCGACGCCAGCGGCGCCAACAGCGCCTTCTCGACCTCGACATCGTTCACGACGCTCGCCGCGCAGGGGGGATCCTCGGAGTCGACCATCCTCAAGGGCTCGCCACCGACCTCGCCCAACGCCATCCCGGAGAAGACGCGCCGGGAGGCGACGGCCATCAGCTGGGTCTTCGAGGACACGGCCAACAACGAACAGGGTTTCTCCATCGTCGACCAGAAGGACGCCGCCAAGACCTACGCCACCACGAACCCCATCTTCACCCAGGACATCTCGGAGCTCACCGAGAAGAAGCTCTCTCCGGCGACCGTCCATTGCGGCCGCGCCGTCGTGGCCTTCAACGACAAGGGCAACTCGCCGATCGTCGCTTCCTCGACCTATCCCTGCACCTACACGCTGCCCGCCTCGCCCGGCGCGCTCGATGTCGCCACCTCGAGCCCGACGACGCTGACCTTCGACGGCATCCCCGAAGACGGGAACCCTAAGGACGTCACCTACGAGATCTGCGAAGTCGAGACGGGGCTCTGCCTGGCACCGGGCACGGCGGCCTCGGCCTTCTCCATCGCCCAGGAGAGCAAGGAGACCACCTACGTCCTCTCCAAGCAGGGCGTGAAGCAGACCAAGGAACAATGGGGCGAGAAGATCGTCGTCGTCGCCCTGGCGCCGGAGACGACCTACGTCTTCCAGACCGTCGCCTACAGCGCGGCCGGCGACGGGGCCGAGGGCAAGGACGAGAAGGGGGAGACGCTCGCCGTCAAGGCCACGACCCCGGCCGCGCCGGTCAAGTTCTCGGTGGCCAAGGCCGTGGCCGTGAATCCGACCGTGGCGGCGCTCGCCGCCGTCAGCTTCGCCGCGGACTTCTCCTTCGCCGCGCTCGCGCTCATGGCGCTGGCGGGGATCTTGTGGTACCTGATCATCCACCGCGCGAGCGGACCCCTGCACTGCGTGGCCGGGCTCTGCCGCATCCTGCGGCCGCCGCGGCGAACCTATGAGGTGACCGTCGCCGACCTCGCCGTCGCGCCCTCCTACACCCTCCACGGCCGGGCGCATCGCTTCACGCAGACGACGCTCTCCGGCGCCGTGCTGCTCGCCGTCCTCAAGCTCGGCCTGGTCAGCGTCCCGCTTTTCGCACCGGCCTTGGCCATGGGCCAAGGCGACTTTTCGGGCGAGGGCGCCGCCGTCGCGGGCGGCGATACCCTGGTCTACCAGGTCTCGGTCAAGAACCTCGGGCCGACGGACGCCACGGGCCTGTTGCTGACGGACGTCATCCCCGCGGGCACCGCGTACCAGAAGGGGTCGCTGACCGTCGACGGCTTCAAGCAGACCGACGCGTGCGACAACGACACGATGTGCGTCAAAGGCGACGTCGTGGCCATGACCCGCAAGGGTCTGGCGGTCGGAGAGGGGACGGTCATCACCTTCGCAGTGGCCGTGACCGGCAAGGACGGCGGCACCATCGAGAACGAGGGCTGTGTCGTGGCCGACCAGCTCACCACGCCGACCTGTTCCGAGAAGGTGGCCAATGTCATCGGCAAGAAGATTCCCGTCGACAAGAACGAGAACGTCAACCAGGACCTCAACGTCAACGTGCCCGCGTCGGAACCGGTCGAGACGGTCAACGCACCCAGGCCCGTCAACGCCAACGTCCCGGCCAACCGCAACGTCAACGCGCCCCCGCCGCCGGCCGAAGAATCGCCCGCAGAAGAGCCCGTCGAAACGTCGCCGCCGAGCGAGGGGGCTGCGCTCAAGACGCTCTTCGTGAACAGCGAGGAACCCTCGCCCGACGCACCGACGGGCGACGCGACGCCGACCTTCTCGGGCGAAGCCGCGCCGGGAGCGCTCGTCACCGTCTCGGTCGACGGCGCGCTCATCGGCGTCGCCTACGCCGAAGCGGACGGGTTCTTCTCCTTCTCCGCCCGTGCGGCGCTCGCCGACGGCGTCCACACCGCGGTCGCGGCCGTCGACGGCGTGCCGCTGGCCTCGGCCACCTTCACGGTCGACACCGCGCCACCGCCGCCGCCCGAGGCGCTGAGCGTCGACATCGTCCGCGTCGACCTCTCCATCATCACCCGCCTCACGACGGACGTCCGCACCCAGGACGCCACCATCGTGGTCTCCGGCCGCACCAGCCCCGACACCAGGCTCG